>JAUYQH010000043.1 GCA_030697365.1 Novosphingobium sp. | reverse complement strand
CGGCGGCTTGCGAAAATCGGTCAGTCGCTCGCGCAACTCGATGCGGTCGATCGCTTGGCTCTGGTTGGCAGACAAGGCCGCGGTGCGCTGGTCTATGAGCCTGCCACTCTTCCCGATGAATCAGCAGCCACTCTCGATCTCGATACGCTTGCAGCCGAGTCCCGCACGATCCTGCACGGCGAGGAAAGTACGCTCGGCGACACACTCGCTGCGCTCGGCGGCGCGTCGGGCGGGGCAAGACCCAAGGTTCACATTGGCTTTGCCGAAGATGGCCGGACCTGCATTGCCGATGGCGAGCCTGCACCTGGTTTCGACAGCTGGATCGTCAAGTTTCGCTCGCCCAACGATCCCGCGGACATTGGCCCGGTCGAAGAAGCCTATGCGCGGATGGCGCGAGCAGCCGGAATTGACATGGCCGAGACCCGATTGATCTCCGCGCGCGACGGCCCCGGCTATTTCGCAACCAGGCGTTTCGACCGCCCTGCCCCCGGTCGCCGCCTGCACATGGTTTCGCTGGCCGGGGCGGTCGAAGCGGTGCCCCACATGCCAAGCCTCGAATACGACGGCTTCCTGCGTGCGACGCTGGCGATTACACGCCACGCCGCCGACGTCGAGCAAGTCTTCCGCCGGATGGTGTTCAACGTGCTCGCCCACAACCGAGACGACCATACCCGCCAGCACGCCTATCTGATGAACGCGGCCGGCGAATGGCGGCTAGCGCCGGCCTACGATCTTACCTTCTCGACCGGTCCTGGCGGTGAGCACTACCTGGCTGTCGAACACGAAGGCCGAAATCCCACCCGCGCGCATGTCGAGCGGATTGGCCAGCGGCACGGCATTTCGGCGCGCACCGTGGCCACGATCATCGACGAAGTCCGCGCCACGCTTTCCGCATGGCCGCGCCATGCCGCAGAACTGGGTGTGAAGGCTTCACGACAGGAAGTGACTGACGGCCTCGCGGCAATCGATAATGGCTTCAAGTGACGGGAATCAGGAGTTAGCGTGCCGCAGTTTCGGGTTCGGTACACTGCCCTGCCCGCTTGGCTACCTCCCGTTCGATCAGTTCACGCTCGAAGCGCTCGAGCTTGTCCGGCATTCGACGGCACACTCGATACAAATCGCGGACAGTATCCTTTACAAATCGCGGCATATACCGTTAACAAGTTGCGATGACTGGCATCTACATTCCGCGTCGCGCCGAACAGCAGATCCGCGAAGGCCTTGAGGAGACACGCGTGATCCTCGTCAATGGGCCGCGCCAGGCCGGCAAGACCACGCTGGTCGAGCAGTTCGTGACCGAGAAGCGACCCTACGTCACGCTCGATGAGCCCGGCACGCTCGAAGCCGCCCGGCGCGATCCGACCGGTTTCATCCGCTCGCTGGGCGGCGGGGTGATCGACGAGATCCAGCGTGCGCCCGAACTCATGCTGGCGATCAAGGTTGCCGTGGACACGGTCAAGACTCCGGGACGGTTTCTGCTGACCGGATCGGCCACTGTCATGGCGCTGCCGACGATCGGAGATTCGCTCGCTGGCCGACTCTCCATCGTCGAACTCTTGCCGCTCGCGCAGGCCGAACTTCACGCCAGTCCCGGCAGACTCATCGAACGGCTGTTTGACGACGGACCGCTGGCGTTCACGCCGCTGCCCGTAGTCGGGGCCGAGCTTCGCCGGATAATCGTCGCGGGAGGTTATCCGGAAGCCTTGCAGAAAAAGTCGTCGCGGCGCCGCACGGCCTGGTTCGAGGATTACATCCGACTGGTGGTGGATCGCGATGCGCGCGATGCCGCGAACATCGAACAATTGGATCAGTTGCCCCGCCTTGTCTCCCATCTGGCCGAGCAGGCGGGACAGCCCGTCAACATCAGCAATCTCTCCTCATCGCTCCAGTTGTCGCGACCGACGGTCGTCAAGTATCTCGAGGCGCTCGAGCGCATCTATCTGGTCCGAAGCCTGCCGCCGTGGTTCAGCAACCGCATCGCACGTCTCGTCAAGACGCCGAAGATTCAGTTCTATGACAGCGGATTGTTGGCGTCACTGCGCGGGGTGAGCCAACTCGACCCGGTCGATCAGCCTCCGGCGACTGGCGCGCTATTCGAAACGTTCGTTCACGCCGAACTCCGCAAGCTCATGAGTTGGAGCGAGCGCCGGACGACGCTTTGTCACTTTCGCACGCGCGAACAGGACGAAGTCGACTTTGTGCTCGAAGATGCGCGCGGCCGCGTGGTCGGCATCGAGGTAAAGTCGGGAGCGACGCTGCGCCGACGTGACTTTTCGGGTCTGCGCAAGCTTGAGGCGGCTGCCGGGGAGCGCTTTGTCCGGGGTCTCATTCTACACGACCATGACCGGATCACGCCTGTCAGCGAGAGGATTCAGGGCGCGCCGCTGTCGTTACTGTGGACGCTGTGACATATCGCTATTAACATAAGGAGTATTATCAATCTATCCCACATTTTGACATAAGGCTAGATTTGTGGGATAACAGCCCATGCTCGGCTTCCGCCCCTTCAGCGACGAGCAATCGCGCCTGCTGGTGGGTCTGCGCCAGCGCTACGAAAGCTGGATCGAGACCGAACGCGAGCGTGCCCAGCTGCCCTACGATCTGCGCCGCAAGACGATCACCGGGCATGACTATCTCTACGAAATTCGCGATCGCAGCGGCAATGGCAAAAGTCTTGGCGCGTGGAACGACGAGCGCGAAGCCGCCTTCAACGCCTACCGCACGCGCAAGGCGGAACTAAAGGATCGTGCCGCCAGTTTGCGCGCCACGCTCGCCGAAAGCGCGGCGCTCTACCGCGCGCTCCGGCTGCCGCTGCTGTCGAGCGATGCCGGGCCCATCCTGCGCGAATGCGATCGCCGCCAACTCCTCGGCTCGCACTTGCTAGTGGTCGGCACCAATGCCGTTGCTGCGTACATGGTCGAGGCTGCCGGCACGATCGCGCTGCCAGACGAGACCGAGGACTTCGATCTCGCTTGGGTCGCCGGCGAGCCGGACCTGTCGGGCAAGACCGTCTGGGACATGCTCAAGGCGGTCGATCCGACCTTTACCGTCAACAGCGAGCGCGATTTCCAGGCGCACAACGCCAAGGCCTATGAGGTCGAGCTGCTCGTCGCGCCCTCGCGGGCCGCAACGCTCGGCACCGCGGACCGGCCGCAACCGATGCCTCTGCCCGAGCAGGAGTGGCTGCTGCTCGGCCGCCCGGTCGATCAGGTCGTCGGCTGCCGCGACGGCTCCCCTGCGCGGATCGTCGCGCCGGACCCGCGCTGGTTCGCGCTCCACAAGCTGTGGATGGCGGGCCAGACCAAGCGCAATCCGCTCAAGCGCCCCAAGGATCGCAAGCAGGGTTTGGCGATGCTCGATACCGTCCTCGAGGCCATGCCGCACTATCCGCTCGATGGCCCATTCGAGGCGTCGCTGCCTGACGAATTGTGTCCCCACTATGAGGAGTGGCGATCCACCACCTCCTTCAACCGTTCGACAAGTTGGTAGGCGGAAGCTCCACCTGTTCGCGCAAACTCAAGCAATCGCCACAGGGGCGGCCACCTCGGCGACCCTTTGGACAGCTTCCATACTCCGCTCTATGAACAGATGGGCGTGCGGAACGAAAGAACGAAAAAAGGCCGTGCGCCACGTTGCCTGCGGTAAGCACTGATGGGGCTGGCGCAGTGATTCATGACAGGATTTGCCTGGATTTATAGGATTCTTGTTATTCACGGTAAGGTTCGCATGAATCGGATGTTTGACGTCCGGCTTCACGGTGCTCGCTAATCGCGCCGCGACACGATCTCGATTGGCTCGCGTTCCGTTTTCGGCGGCAATGGAGCCGTCTGCCGCCTGGCCGATTCTGGATGACGAGCGGCGATCGGCGCCATTCCGGTCAGGACCCAAAGCCGACGCTCCACCGGCGGATAAGCCCTTGACGCTGTAATCAATGATCGTCAGCCTGCAAAGCTTGCGGGTAAGCCAAGATGTGCGGCTCGGTGATGGGGAACCACATGGTCAAGCGCGCGCCCACGCGGGAAGTCCGCTCCAGCGTTTTCGATAGCCGGCGGTGAGACGGATACCAACCGCGGGCGGACGACATTGTAATTGCCACCTACTCGAAATGCGGCACCACCTGGATGCAGCGCATCGTCAACATGCTGGTGTTCCGCTCGGCCGAGCCGACGGGGCGGACCGACTTTTCAACAAGGGCAACAACGGCCGATGGCAAACGGCCTTCTCGGCTGAAGATCTGGAGAGCTGCGACGCTAATGTCCGCCAGAGGTTTTCGCCGAGTTTGGCGCGCTGGCTTGAGAGTGGAGCCCGACCTGCGCAACCCGCCTGATGCATGGCTATGTCCGTCCCCCCCATTTTTACCGTGGGGGCGCGCCGAGACAGGTCCAGCCGCCCGCAAGCCGACTGGCGGCCGACGGATGGAGAACCGGCCCGGCAGTTCACGACCCTGTGCGGACCTTGCTGCTGCGTCGGAGCTGATGGACCACATCATTGAATTGAATTGAATTGAATTGGCCAATCAATTCGTTCCACGATCAAAGCTTCGATTCTGGACTCTTTCGGCCGGGCCGTCCATTGTTGCAAGTGGAGCGGTTGCCTTTCAGTAGGGTCGCCTACCTCTCCCCGCCGGGTCGCGTTCACACCGATCAAACAGAGGGTTTTCCAATGACCACAATACGTAAGCTAGCCACACTTGCCATCGCGACCGGGACGCTGACTATTTCGGCGCCAGCCTCTGCGCAGCTGGAGGTCTGGAAAGACTACACGCCGCAGGAAACGGTGGTTGAACTAACCTACGTGAAGGTCGACGAGGGGCAGCTCAATACATACCTGCAGGGGCTGAAGCAGACATGGGTCAGAGCCAATGAGGTCTCCAAGAGCCTTGGCCAAATTAGCGACTATGGCATTTATACCGTGCCTTACGGCAACAACGAAGTGAACCTGGTCCTGCGGGTGAACTATCCCAGCATGGCCTCGCTCACGGCCGACAAGGCACGTTACGATGCGTTTCTGAATGCCTGGGGCAAGCAGAACCTCGACAACAGCAACAAAACCGTGCGCGAGCTCTACAACAACATCCGCAAGATCAAGGGCACTTATGTCTTGCGTGAGCTCAAGATGAATCCTTGAGCTATACCAGACGAGGCGCGGCCGGGTTTTGATCCGGCCGCGTCAGCTCTCAGCTTAGTAGCGAATCTCCTCCAGCGAAGCGGCTTGGAGGATTACTGGAGGCGATCGGGCAGCCAGCCCGACTTTCGACTGCCCCCCCAGGAAAAGGGCGGCGTTGCCTGCGGCTCCACCGCCCCCCCCACTCATAGTTCTCCAGCTCCAACGCTCATGGTTCGTCAGCGGAGCCGACCGGGCCTACCGCGATGAAACGCTGCGCCTTATAGTCAGCACCGCGACTGCCCGGCCTGCCGCGGCCGCGGTGAACAGCCGCTCAAGCTGCGGTTCAATGGCGGCGACGGTCAATCGTCGACAACAGGCCCCATGTGAACCGCCGCCCAAACTGTATGAGTAGTCGCGGGGCGTCGCAACCATTGTGGGGTCGTCCTACGACCTGCGGAAAATGACTGAGAGGTTGTTTGCTGGCATTTCCACTACGCGATCGAGCACGAAGCCGTGAGAGGCTGCGCAAGCTGCCACTTCGTCCAGATCGCGCAGCCCCCAGCGCGGGTCGCGGGCGCGCAGGTTTTGCTCGAACGCAGCGTTGCTGGGTTCGAGCACTTTGGTAGCCTGGCGGAACGGCCCGTACAGATAGAGAGACGCCCCTGCATCGAGAATCCGACCGGCGCCTCGCATCAGGCCTTCGGTCGAGGCCCATGGGCTGATGTGGATCATATTGATGCAAACCACCGCCGCGGCATGATCGATCGGCCAACCGTCGCAGGCGGCATCGAGACCGAGCGGAGAGCGGACATTTGCCAATCCCTCCGCCGCGATCCAGGCGCTGATCGAACGGCGGGCATCTTTTGATGGATCTGACGGTTGCCAAGTCAGCATGGGGAAGGCCCGGGCAAAGTGGACGACGTGTTCCCCGGTTCCGCTAGCCAGTCGCCCGTGAAAAACTCATAACGTGCTGATCGGGTTCTGAAAAACTGACATTTGAAGTATTGGGAATCGCAAGCTTCCGGCCGATTTTGTGGAAAACCTTGCGAATTCGCGCGCGCGCGCACGGAGGGGCTGGCGCCTGG
>JAUYQH010000034.1 GCA_030697365.1 Novosphingobium sp. | reverse complement strand
ACGGTCAGCACGGTGCGCGTGCGATAGCCCGTGTCTTCGTCGACCGAACGGTTGAAGCGTTCGTCGGAATAGGCGTCGGGGATGTTGACCGTCTCGCCCGTGGCATAGACGTACCCCGCCAGCCCGCGCCCGATATCGACGCGAAGCCTGCCGCCTTCGACCCCTTGCGCGACCAGCGCCTCGAGCGCGGGCGCCTGCGGGTCCTTGAGGAACAGCGTCGTGCGGTCGGCGTGGATGATCTTGCTGGTCACCGCCACGATCTTGTCGAGCAGCGAGCCGAGCTGGAGGTCGCTGGTGATCGCGGTGTTGATCTCGAGCAGCTGGCGCAAGTCCTCGTTGTCCTGCTCGGACCGCACCACCCCCAGCGACCAGCGTTCGGCCATGACCACGACCTGCGAATAGAGGATCATCACCGCGCCCAGCGTGGTCAGCTCGTAACTGCGCAGCTCCTCGGTGGTGAACACCGCGGTCCAGACCAGCGCCATGACGATGTACGAGGCGACGAACAGCGCGGTGCCGACGAGGTGGACGATCGCCCCGTCGCGCCCGCGCCGGGCGGCCAGCGCGGTCACCCCGGTCAGGTAGATCAGCGTCGAGACGGTCAGCGGCATGAACACCAGCCGCCCGATGAGCGAGGCGAGCACCGTATCGCCGATCGTGAAGATCACGGCCTGCGCGGCGAAGATCGCCAGATAGCCCGCCGCGATGCCGCGAAAGATCAGCCGCGATCCTTCGCGCGGGTAGAGCTGGTGGATCATCGCCGCGAAGAACAGGATCGCGAACGGCGAGGTCAGGTACTGGATCCCCAGCATCTGGCGGAAGCTTAGCCAGGGGAACTGGATCATCAGGATGTTGTCGTGGCCCAGCACCATCATCGACGGCAGGAAGGCGAGCCCGCCCAGCCCGAGATAGAGCGAGGCGCGGTCGCGCGGGCGATAGAGGAACCCGACGAACGCCATCAGGATGACCAGGATGATCGAGGCGTTGTAGAGGACCGCGCGGTTCCATTTCTGGATCGACCAGTCCTCCATCCCCGGGGCGAGCCCGAACACCGGGGTCTGGTCGATCCCGTTGTCGCGATGGTGCCAGGCGGCGACCTCGATCGCGATGACGTGGTCGCGGCCACCCCCGGTGAAGCCGAAGTCCTGCGCGCGGTGGTGGTAGCGCGTGGTCCGCGCATCGCTGCCGACCACCCCGCGCCGCGATATCACCCGGCCGTCGAGGGTGATGGTGCTGGCGGCATAGACTGGCGCAAGGTGCAGCCGGTAGCGCCCCTGCGGCAGCCCGCGCAGCGTCAGCACATAGCGCGCGGTGCCCTGGGGCGGGAGGCTTGCCCCGCCCAGCTTCGTCCCGTCCCAGAACCCCGGCACCGCGATCAGCCCAGTTGCCCCCGGCTGCGGCCCGGCCCCGGCGAGCCAAGTGAAGCGCCATTCGCCACCGAGATCGATCGGGCGCGAGAGCGGCTTGTACTCGCTCAGATCGAGCACGCCACTTTCGGCACGGGGCGCGTGGAGATCGAGCGAATCGCGGAAATAGGGCGCGACCATCGCCAGCATGCCGAGCAGCGCGAGCAGCGCGACCAGCAGCCGGTGACGCGCCGACGCCGCCGCCAGCCACGAACGCTTTCGACCTTCACCGGCGCCTTCGCCCATCCGGATACCCCCGCGGCGCCCCACCCAAAGCGGGCCACGCGCGGAAACCTAGCCCAAGCTGCGGCGGGCGTCGATTCTTTGGGAAGACGGGAAATTATTGGCAGGAGTGGAGGGACTCGAACCCACGGCCCTCGGTTTTGGAGACCGATGCTCTACCAACTGAGCTACACTCCTGCGCCGCGCGTGCCCCTACAGACCGCGGTGGCGGATGACAAGCAAGGGTGCATGGCGGGGGGGCAGTGGTCTTTTAGCTACTTCGCCTGTTTGGCGAACCGGGGGATCTGATAATCGGGCCGAAGCCAGCGGACGTGGCCGGCCCTTTCCTCGGCAGCGCGTGTCGCATTCAGCGCCACCAACCGCGCGACGATTTCCGCCGGAGACAGGTCGGCGGGCCAGCCATAGGCAGCGGCCACCGCGGCATCGATCTGGTGGTGGAGCCTATCGACGATCCCGGCGCGCGCGGCGCGGGCGCGATCCTCGTCGTGCGGCGAAAGCGGCGTCCCGCCACGCAGCTTCTCGCGCCAGTTGTAGATTTCGGTCATCGTCAGGTCGGGAGTTTCGGCAAGCGCGGCCTTGCGGGTGACGTCGAGTTCCTCGGCGAGTTCGGCGATAGTCGCGCGCTGGGCGGGGGTGGCGTCTGGGAAGGGGAAGGGGTCGAAGACCTTGGATTTGTTGTAGCGGTTGTCGTTGCCCATGCCGAGCCAGCCGCCGACGCGAAGCGCCCATTCGGCATGGATGCGCGACGACAGTACCCCGAGGTGGAACCCTTCGTCACTGCCCAGCGCGATCAGCATGTTGTCGGGCAGGATAGCCGCGTCGAGGAAATCGAATATGCGGTGCTTCGAGGTTTCGACCGTTGCGATGTAGTGCTTAAGGCCCTGAAGTGCGGGGCGCATATCGCGACGCGGCTCGCCGAAAGTCCACCATGTTCGCTTGTAACTTTCGCGTCGATTGGCGTCGCGCTCGGGTTTAACCGTGCACAGCAGATGCTGGTAAACTTCGGGGAACCGTTGTCGCACTTCACTCTCTGAAAGCCCGAAAAGATCAATCACCATCGCACCGCGCGAACGTTGCAGCAGATCGCGACCGTTCACGTAGGGGCGGATATGAGGTTCAAGGCCGGCGCGCGTTCCAAGGCCGAGATGGGCTGCGTGTTGCGGCGAAACGATGAAACCCGCGCCGTGCAGCTTCACCCCGGGCGATGCCAAGCCTTCGTTGGCCTTGAGCGCCGCCACGCCAGTCACATCCGTCCCCAGCGTCAGATCGGCATTGATCCGCCCGCGATCCTCGCACTCCTCCAGCACCGGCACATCGCTGTCGAGCCCGCGCTCGCCCACGATCCGCACCAGCCGTCCGTCGCCCGCGCCCGCCTGCGCCACGGTCATCGCGATACGCACCGCGGCGGCGTCCTTCGTCGCGCGGGTCCACGGGTGATCGGGGATGGCGAGGACGAGGCTGAGGGTGGCAGATGGCGCCCTCTCCCCTTGCGGGAGAGGATACGAAGGCTTGCGAACTTGTTCGCTAGCCGGAGTTGGAGAGGGGGCTGATGCGCGCGCGAGCCCGCCCCCCTTTCCAAGCTGCGCTACCCCCCTGCGGGGGGAAGCTGCGCTATCCTCTCCCGCAAGGGGAGAGGAATTTGGTGCCAGATACCCCTCGATCACCCTTCTGCTGAAGGTCTGGGTGATGCTGTTGGTGGTGACGAAGCCGAAGCGGCGCAGGCGGGTGGCGGGTGCGGTCAAAAGATGCGCGGCGCGGTCCCACCATTGCATCACGAAATCGGCCGATTTGGGGACGCGCGGATTGGCCTGCCACAGCGCCTCGGCATAGTCGCCCCCCAGGCTGCCGCGGATGTCCTTGCCGCCGATAAACGGCGGGTTGCCGACGATGAAATCCGCCTCGGGCCAGGCGGGTGCCATCGGGTTGGCAAAATCCGGCTCGCCGGTCGGGGTATGGCGCAGCACCGCATCATACCCGCCGTGGGTGCCGAAGTTGATGTTGGTCAGCGTCGGCAGCACCGGGTCGGCCACCGCGTCGGGATGGTTGGCGAGGCGGTGGCGCAGCCAGCCGATCCACAGCACCAGTTCGGCGATCACCGCGGCGCGCGGGTTGAGTTCGAGCCCGAGGAACTGGTTGGGATGGATCGCGGGCGCAATCGTTTCGCCCAGCTCGGCGGCGAGCTGGATCGCCTCGCCTTCCAACTGGAGCAGCAGTTCCATTGCGACGTAGAGGAAGTTGCCGGTGCCGCAGGCGGGATCGAGCACGCGCAAATCGCAAAGCCGCTGGTGAAAGGCGCGGACAGCAACGAGCGCTTCGTCATGGCGGTCGGCTTCCTCCAACATCCGGACATCGATGCGCACCACGTCCCATTCGGGGTTGAGCACATCGCCGATGGTCGCGTTGACCAGCCGCTGGACATAAGGCCGCGGGGTGTAGTGGGCGCCCAGCTTGGCGCGTTCGCCCTTGGTCAGCACCTGTTCGAGCAATGTGCCGAAGATCGCGGGTTCGACCGCGCGCCAGTTGCGCTTGGCAGCTTCGTACAGCTCGCCGCGGAATTCCTGCGGCAGGTCGTACACGGTGGCCGACGAGAACAGGTTGCCGTTGAAATAGCGAACGATGGCGTCGCCATAGGACCAGAAGCGGTTGTGTTCGTCGGCCTGATTCATGGTCGCCCACAGGTCACTCAGGCCGCGCCGCCACCACAGATCGGTCTTGCTGCGCGCTTCGTCGAGGAAGCGGGTGAAGCTGTCCTTGGGAAGCAGTTCGACATCTTCGGCGAACATGCAGAACAGCACGCGCATCAGGAACAGCGCGGTCTTTTCGATCCCCAGCGCGATTTCGAAATCGGCGCGGTCCTTGCGCAGCGCGGCTTCGTCCTTTTCGAGCCGTTCGGCCACGCGACTCAGCCGTTCGGCGATGTCGCGAGTGACCGCCACAGCCTTTTTGCGCGGATCGACGCTGGCCGGATCAAGCCAGATCGCGCGGAGCAAGTCGCGCGCGGTCAGCTCGCTGTTGCCGACGAGCGCGTCGCTCGCCAGCGCATCGAGCGCGATGCGGTAGTTCTGCTGATCGGGGAAGAAGCCATAGCCGCGCCCATCGCCCGTCCAGTCGAAATAGAGTTCGAACGCACGGCCAATATCGGCGACGATCAGAAACGGCGGCGGCCTGTGCCCGGTGGGCAGGGCCAGACTGTAGCGTTCGGCCTGGATCCGCGCGTCGGCCATCAGCCGGTCATAGCGTGGCGCGCGCTTGCCCGACGCGGCGGCGTGGCCGACGACATTGCCGAACAGGTCGCGGACGGGTTCAAGCGTTTCCTCGGGTGGATCTTCGGGAAGCGTTTCGCCGGGCTTGAGCTGGCTCTGCTTGGCTTCAAGGATGAAGCAGTCGCGCTTGTAGAGGTCGATGCGCTTGTTGTGTTTGGAAAGGAACACCGCTTCGGACCGGACCGGGCCTTCGAACTGGTAGTTGCCCAGCTCGCCCCCCGCGCCGGGATCGGGCGTCGGCGCACCCAGCAACTGCGCCAGTTCGGTGAGGAACATCTGATATGTGGCGCGCTCGGCCCCGCCCGGCTTGCCCCAGTATTTGCCGATGAAATCTTCGATCTTCACCCAACCTTGGTGGCCAGATGGGGCAGCAGAGTAAAGGGGGGTAACGGGGTTCACTCCACAAGCTTGCAAAGTAGGATTTCGCCTGCTCGACTGGTCACATGCCGTTGCGCCGATCCTCGATTCTTCTCAAAACGCCCGTTTCGCCAAGCTGGGCGCAGCGGGGTTTCCTTTGCGGGTTTGGGGCTGTTCTGTCGCTTGGGCCGGGAAACCGGCGCAGTCCGGGGGCTTTTGCCGCGCGTTCGCGAGGACAGGACTTTTTGGCCCAGGACAGTGGTCCAGGTGGTCCAGGCTCCGCGCTGAATCGCGCGCCGCGCTGGGACTTCGCGCCGCGTTGGTGTAGGATTTGGCATCATGCACGCCCCCGTCGCCCCGCCGATCGATCCCGCGCTGCTGCTCAGCGCGTATCGCGCCGGGATCTTTCCGATGGCCGACGCGCACGACGATCCCGAAGTGTTCTGGGTCGAGCCGCGGATGCGCGCGATCCTGCCGCTCGACGGCTTTCGCGTGTCCGCCTCGCTCGCCCGCAGCTTGCGCCGCGAGCGCTTCGCGGTGACCTGCAACGCCGCGTTCGACGCGGTGATCGCGGCCTGCGCCGCATCGCGCCCGGGGCGTAGCGAGACCTGGATCAGCGGGCGGATCGCGGCCAGCTATCGCGAGCTGCACCGGCTGGGCTTCGCCCACTCGATCGAATGCTGGCGCGCCAACGACGAAGGGGGCGAGCTGGCGGGCGGGCTCTATGGCGTCGGCTTCGACCGGGTGTTCTGCGGCGAGAGCATGTTCAGCACCGCGCGCGATGCCTCGAAAGTGGCGCTGGCCTGGCTGGTCGCGGCGCTGCGAAAAGGCGGATGCGAACTGCTCGACTGCCAGTTCATGACCGCTCACCTCGCCTCACTGGGCGCGGTCGAGATCGATCAGGCGGACTACCTCGTGCGATTGCGCGCCGCTCAGGCAGGGGTGGGCGCGGGGCTGGGCGAAGCGGTGGCGGTTGGTGTGGGTGAAGGCGCCGGGCTGGGCGAGGCGGCTGGGCCGGGCCTGCCCGCGGGCTTTGCCGCGCTGCTCGCCGAGGCCGCTGCCGAGGGGGTCGCCTCGTCGCCGGGAAAGCGCATCGCGCAATCCTTGACCCACACATCGTAAACCGGGTGTTCGACCACGTTCAGCGAGGGCGCGTTGCGGAACAGCCAGCCCGAGAACACCTTGCGCCAGGCCAGCCGCTCGCGCACGGTGGCGCGCTCCTCGACGAAGACCTGGACGAACGCGCCGGTTTCGGGCGGGTCTTCCCACGGCGCGGTTTTCTCGCATGCGGCCAGCTTGACGATCACGTTGTCGACCCGCTGCGACTGGCCGGGCTTGAGCTTGAGGTCGCGGGTCAGGTTGTTGCGCTTGTTGAGCAGGCCGATGGTGGCGACCCGATCGGCAAGCGGGGTGACGCCCTGCTCATCGACCATCCTGGCCGCACCGGTGGACCTGGCGGCGGCGGTCTGGCGCACTTCGGGCGGCAGCTCCGGCTCGCGGCTGCACGCGGCGAGGACGAACAGCGGCAGGGTGGCGCAAAGGAGGAGGCGCACGGCCATCGGCTCTCAGTCGCCCGGGGTCCAGGCTTCGTAATCGCCCGTCGCCGCGGCGCGCACCCCGCCCCGTTCCAGCGCGCCGGCGGGGCGATAGGCCTGCGCGGTGCCGGTGGCGTTGGGAGTGTAGTCGACCTCCCAGATCCGCGCCGGGGGCAGGTTGCTTTCGGGCACGCCGTCAAAGGAACCATGCAGCCAGCCGTGCCATTCGGCCGGAACGCGGCTGGCGTCGTTGGCGCCCGCATAGATCACCCAGCGCCGCTCGCGGCCGTCGGGATGCTTCTTCTTCGCGCGGAAATAGGCGTTGCCCTGCGCGTCGGTGCCAACCTTTTCGCCGCGCAACGAACTGTCGAGCAGCGTGCCGATCGTCGCGCCGTCCCACCAGGTGAAGATTTTCGAGAGGATACCCATCGCAACCGCCGTTAGAGGAAGTGCCCCTCCCGAAGCAAGCTACCACTCGACCCGGTCGCCCGGCGCAAGGCCGAGCTGCGCGGCGCGTCCGCCGATGAGCTCGAGCACCGCCGAGACGCTGCCCTTCGATGCGATCGGGCTCAGCGAATAGGGCACCGCGTTGGCGGCGATGCTCTCGATCCGCCGGTCCGGCCCGACGAACACCAGGTCGAGCGGGATCACCGTGTTCTTCATCCAGAAGCTGGCCTGGCGTGCGGGTTCCAGCGGAAAGATCATCCCCTCTTTGGGCGCGAGCGCGGTGCGGAACATCAGTCCTTTGGCCTGCTCCTCCGAAGACCGCGCGACTTCGACCCGGAATCGATGGCGCTTGCCCGCCGAGACGACCGTCAGGGAGATGACCTCGAGCCCCGATTCGGGATGCCGCGCGCCCGCCGCAGAGGCCTTCTGCCCCGCATCGGCGGCCATCGGCGAGCACGCCGCGACCGCTGCCAGGGCAGCGAAGAGGACGGTCCGGACGCTCATCATGTTGAATCTCCAGCCGCTTCATCGACCCATTCGATCGCTTCGGCTTCGCTTCCTGCATCGATCAAAATGCGCGCTGTGTCGAGTGTATGACCCGCGCGGAGCATCGCCGAGATTTGCTTCTGACGCGCGGCTGCGTCCGGGCGGGCAGCTCCAAACGGGCCGAAACGGCGCTTGCGGACGAGGACCAGCGCGGCGCAGCGCGCCTCGGCCTGTCCCCCGCGCGCCGCCGCGCGATCGTCCTCGCCGATCCCCGCGCCGCGCAGCGCCTGATCGACCCGCTGCGCACCATAGCCGCGGCGGTGGAGGCTGGAAGCGCGGCCGCGCGCGAACCCGGCGTCGTCGACATAGCCCGCCGCGACGAACCGCTCGAGGAGCGCGGGTATGTCGGGTTCGGCGGGCGCCTCCCACCCGCGCTCGCGTAGCTTGCGCTTCAGGTACTGGCCGAGCTTGCCCGTGCTCGTCGCGAAACGCGCGACATAGGCAAGCGCCAGTTCCTCCAGCCGCGGCGGATCGAGCGGTCTGACAGGGCGAGGCGTGCGGGGCTGTCGCATGGGCGCGCCATATTCGTGCCACACTCGACCGCGAAGGAAAAACCCCGATCCCGGTTCCGATGAGGGCGGAGCCGGGTGACCAGGTCATCTGGGGTCGAGCCGAAGCGTTATAATCGCACGGTCGAGGCCTCGAAAGAAACGACGGGTTTTGCAACGATCATGACCGACGCCGCTACCCTCGCCGGGCCGACGCTCGCGCCTACACCCAACGATTGCCCCTTGCCGCGGCGCTATTCGGACTTTGCCACGTTCGGCGAGGCGCTCGACTATGCCGCTCAGAGCGCCAAGGGACTCAACTTTCACGACCCACGCGGCAACCTGGTTCGCGCGTACCCCTATGCCGAGCTGCGCGATGATGCGCGCGCCGCCGCGTTCCGCCTGATCGCCGCGGGAATCAGCAAGGGCGACCGCGTTGCCCTCATCGCCGAGACCGGCCCCGAATTCGCCGCGCTGTTCTGCGGCGCGGTTCTCGCCGGCGCCTGGCCGGTGCCGCTGCCGCTGCCGACCAGCTTCGGTGGCAAGGACGGTTATATCGACCAGATCGCGGTTCAGCTCGGCTCGAGCGATCCGGCGATCTTGCTCTACCCCGCCGAAATCGCGGCGATGGCAGAGGCAGCTGGGGCGCGACACGGCGTTCGCGCGCAGTCTTACTCCGATTTCAACACCACCCCCGCACAGGAATGCGCGCTGCCCGCGGCCGATCCCGCAGACATCTGCTATCTCCAGTATTCGAGCGGATCGACCCGCTTCCCGCACGGGGTGGCGGTGACCCATCGCGCGCTGCTCAATAACTTGCGCGGCCATTCGATCGGGATGGAAGTCGTCGCGGGCGACCGCTGCGTCTCGTGGCTGCCGTGGTATCACGACATGGGGCTGGTCGGCTGCCTGCTTTCGCCGATCGCGAATCAGGTCTCGACCGACTACCTCAAGACCGAGGATTTCGCGCGCCGCCCGCTGGCCTGGCTCGATCTGATCAGCCGCAACCCGGGCACGACGCTCAGCTATTCGCCGACATTCGGCTACGACATCTGCGCCCGCCGCATCTCGAGCCAGAGCCACGTTTCCGAACGCTTCGACCTGGCGCGCTGGCGAGTGGCGGGCAACGGCGCCGACATGATCCGCCCCGATGTGATGCAGAGCTTCGTCAACGCATTTGCCGAGGCCGGTTTCAGAGCGCAGGCGTTTCTGCCCAGCTATGGCTTGGCCGAAGCGACGCTGGCGGTGACGGTGATGCCGCCGGGCGAGGGCATTCGGGTGGAGCTGGTCGAGGAGGAGCGCCTTTCGGGCCGCCCGCGCGACCTGTCACGGCCCGCGCGCTACCGTGCGATCGTCAACTGCGGCAAGCCGGTGCTCGATATGGAAGTCGAAATCCGCGGCGAGAACGGATCGGCGCTATCCGATCATCACATCGGCAAAGTCTGGTGCCGCGGGCCCAGCGTGATGCACAGCTATTTCCGCGATCCCGAATCGACCGAGGCGGCGCTGATCGGCGGCTGGCTCGACACCGGCGACATGGGCTATCTCGTCGATGGCTACCTGTTCATCGTCGGCCGGGCGAAGGACATGATCATCATCAACGGCAAGAACCACTGGCCGCAGGATATCGAATGGGCGGTCGAGCAGCTACCCGGCTTCCACCAGGGCGACATTGCCGCCTTCGCGGTCGAATCGGACAACGGCGAGGAAGTCCCCGCGGTGCTGGTCCATTGCCGGGTCAGCGATCCCGAGGAACGCGTTCGACTGCGCGAGCAGATCCGCGACAAGGTCCGCTCGATCACGGGTATGAACTGTGTGGTCGAACTGGTTCCCCCACGCAGCCTGCCACGCACCAGCTCGGGCAAGCTCAGCCGCGCCAAGGCCAAGACGCTGTATCTGGGCGGCGAGATCGAGCCTTACCGCCTGGCTGCCTGATCGCTCTCCGCTTATCCGCTTGATTTCAGGCGGTGGCCGCCGCAAGAATGCGGCGAGGGAATTGGGTCTCAAATGCCGCCGATGCGTCGAGAGGGCCGCCATCACGCTCGCCACCGCTCCGCTTGAATTCCAGCTGATCGCGGATTCCGCGCCGGTCCCGATGTGGCTGACCGGGCTCGATCGCCAGCGCCTCTTCGTCAACCGGGCCTATGCCGCGTTCATTGACTTGCCACCGGAAGAAGCGCTCCGCTTCGACTGGCGCACGATCATCCATCCCGAGGACATGGACCGCCTGATCCGCGAATCGGTCGCGGGCGAGGCATCCTTGGAGTCGTTCACCCTCGAAGGCCGGTACCGACGCTGCGACGGCTCGTGGCGCTGGCTCCATTCGGTCTCGCAGCCTTCGTTCGATGCGCAGGGCAACCATGGCGGCTTCGTCGGGGTGGCGTTCGATCTGACCGAGGCGCGCGAGGCCGAGGCGCAGCTTCGCAATGCAGAATTGCGGATGCGGCTGGCCACCGAAGCTGCCGGGATCGGAACCTGGGAATGGGATCTGACCCAGATGCACGCGACCTGGTCGGAGCAGACCCGGCGGATCATCGGCATCGATTATGGAGACGAGGTCACCGCCAAGGACCATTCCAATTCGATCCATCCTGACGATCGCGCCGCTGCATTGGCGGCTGCCAACGACGGGATCCGCCGCAACGGGCATTTCTCGGCCGAGTACCGGGTGGTCCGCCCCGACGGCGAAATCCGCTGGGTCGAGGCCCGCGGCACGGCGATCGCCGACGCCGATGGTCGTCCGTCGCGGACGATCGGGACGGTGCGCGACATCACGCGCCGTAAGCTGGCCCAGCAGCAACTCGAAGATCTTAATCGCACTCTGGAGAGCCAGGTCGCCGAACGCACCCGCGAGCGCGATGCGATGTGGCGGCTGAGCCGCGACCTGCTGCTGGTGCTCGACACCCGGCTGCGGATCGTCGCGATCAATCCGATCGTCACCGAACTGACCGGGTATTTGCCCGACGAAGTCATTGGCCAGCCTTTCGTGAAGTTCATCCATCCCGAGGATCGTCCCTTGCTGGCCGAGGCGATCCACCGCGGCCGCCGCGAACGCGTTTCCGATATCGAAGCGCGGCTGGTGATCCGCGACGGCTCCGTCCGCACGCTCGTGTGGAACGGAACCCCCGAAGCCGGGCTGGCCTATGTCAGCGGGCGCGACGCGACCGAAGAGCGCACCCGGCAGGACGAATTGTTCGTCGCGCAAGAGGCGCTGCGTCAAGCCCAGAAGCTCGAGGCGATCGGCCAGCTGACCGGCGGGGTCGCGCACGATTTCAACAACCTGCTCAGTCCGATCATCGGCGGGCTGGACATCCTGCGTCGCCGCGGGGTGGGCGGCGAGCGCGAGCAGCGGCTGATCGACGGAGCGCTGCAATCGGCCGAACGCGCCAAAGTGCTGGTTCAGCGGCTGCTCGCTTTCGCCCGCCGCCAGCCGCTCCAGGTGCGCGCGGTCTCGCTCGCACCCTTGCTCGACGAGCTGCGCGAACTGCTGGCCTCGACGCTCGGTCCACAGGTCGAACTGTCGATCGTCGTGGAATCGGGCCTCGATTCGGTGATGGCCGATGCCAACCAGCTTGAAATGGCGATCCTCAACCTGGCGGTCAACGCGCGCGACGCGATGCCCGATGGCGGACGGCTGCGCATTTCGGCCGAGCATGTCGTGGCTGCTTCGGGAACCGCGTTCATCGAGTTGGCGGTGCGCGACGAGGGGGTGGGCATGGACGAGGAAACGCTGGTCCGCGCCGCCGAACCGTTCTTTTCGAGCAAAGGACTGGGCAAGGGCACCGGCTTGGGGCTGTCGATGGTCGAAGGGCTGTGCGCGCAGCTGGGCGGGTCGATGCATATCGACAGCCGGCCCGGCGGCGGGACGAAAGTCACCTTGTGCCTGCCGATCTCGGCGCGGGTTGCTGCCCAGCCCGCCGTGGCAGTGTTGCCTGCCGCAACGCTTCAGCGGGGCCGGATCCTGCTGGTCGACGACGAGCCGCTGGTCCGTCTGGGCACCGCCGAATCCCTGCGCGACGAGGGCTTCGAGGTGGAAGAAGCCGACAGCGCCGAAACCGCGCTCACCCTGGCTCCGTTCGACCGCTTCGATTGCGTGGTGACCGACTACCTGATGCCCGGCATGAACGGGGTCGAACTGGCGCAACGACTTCAGGTCGAGCACCCCGCGCTGCCGATTCTGCTGCTGTCGGGCTATGCCGATCTCGAGGCGTTCAGCGCCTTGCCCTTTGTCTCCAAGCCTTGCTTCGGCGACGATCTGACGCGCGCGATAACCGGGCTGATGGCCGGCACTGCCTAAGCGCCACGATGTATCGGGGTGTGGCGATTGTGGACACCGTTAGCTGACGGCTTGACGGAAGGCTTCGCTGCTGGTTGCCTCGCCGCCGAGAGGGCGCGCAATGGGAAGCCAAGTCCGTATCGAACTACCGACCGACAAGGCGTCGTCTGAAACAATGGCGCCCGAACCCCATGGCGTCCTGGTCGGGTGGAGTCATTCGCCCTGCGGCAGCGGGATCAACTTGCGCGTTCAGAGCGCGCAGTCGCGGGACGATCTGCGCAACGGGCGGATCGACGCGCACCATCTGCTGATGACCCGCAACCAGGCGCTGCTGATGGCGCGCTATCTGCTCGCCACCACTGGCCAGACGCTTGATCTGCCTGAAAAGCCGCACGGCTGGCGGGCTGCGTGGTCGCGAGTGCGTGGACGCTAGGCATTCCATGCTCGCAGGCGCCATGCCTGCGGGCCCATTGACATAGTTCCTCGGAGCCAGATTCTAGATTCCGACCAGCCGGGTTTCCGGCCTACCCGGATCAGGTTGGTCACCGTGGGGAGCCATCATCCCTTTTCATAAAGCGCGACGATCCGCGCGATCCTCTCGCGCACCGGGGCCAGCTTGTCCTCGTCGGTGCGGCCGAGGCGGACGACGGTCAGCTGCTGACTCGGGGCGACCACTACGTACTGGCCGAGGTGCCCTTGCGCGGCGAACAGGCTGGGCGGGGCGCCGGGGAACTGGGCCTTGCCATCGTCTGCCTGAGGGCGGTTAAGCCAGGTCTGCGCGCCGTAGCCGGGATTGCGCGGGTTGGGCGTGGTCATGAACCGGATCCACGCCCGCGGCACCAGTTGCGCGCCCTTCACCGATCCGCCGTTGCGCAGAAATTCGCCGAATTTCGCCCAGTCGCGTGCGGTGGCGTGGATCAGGCTTCCGCCGATCAGCGTGCCCGAGCGGTCGTATTCGGGCAGCGCGCTGGCCATCCCCACGGGCTCGAACAGGCGGCTGCGCAAGTAGTCGGCCATCGCGCTGCGCCGCGCGGCGGGGTCGATACTGCGGGTCAGCGCGCGGGTTGCGATATCGGCCAGGATCACCGTCGTGTTCGTGGAGTATTCCCACTGCCGCCCCGGCTCGGCCTCGAGCGGCTGGGCCTCGGCCCATCTGGCCATGTCGTCGCGCCCGTCGAGGAACAGCATCCGCACTTCGTCCGATTCATGGATCGGGTCGCCGGCCTCGGTGTGACGCAGCCCCGAACGCATCTGGAGGAGCTGGCGCAAGGTGATCTCGCCGCGCGGGTCGCCCGGGCGTTGCCACGCCGGGACCGGCGCGGGCTGGTCGAGTTGGAGCCGCCCGTCGGCGATCAGCATGCCGATCATCACCGCGGTAACGGTTTTGGCCATCGACCAGCTGATGAAGCGGGTGTTCTCGTGATAGCCGGGGGCATAGCGCTCGGCGACGATGCGTCCGCTTTTCACGACGATCGCGGCGCGGGTCTCGTCCTCGGGCAGCGCGGTAAACAGCGCATCGATCCGCCTGGCGAGCGCCTCGCGCGGCACCCCCGGTTGTTCGCGCACCGCGGCCAGCGCGGCGGCGCTCAGCGGCTCGCTCGGCGGAGCTGCCTCCTGGCCGCAGCCGCAAAGCGCTGGCACCAGCAGCAGGGGAAGGATAAGGGACGCGCGAACCCGGGCCATCGCGCCCGCACCTGTCGCAACCGGACCCGCATGGCAACCGCAAACCAAGCCGCCACGCCTTCCCGCCGCCGACACCGCGTGTGGGCGATGGTCGCGCTGTTGGTCCTGGCCGCGCTGCTCGCGGCGTTCTGGCGCCCGCTGACCGGCTATGCCCGGGTCGGCAGCGCCTATGGTGCGCATGTGGCGTGTTCGTGCCGCTATGCAGGGGGGCGTTCGCTGAGCGATTGCGCCAAGGATTTCGAGCCCGGGATGGAGCTGATCTCGCTGAGCGAGGACCGCAAGGCGCGCTCGGTCACCGCGCGGTTCCCGCTGCTCGGCACGGCCACCGCAACCTATCACGAAGGCTGGGGCTGCCTGCTCGAACCGTGGGGGCGCTAGATCGCGCGGGTGCGCTTGGCGCTGCCGCTGCTTTCAACCGCGGGCTTTCGGGCGGCGCGACCCGGCGCCCCGCAAGGTGTTGCTCGCGAGGCATCGGCAAGGTCGAGGTCTATGACGTCGTTACCGGGAGTTAGGTTTTTCCCCAGCCGCCCGGGTTGACGCGGAGGCCGGGCCCTGCTCCCGTTCGTCCGGTCTCGCCTCCAGCAGGGTCGTAACGTCATGACAACGCTCGCCGGATTGGTGTTCCAGCGCTTCGCGGACAGCCGCGACGAGCGGCGTTACCGGCTTGAGCTGCGCGAGCGACAGACCAAGATCATCCGGGCCCTGATGCTGATCGGCGCGGCGATGCTCTCGCTCTACGTGGTGATTGCTCCGCTCTTCGTACCGCTTTCGGTCACGCTCGCGTTGCTCCTGGCGACGGTTGCGATGGCCCCGCTGCTGGCATTTTACGCGTGGTACGTCGGCCGTCCGGACTACGCCGCGAACTGGTGGATCGACATCGCCTTCTTTGGGCTGATCCTACCCCTCCAGATCTACTTCATCTACGTGTTGTACCAGTCGGGGGTGACCGGCTGGCCGTTCTACGGGATCCTCTGCTATAATCAGATGCTGCTGCTTTCCTACGCCAGCCTGGCGTTTGCGGCGTCGGTGAAACAGTTCCTGATCTGGGCGACGATTACGGTGGCCTGCGTCATCGGGATGATGGTGGCGATCCGCTATCCCTCGAACGTCATCGTCTACACCACCGCGTTCTATGCGCCGTTCGCGATGTTGCTGGGCTACATCAACTGGGCCAGCGACGACAAAGCGCGGGCGCTGTTCGACGCCGGGATCAAGCTCGACGCGGAAAAGAAGAAGGCGGACGCGCTGCTCTACAATGTGCTGCCGCAAAGCATCGCGCAGCGGCTCCAGTCGGGCGAGGCGGTGGCCGATGCCTTTCCCGAAGTGACCATCGTCTTCGTCGATATCGTCGGCTTCACCAAGATGAGCCAGGCGATGGGCCCGGGGCAAGTGGTGGCGCTGCTCAACGGCTATTTCAGCAAGGCCGACGCCGGATGCGACCTGTTCGGGATCGAGAAGGTCAAGACCATCGGCGATGCCTATATGGCGGTCGCCGGCGCGATCGTGCCGACGCCGAAACCGGCCAAGGCGGTGGTCGATTTCGCGCGCTACCTGATCGGTGCGACGGCCGACATCAGCCATGAGTTCGGCCTCGATTTCAAGCTGCACATCGGGATAAATACCGGCCCGGTGGTCGGCGGGGTCATCGCGGGCAAGAAGATGCTCTACGATTACTGGGGCGATGCGATCAACGTCGCCAGCCGCCTCGAAGGCGCGGCCCCGCCCAACGGGATCACTGTGTCGCAGGCGACCTTCGACGCGACGAAGGATTCGTGCCGCTATCACCTGCCGCGGATGGTAGCGCTGAAAGGGATCGGCGAAGTCCCGGTTTACGACGTCGAACTCTGAAAGATCACTCTTCAGACATTGAAAATACCCGCTCGAGCGGAAAGACCGCCAGCAGCGCCTCGTACTCGCCAAGGGGACGCAAGGGGTCTCCAAAGGGATCGGGAATCAGCGATCCTTGGGAACTGGCGCACCCGACAGGATTCGAACCTGTGACCTCTGCCTTCGGAGGGCAGCGCTCTATCCAGCTGAGCTACGGGTGCTTGGCTGCGTGCGCCTAGCAGCGGGGAACAGGGGTTGCCAGTGCGAATCTCGCCGGGATCGAGCAGTTGTGGGCTTTAGCGATTTGGCAAGGCACCGCGGGATAGGGCGGCGGCGATGACCAGCGGACCATTCTCTGCCCCCGGCACGCCACCGGGATCAGGCCGGGCCGATTTCGCGCAAGGCGTGGCCTGCGCGACGGCGATCAAGTGGTCGGCGCTGCACGATGCCGCCGGCGTCGTCGCCGCGCTTGCCGGGCTCGCGCCCGAACCGCGGAATCCAGAAGTGGGGAACTTCCCCGCACTGGTCCGCAATACCGGGGGCTGGCGCAAGATACTCGCCGAACAGGGGATCGACGATCTTTCGGCAGTCATGGAACCCGGCATCGCCGCGCTGCTCGCTGCGCACGCCCGGGGGATCGCGCCGGTTTCGGCGGCGCTGGCGCTGTGGCACGAATTCGTCCGCAGCCGCACCGCGCTGCTGACGCTGGTTGCCACACCCGGGTCTGAAATGAGCCGCCGCGCCTGAACCGGCGGACGTGTCTGTACGCTTGCACAGTTCCTGATCTGTTCTTAGGATCGACGGGTGCTCGAATCGGCCCTCACTTTGCCGCCGTCTCCTGGCCCTGCGGCCGAGGACCGCGCCGCGCTTGCCGTGGCGCGGGGGATCTCCCGCCTGTTCGCGCGCAACGACATCTGGTGCCTTTCCGAAATGCCTTTGCGCTCTGGCCGCCGCGCCGACCTGATGGGGGTCGATGCCAAGGGCCGGGTTGTGATCGTCGAAATCAAGGTCAGCCGGGCCGATCTGCTCGGCGATGACAAATGGCCCGACTACATGGCGCATTGCGACCGTTTCTACTGGGGTCTGCCGCCGCGGCTCGACCGTGCCTGCCTCGATGACGCAGCATTTCTGCCGCACGCCTGCGGGGTCATCGTCGCCGATGGCTACGACGCCGAAATCGTCCGCCCCGCGCCCGCGCTGCCGCTCGCTGCGGCACGCCGCCGGGTCGAGGTGGAACGGCTCGCGCGCGCCGCGCTGCGCCGCCATCTGGTGGGAATCGATCCTCATTGTGCGACCTGGGGCGCGGGGGGCTGACAACGGTTGCGGGTGGCGGGTCCGGTAATCATTCTTAGCGCTCCGTTAACCAAAGCCCGTTAGTCGCTGTTGTCCATTCGGGTGGATGCCCGTTGGACCAGGCGAAAGCGAAAGCGGCAATGGCGGTAAAGAGGCTCTTCCAGGGACTGACCGGGCGGCACGCCGCGGCGGACCCCGAAGCCGATTACGGCAATGTCGCGGTAATCTCGCCGCATGACAGCGCGCGCCGCCTCGAGCTGCTCGACGATTTCGAATGCGGCGGGTTCGCCTGGATGTGGGCAACCGATTCCGAAGGCCGACTGATCTACGTTTCGGCCAGCGCCGCGGAGCGGCTCGACAAGCCGCTGACCGAGCTGCTCGCCCAGCCCTTCGTCACGCTGTTCGAAACCGATCCCGACAACCCTGATGAGCGCGGGTCGGACCGGCCCCTCAAGTTCCAGCTTTCTGCGCGTAACAAGCTGATCGACGTGACCGTGCGATTTGCGCCGACGCGCCTGAGCGGCGACCATGGTACCGGTGGGGGCCGCTCGGCATGGTGGTCGATCTCGGGGCATCCCAAGTTCGATGCCGCGGGCAAATTCCTCGGCTATCGCGGCAGCGCCAAGGACATCACAATCGAATACGAGCGCAAGCTCGAGGATTCGCGGATGGCCGAGTACGATTCGCTGACCGGCCTGGCCAACCGCCATCGCATGACCCGGCGACTGGAAAGCACGCTTGGCGCCTACAAGGCGGCCAAGCGCAGCTGCACGCTGATGATGCTCGATCTCGACAAGTTCAAGCAAGTCAACGACATGATGGGCCACCCCGCGGGCGACGAAGTGCTGCGCCAGGTCGCTCAGCGCCTGCAGCGCGTGATCGGCGAACGTGGCGAGATCGGGCGGCTGGGCGGCGACGAGTTTCAGGTCATCCTCCCCGACCTCGACGACCGCGGCAAGCTGGGCGAGTTGGCCGGCAAGGTCATCCAGATCGTCTCGCAGCCTTACCCGATCGAGGATGGTCGGGCGATCATCGGCACCTCGGTGGGGATCGCCATCGCGCCCTACGACGGGGTCGAGCGCGAGGAAATCGTGCGCGCTGCCGACCTTGCGCTCTATGCCGCGAAGAACGGCGGGCGCGGCGCGTTCCGCTTTTTCTCGGCCGACCTCAAGGACGAAGCGGAAGAGCGCCGCCTGCTCGAGGATGACTTGCGCGAGGCGCTCGCCGCCGATCAGCTCGAACTGCATTATCAGCCGGTGGTGCGCATCGCCGACAACATGGTGGTCGGGTGCGAGGCACTGATGCGCTGGGAGCACCCCGAGCGCGGGCCGATCGGCCCAGCTGCGTTCATCAGCGTCGCCGAGGAATCGAGCCTGATCGTCCAGCTCGGCGAATGGGCGCTGCGCCGCGCCTGCCAGGATGCGATGGTCTGGCCCGCCTCGGTCCGCGTCGCGGTCAATGTCTCGGCCGTCCAGTTTGCCAACCCCGGCTTCGCCACCGTCGTAACCAACGCGCTGGCGGCGAGCGGCCTGGCCCCGGAGCGGCTCGAGCTCGAGCTCACCGAAAGCGTGTTCATGGGCGACAGCGACGTCACCGAGGAGACCTTCAAGATGCTCAAGCAGTTGGGCGTTCGGCTGGCGCTCGACGATTTCGGCACCGGCTATTCCTCGCTCAGCTACTTGCGTTCGGCGCCGTTCGACAAGCTCAAGGTCGACAAGAGTTTCGTCGATTCGTGCACGCAGCAGGATCAGAACAGCGCCAAGATCATCGCCGCTATCATCGGCCTCAGCGATGCTCTGGGAATGGAAACCACGGTCGAGGGAGTCGAGGCGTTCGACCAGCTCGAACTGGTCAAGAGCAAGGGCGCCAAGTTCATTCAGGGGTGGCTCTATGCGAAGGCGCTCCCGCAGGGCGCGCTGCTCGAGGCGATGGGCGACGGGACCTTCAAGATCGAACCAAACGGCCCCGACCGTCACCGCCCGGATCGCCGCTCGGTGTTCCGCCGCATCGGCGTGATCCACGAGGACCACCGCTACGACGCGGTGATGCGCGACCTGTCGAAGACCGGAGCGCGGATCGAGGGGCTGCTCGGCGTCACGAACGGCACGGGGCTGGTCCTCGACCTGGGTGCCGGCCAGCTTGCGGTCGGTTCGGTCACCCGCGTCCAGGACGCGACGATTGCGATCGAATTCGAAACCCCGCTGGTCAGCGACGGCGCCGGCGGGCTGGTCACCCGGCACCGGGTGAGTCCCTATGCGCTGGCCGCCGCGGGCATGCCGCTCGCCGCGCTGCCCCCCGGCAACTACCCGCTTTCGCTGGGCGGCGAAGGCGGGTCGAGCAAGCCGCAGTTCCTGCAGGTGACGGTGGGGCGCTAGCAGCGCCTACCGCTTCTCCGCCGCCAGCCGGCTCATCAGCAGCGCGGCGCGTTTGGCTTGTCGCCAGATGCTCGGGATGTCGACCGTCTCGGCGGGGGTGTGGCTGCCATCGCCAGCCGGGCCCAATCCGATCAGCCCGTCGACGTCGCCCGCGACGAAAGCGATGTCGCCCGCGCCGCGCTTCAAGGGATCGAGTTCGCCCATCGCGGGCAGACCGAGCGTCGCGTTCACGCCGTTGAGCCGCGCGAGCAGCGCGCGATTGCCCGCGGTCGGGGCCATCGGGGGGTACTTGTGCTCGAACGTCAGCGTCGCTTTGGCGCCGGGATAGTGGCGTGCGACGATTCCCTGCATCTTCGCCTCTACCCGCGCGATCTGCTCGGGGCTGAGCGCGCGCAGGTCGCCGCGCGCAAGCGCAGCTGCGGCGATGATGTTGGTCTTGCCGGTCGCCGCGGCGCGCGCCTGGTCGGCGCCGAGCGCGGCAGTCGCCCCGCCCGCGACGAGCCCGGCATTGAAAGTCAGGTTGGGCTCGGGCAGTTCGGCGCGGAACGCAGCGAGGATCCGCGCCAGCGCATAGACCGCGCCGTCTCCCGCGTAGTCCGAGAATATCCCGCTGCTGTGACCGCTGCGGGCCTCGACGGTCAGGTTCCAGTTGCTCGACGAGCGGCGCGCGATCGAGCCCATATCCTTCGGTTGACCATCGGCACCCTGCTCCTGCGCCAGCCCCTCGAAATCGAGCGCGGCGTCGGCGCGCTTGCCCGCGGCGACCAGATCGGCGCGCGAGGTTGTGGTGGGCTGGCCGACCTCCTCTTCGTCGCCGGTCAGCACGACCTCGATGTTGGCACCCTTGAGCGTGCCCGCCTTGGACATCGCCCGCAGCGCCGCGAGCATCACCGCCACCCCGCCCTTGTCGTCCTCGACCCCGGGACCGCGGGCGGTATCGGCATCGACCCGTTCGAACTTCTGGAAGGGCGAGTCGCCTTCGAATACCGTGTCGAGGTGGCCGATCAGCAGCAGCCGCTTGCGCCCCGGCTTGCCCTTATGTGTCGCGATCAGGTGCCCGGCGCGGCCCACTGCATCCTGCGGCACCCAGCGCACCGCAAAGCCCAGCGCGGCGAACTCGGGCGCGAGCATGTCGTTCACCGCCTTGACCCCGGCGAGGTTTCGCGTCCCGCTGTTCTGGTTCACCGCCTTTTCAAGCAGCGCGAGGGTGCGCGCCTGATCGGCATCGACCGTGGCAATCATCGTTCGCTCGGCGGCGGTTGGCGGAGCGGCAAGCGCGGGAGCGGCAAGGAGCGCCAGCGCGAAGGCGGGAAGGAGAGCCATGCGGTTGGACCACTTGGACCACTGTCCAGGGGATTTTTTTCGACCCCTTCCGCGTCCGGTCACAGCGAGCCTCGTTCCCAACGGCGCCGGCGGGTAATTGAGCAAGTCACAGGTCATCGGCAGACTATGACAGGCCGATGGAATGTAGGAAAATGGTTTCGAGACAACGGGCGTGCCCTGCACGTCAGCGCCCTCACGCAATTTTCTTGCGTTTTGCTGCAATGCAACTATATGCGGCCCCAGCGATCGGCGGGCGGACCACCAAATCCCCCGCAATCCGGAGCAGCGTGAGGTCGGCGGGACACATCGCCAGACCCGCTTCGGGCCTACGGCCGCATCGCAGAAGCTTCCTTCTTCACGCAGGGTCGCATCGAACGACACCTGGCGTTCGCGCGCCTAGATTCCGCTCATCCCGAGCGAAGTCGAGGGAGCGCGCCGCTTCCTTACTGAAAGTATTCCATGTCCTATTTCACCGACCTTGGCCTGGCCGAGCCCATCCAGCGCGCGCTGGCCGCCAAAGGCTATACCGATCCCACCCCGATCCAGAGTAAGGCGATCCCCGCGCTGCTCGCGGGCCGCGACCTTCTGGGCATCGCCCAGACCGGCACGGGCAAGACCGCGGCGTTCGCGCTGCCCTCGCTCCACCGCCTTGCCGCCAACCCGATGCCGCGCAAGCCCGCCGCGTGCCGGATGCTGGTGCTCTCGCCGACGCGCGAGCTTGCCGCACAGATCGCCGACAATATGCAGGGCTATGCCCGCTATCTGAACCTCCAGGTCGATTGCGTGTTCGGCGGCGTGCCCGTGGGCAAGCAGGCGCGGCGGCTGGTCCAGGGGACCGACGTACTCGTCGCCACCCCCGGTCGCCTGCTCGATCTGATCGACCAGCGCGCGCTGACGCTGCGCCATGTCGAGATTTTCGTGCTCGACGAAGCCGACCAGATGATGGACCTCGGCTTCATCCACGCGCTCAAGCGGGTTGCGGCGATGCTCCCGACCAAGCGCCAGAGCCTGTTCTTCTCGGCGACGATGCCCAAGGCGATCGCCGATCTGGGCCGCCAGTTCATCAACGATCCGGTGCGCGTCGAAGTCGCCCCGCAATCGACCACCGTCGAGCGGGTCGAGCAGTTCGTGACTTTCGTCAACCAGGCCGAAAAGCAGGCGCTGCTCACGCTGCGGCTTCAGGCGCTGACCAGCGACGGCACGATCGACCGCGCGCTGGTGTTCAGCCGGACCAAGCACGGCGCCGACCGGGTGGTCCGCCACCTCGCCAGCGCGGGGGTCAAGGCCGCCGCGATCCATGGCAACAAGAGCCAGCCGCAGCGCACCGCCGCGCTCGAGGCGTTCCGCCAGGGTTCGTGCCCGGTGCTGGTGGCGACCGACATCGCCGCGCGCGGCATCGACGTTTCGGGGGTCAGCCACGTGTTCAACTTCGAACTGCCCAACGTGGCCGAACAATATGTCCACCGCATCGGGCGGACCGCGCGCGCCGGGGCCGACGGGATCGCGATCAGCTTCGTCTCGCCCGACGAGAAGGCCTATCTGCGCGACATCGAGAAGCTGACCCAGGTCAAGCTGATGCCGCTGCCGCTGCCCGAAGGCTTCCGCGAGGCTGCCGCCAAGCTCCCCGCCCCCGCCGCCCAGCGCCGCGAGGACGCTTCGCCGCGTCACGGCCACGGTGGTGGCCATGGCCAACGCCACGGCGAACCACGCGGCGACGGCGCCCCCCCGCGCCGCTTCCACCCGCGCGGCCCCAAGCGTCCCGCCGGGGTCAAAGTCCACACCCGCCGCGCGGGTTGAGCGCTGGTCTCAGGCTCGTGGGGGTTGGCGGCGGTAGCTCAGCGCTTCGGCGATGTGGATCCGCCCCACCCCTTCGGTCCCAGCCAGGTCGGCGATCGTCCGCGCGACGCGCAGGATGCGGGTGTAGCCGCGCGCGCTGAGGCGCATCGCGTCCGCCGCCTGCAACAGCAGCTTGCGTGCGGGTTCGTCCGGAGTGGCGTAAGTTTCAAGCCCCTCGCCATCGAGTTCGGCGTTGGTCCGCGCGCCGGTCGCTTCGCGGCGGGCGTTCTGGCGATTGCGCGCCCCGGCGACGCGCGCGGCGACCGCGTCGGAGCCTTCGCTCGGCGGGGGCAGCGCAAGGTCGCTTGCCGCGACCGCCTCGACCTCGACGTGCAGGTCGATCCGGTCGAGCATCGGGCCCGAGACCTTGCTCTGATAGTCCGCGGCGCACCTTGGCGCGCGGCTGCACCCCAGTGCGGGATCGCCGAGATGCCCGCAGCGGCACGGGTTCATTGCCGCCACCAACTGCACCCGCGCCGGAAAGGTGACGTGGGCGTTGGCGCGCGCGACGCTGACTTCACCCGTCTCGAGCGGCTGGCGCAACGAATCGAGCACCGAACGCTGGAACTCGGGCAGTTCGTCGAGGAACAGCACGCCGAGATGCGCGAGGCTGACTTCGCCCGGACGCACCCGCAGCCCACCCCCGGTCAGCGCCGCCATCGAGGCCGAGTGGTGGGGAGAACGGTAGGGCCGATTGCGGCTGATCCGCCCATCCTCGAGCGTGCCCGCGACCGAAGCGATCATTGAAGTTTCCAGCGCCTCAGCCGGGGTCAACGGCGGGAGGATGCCCGGCAGGCAGCTCGCCAGCAGGCTCTTGCCCGCGCCCGGGGGCCCGATCATCAGCAGGTTGTGGCCCCCCGCGGCCGCGATCTCGAGCGCGCGCTTGGCGGTCTCCTGGCCTTTGACCATCGCCAGATCATTGCCGCGCCGCGGCAGCTCGGCCTCGCCCGGGTGCGGCGGGGGCAGGCGCTGAGTACCCTTGAGGTGGTTGAGCAGGCTGATCAGGTCGGGCGCGGCGACGATCTCGATACCCGTTGCCCAACGCGCCTCGCCGCCTTGCGCGGCGGGGCAGATCAGCCCCTTTCCCGCGGCGTGCGCGTGGAGCGCGGCGAGCAGCACCCCGGGGGTGGCGATCACCCGCCCATCCAGCGACAGTTCCCCCACCGCGACATAGTCGGCGATCTGTTCGAGATCGACCACGCCCATTGCGGCGAGCAGCGCCAGCGCCACCGGCAGGTCGTAGTGCGAGCCTTCCTTGGGCAGGTCGGCGGGCGAGAGGTTGATCGTGATCCGCTTGGGCGGCAGCGCCAGGCCTAGTGCCGACAATGCCGCGCGGACCCGCTCGCGGCTTTCGTTGACCGCCTTGTCGGGCAGCCCGACCAGGGTGAAACCCGGCATGCCCGGCGCGATCTGGCACTGCACTTCGACCGCGCGCGCTTCCAGCCCGAGGTAGGCCACCGTCGACACCAGTGCGACCATTCGCGCCCTCCCTGCGCTGCCGGTATGCCCACGGATCGGGTGCAAGTCGATAGAGCGCCGGGCCGATGCCTCCGCTCCGGTTTAAATGCGTTTTAACCCCGAGGCGATAACTGACCAAGCCGATGCTTCGGTTCGCCCTGATCCTCGCCCTGCTTTCGCCCGCACCCGCGTTCGCGCAGGAGGCGGTGACGATCAGCGTCGAGGTGGTCCAGGAGACCCCGGCCGCCGCTCCGGGCGGCGAGCGTTTCGTTGGCGAGAGCCGCGCCGATGCGGACAGCCTCCGTGCCATCGCCAGCTTCGGCCCGTTCCGGGTGATCGACGGCACCCGCGCCGCACTGGTCGATACGACCGACACCGCCAGCCCGCGTGCATTCGCGCAGATGCTCATCGCATACCCCGGATTGCGCACGATTCTGATGATCGAATGCCCCGGCACCAGCGACGACACCGCCAACTTGCGCCTGGGCCGGATGATCCGCCGCGCCGGGCTCGACACTTATGTCCCCGGGGGCGGTTCGGTACGCTCGGGCGCGGTCGAACTTTTCCTCGCAGGGCGCCATCGCCGCGCCGAGGGCGGGGCGCAGTTCGCGGTGCACAGCTGGCAGGACAGCGACGGCTTCGAACCCAGCGACGTCGCCGAGAACGATCCGGTCAACCTCGCCTACCTCGCCTATTACCGCGAGATGGGGCTTAGCGACCAGCAGGCGCGCGCGTTCTACGCGATGACCAACGCGGTGCCGCACGACGAGGCGCTGTGGTTGAGCAAGGACGAGTTCGCGGCCTACGCCCGGTTGGATTAGCACCGTGCCACGCGTTGACTTTATCCCGTCGCTGACCTAACGGCGCGCCTCGATTTGGCGGGGATTGGCCCGCACACTTGTGATTCGAGAGACACCATGAAGCGCACCTTCCAGCCCAGCAACCTCGTGCGGGCCCGCCGCCATGGCTTCCGCACCCGCTCGGCGACCCCGGGTGGCCGCAAGATCCTGCGCGCCCGCCGCGCCCGCGGCCGCATCAAGCTGAGCGCCTGAACGAGCGTCAGCCGCTGCGCCTTGCGGTCGTCCGCAAGCGCTCCGATTTCCTAGCCGCCAACCGGGGCCTGCGCGTCGCGCGCCCCGGTTTCGTGCTGCTCGTCAACCGTGACGCTGCAGGCGACGACGCGATGCGCTATGGCGTAACCGTGACCAAGAAGATCGGCGGAGCGGTGGTTCGCAACCGGATGAAGCGGCGCTTCCGCGCGCTGCTGCGCGAGCTGCTGCCCGAACACGGCCTCGCCGGGGCCGACCACGTGCTGATCGGGCGCGAGGGCGGCGTCGAGCGCGACTTTGCCCAGCTCCGAACCGAACTGAGCGCGGCGTTGGCGCGCGCCAGCGAAGGCAAGGGCGATCCCCCGCGCCGTCGCAAGCTGTCCGCCAAATGAAGCAACTGCTGATCTGGATCGCACGCGGCTGGCAGCTCGGCCCCTCGCGCATTCTGCCGCCGTCGTGCCGCGTCGCCCCGTCGTGCTCGGAATACGCGATTCGGGCGCTTGAGCGCCACGGCGCGATTAGGGGTGGCTGGCTTGCGGCGAAGCGGCTAATGCGCTGCCATCCGTGGGGCGGGCATGGCTACGATCCCGTTCCCTGATTGATCGCGCTTCCGCGGCTCCATCTTTCCTAGCGACGAACCCAGGACGGCATTCTTGACAAACCAGCGCAACCTGATCCTCGCGGTGGTGCTCACCGGGCTGCTCCTGCTCGGCTGGGACGCGGGCATCCGCTATTTCTATCCGCAACCAGTCAAGCCCGCCACGGTCGCGACGGCGGCCGACGTTCCGGCGCAGCCAGGCCGCGAGGGCGGCCTTCCAAGCGCCGCCGACGCCGCGCTCGACAAGCAGGACCTCGCCTCGGCGCTCGCGCGGGGGGGCCGCGTGCCGATCGTCGGGCCGCGCGTCGCCGGTTCGATCAACCTCACCGGCGCGGTGATCGACGACCTGACGATGACCGATCACCGCGTCGATCTGGCCAAGGATTCGGGTCCGGTCCGGCTGTTTTCGCCGGCCGGCACCCCCGCGCAGCACTTCGCCCAGTTCGGCTGGGTCGGTGAGGCAATCGCGCTGCCAACCGCGCAGACCGTATGGCGCGCCGAAGGAGCGCGGCTGACCCCGCAGACCCCGGTCACGCTGCGCTGGGACAACGCAAGCGGACAAAGTTTCGCGATCCGCTATGCGATCGACGCCAACTACATGATCACCGCGACCCAGACGGTCGCCAACCGCGGCGCCAACGCAGCGGTGATCCGCCCCTTCGCTCTGGTCAACCGCACCGACAGGAACGCCAGCCTCGACACCTTCAACGTTCATGCGGGCCCGATCGGCGCGTTCGACGGCTCGGTCAGCTTCGACAACGATTATGACGACGTCGCCGAAGCGGGCACGGTCGCCGGCAAGGGTCGCCCTGGATGGATCGGCTTTACCGACATCTACTGGATGGCGACGCTGATCCCCGATGCGACTGCACCCACCAGTGGCGACTTCCGCAGCCTCGGCAACCGCACCTTCCGCGCCGACTTGCTCTACCGGCCAACCGCGCTCGGCGCGGGTCAGCAGGTGACCCGCACGACCCGCCTGTTCGCGGGGGCCAAGGAAGTCGATGTGCTCGATGCCTATGAAGCTTCGGGGATCGCCAACTTCAGCCTGGCGATCGACTGGGGGTGGTTCCGCTGGTTCGAAAAGCCGATCTTCTACCTGCTCGACTGGCTGTTCCGTTCGATCGGCAACTTCGGCGTGGCGATCATCTGCCTGACCTTCATCGTCCGCGGGCTGATGTTCCCGATCGCCCAGCGCCAGTTCGCCAGCATGGCGGCGATGCGCGCGATCCAGCCCAAGATGAAGGCGCTCCAGGAGCGCTACAAGGACGACAAGCCCACGCTCCAGCAGAAGACGATGGAGCTGTACAAGGAAGAGAAGGTCAATCCGCTGGCGGGCTGCCTGCCGATCTTCCTCCAGATTCCAGTGTTCTTCGCGCTCTACAAAGTGCTGATCGTGGCGATCGAGATGCGCCACCAGCCGTTCGCGCTGTGGATCAAGGATCTGTCCGCACCCGATCCGCTGCACATCCTCAACCTGTTCGGGCTGCTCGATTTCAACCCGCCCGCGTTCCTCGCGATCGGCGTGCTCGCAATCCTGCTCGGGATCACGATGTGGCTTCAGTTCAAGCTCAACCCGGCACCGGTCGATCCCAGTCAGGAGATCGTCTTCAAGATCATGCCGTGGCTGATGATGTTCGTGATGGCGCCGTTCGCGGCGGGGCTGCTGATCTACTGGATCACTTCGAACATCCTGACGATTGCCCAGCAGTGGTATCTCTATCGCCGCCATCCGCAGCTTGCAGCGCAGAACGAGAAGGATCGCCAGGACAAGGCCCGCGCCGCGGCCAGAGAGTCGGGGCGCGACAAGGCGGAACCGGTCAAGGCGGCGACGGTCAAACCGGCACCCGCGGCCAAGCGCACCCCCTCGCCGCGCCCCTCGACCCCGCGCAAGCCCAAGCCGCGCGGGCGCTAGGGTGTCGCAGGGCGAAGCTGATGAAACCGAACGCGCGCGGCTGCTGTTCGCAGGGCGTATCGAGTTTCTCAAGAGCGCGCCCGCGCTCCAGTTTCTGCCCGATCCCGATTTTCCCGAGATCGCCTTTGCAGGCCGGTCTAACGTGGGCAAAAGCTCGCTGCTCAACGCACTGACCGGGCGCAAATCGCTCGCCCGCGCTTCGGTCACTCCGGGTCGCACGCAGGAGCTCAACTTCTTCGACGTGGGCGAGCCGGCCAGGCTGCGGCTGGTCGACATGCCCGGCTATGGCTTCGCCAAGGCCCCGCCCGAAGTCGTCAAGAAATGGCAGCGGCTGGTTCGCGATTTCCTGCGCGGCCGGGTGGTGCTCAAACGCGTGCTGCTGCTGATCGATTCGCGCCACGGGATCAAGCCGCCCGACCTCGAGATGATGGCGATGCTCGACGAGGCTGCGGTGGTCTATCGCCTGGTCCTGACCAAGGCCGACAAGATCAAGCCGAGCGAGCTGGAGGCCATACAGGCCGCGACCGCGGCCGAGGCGCGCAAGCATTCGGCGGCGTTTCCCGAGCTGCTGGTGACGTCGTCCGAAACGAAGGCGGGGATAGAAGCGCTGCGCACCGCGGTGCTCGCCGACGCCGGGATCTGAGCCCGAACCGCGCCGAACCGGCTTCCGCGCGCGACCGAAAGGCTGCGACACGCGTATCGCTGTGACCAGAATCACGATACGTTTCGCGCAAACAACGGTCGCGGGGATGGGAATGAGGGGCAACGGGAGGCGCGCGCTGCGCGCATGGCTGGGGGGTCACCGAAAATTCGGTTCTCTTCTGGGTGGAATGGCCGCTGCCTTGATCTGCGCGGCGCCTGCGCAAGCCCAATCCGCATTCGTCGCGCCGGGAGGATTCATGCCTCAACCGGTGGCGTCTCAACTTCCCGACGAACCTGCGGTGTTCGGCACGGTTCCGGTACCCATCAAGGTCAAGCCAATCGGAAGCCGCTGGTTGCGGATCATGCGCGCCCCGCTCGACCAGCCCGCGCTGGTCGCGCTCACGGGCTCGGCCTGGGGCATGGCGCGCGAAGCCCAGGCCGCATTCGTCCAGTCCGCGGTCAATCGCGCGGTCCGCAATCGCAGCACCTCCTATGACTGCGCCGACGACGGTTACTGGGCCCCGGCCAGCGAAACCCTGGGGCGCGGTGTTGGCGATTGCATCGACATCGCCATCGCCAAGATGGAGGCGCTGCGCCTGCTGGGGGTACCCGCGCGCGATCTCTACCTCACCACAGGCTATGCCGGCGCGCACGCATCGCAACGGGGGCGCGAATCCGCGGCGTTGCTGGTGCGGATCGGTGGCAACTTCTGGTTGCTGACCGACCGCAACAGTCAGGTGATCGCAGCCAGCTCGGGTATGTCGCGGCCCGATTTTGCCCCGATCATCACTTATGGCGTGGGCAAGACGTGGATCCACGGCAAGCCGGTCAAGGTCACTCCCGAAAAGATGCAAACCGCCGCGCTGGCCGGATCGGCGAGAGTGGCTCCCTAGAGCGGCGTGCGGTATATCTGACCCGCCGGGATTGCCTCAGGAAGCTTCTCGGCAAGGAACGCTGCGCGGGCCGGGCTGGTTGCCCGGACAAGCAGCGTGACGCCGTCCGAGGGGCTTCCTGAGGCAACCGCGCAGCGGCGGGCCGCTTTTGGCCCAGCGCAGCGTCGCTCGTCGCTCACTATGCGATGGCATGGCTCCCTCCTCGCTCCTTGCGCTGAGCCAAAATCGGCTCCGTCACGGCGGGTCAGATATGCCGCACGCCGCTCTAGGGTTCAGGTCAGCGCGGCGATCGTCGCCACCGCGCCCGCCCACAGCAGGATCAGCGTCGGCAGAATCAGCACCTGGATCGTGGCGTCGCCCGCGGACATCCTTCCGGTGTGGGTCATGATCCCGCGCTGACTGAACTGGCCCCAAGTCAGCGGGGCGCCGGCGTCGTCTGGCTTCATCCGCGCCCACAGCGAAGGTACGCCGAACCCGGCGACGATGAGCACAACGATGATCGCCGTAGGCAGGATCATCTCGCGCGTGGCGAATGCCGCGGCGAGCACCGCGATAAAGCCGAAATACGCCGCCACGGTGATTGCATAGAGCACACCCGGCAGCTCGAACGTGCGCGGCGGGTGCGGGACGGCCTCAAGGGTTGCCCGGTCGGGTACGATCTGCGCCAGTTGGGCGATCTGGGTGCGGTCGAGTTTGCGGGTCATTGTCGGGCTCCTCGTCTTGGGAGCCGGTGTGCGGGCGAATCGGTTCTCCCGCCTTGATATCCGTCAAATCGGCGGCGAATTTTCCCACCGCGCCTTGTCGGCATGATCCGCCGCGCGCGGCTCGACCCAGTGCCAGCCCGCGGCTGTGCGTTCGCGCTTCCAGAACCACGCCTCGCTCTTGAGGTGATCCATCGCGAAATCGGCGGCGAGGAAGGCATCGCGGCGGTGGCGCGCGGCCGCGGCGACCAACACGATCGGTTCGCCCGGGCTAAGCGATCCTGTGCGGTGGAGCAGGAGCATGCCGTCGAGCGGCCAGCGTTGTCCGGCCTCGGTTGCCAGCGCCCGCATCCCGGGCAGGGTCAGCGGCGGGTAGTGGCTGAGCTCGAGTTCAAGCACCGCAGCTTCCCCCTCCTCGGCGCGAACCTGGCCGATGAAACTGGCGATCCCGCCCGATTGGCGGTGGGCTTCGGCGAATCGCCTCAATTCTTCCGAAGGATCGAATGGCGAATCGATCAAGCGAGCGTCGGGCGACACGGGCTTGGTCAGCCGCCGCTAACCGGAGGCAAAAACGCGACCTCGTCGCCATCGGCCAGCACCGTCACGCCAAGCACGCCGTTGACCGCGACCCGGACTTTGTCGGAGCGCAACGCCTGCCCCAGTTCAGGCTCGAGCGAAGCGATCAGGGCCGCCAAGTCGCGGTGATATCCGACCGTCCGCTCTTCGCCGCCTGCCGCATCCTGCAGGCGGCCGAGAAACAGCAACGTCAGCGCCATCTCAGCCGCCGGTCATGGACATGTGCCGGGCCAGCGCGGGCGGCTCACCGCGGCGGTCGATGCGGAAGGCGTGGCGTTCGGGCTTGATCGTCATCGCCCGGTCGAGCGCGGCATCGAGCGCGCCCGCTTCGCCCGAGCGAAGCGCCGCGCGCAGATCGACTTGGCCTTCGCCGCCCAGGCACGCGAAAAGCTGCCCGATCGCGGTCACCCGCACGCGGTTGCAGCCATCGCAGAAGTTGCTGGTCAACGGGGCAATCAGTCCCAGCCGGCCACCCGTCTCTGGAATATCGAAGTAGCGCGCGGGGCCGCCGCTGCGGTGCGCGCTGGGGGTCAGCGTCCAGTGCTCTTCGAGCCGGGGGCGGACCGCGCTGAGCGGCAGGTAGTGATCGAAGCGGTCGCCCTCCACCTCGCCCAGCGGCATCACCTCGATCAGCGTGATCGCGTGACCCTCGCCGTGCGCCCAGCGGATCAGCGTCGGCAATTCCGCTTCGTTGAGCCCCTTGAGCGCCACGGTGTTGAGCTTGACCTCGAGCCCCACCGCCTTGGCCGCCGCGATCCCGGCGAGGACTTGCGGCAGCCCGTCGCGCCGCGCGAGCTTTTCGAACAGTTCGCGGTCGCGGGTGTCGAGGCTGACGTTGATCCGCCGCACGCCTGCATCTTTCAGTGCGGGAGCGAATTCGGCGAGACGCATGCCGTTGGTGGTCAGCGTCAGCTCGTCCAGACCGCTTCCGATCTCACGACCCAGCGCGCGGACCAGCTCGATCATGTCGCGCCGGACCAGCGGCTCGCCCCCCGTCAGGCGGATCTTGCGCACCCCGCGCGCGATGAACGCCATTGCCAGCGCGCGCAGTTCCTCGAGCGTGAGCACTTCCGCCTTGGGCAGGAAGGTCATCCGTTCGGGCATGCAATAGGCGCAGCGCAAGTCGCAGCGGTCGGTCACCGAGAGCCGCAAGTAGGTGATCGGGCGCTTGAAGGTGTCGACGAGCGGGGTCATTCGCGCCCCATATACACGAAATCGCGCGGAAAAGCTTCGAGATTGGCGCCGCTATCGACATAGATAGTCTGGCCGGTCACCGCCTCCGCCCGCGCGAGATAGACCACCGCCGCGGCGATGTCCGCCGGGCTTGCTAGACGTTCGAGCGGCATCATCGCAGTCAGCCGCCGCCACTGCGCGTCGCTATAGTCCTCGGTCGGCAACACCAGCCCCGGGGCGACCCCATTTACCCGGATACGCGGTGCCAGATCGCGGGCGAGGTTGCGCAGACTCGCGTGGAGCGTCTGCTTGGACAGCGAATAGGACAGCTGATCGGGCACCGGATTGCGCACTCGGCTGTCGAGGAGCATGACCACGCTGCCTTCCGCCTCGCCCAGCGCCGCAGCGAAAGCCTGGGTGAGCAAGAGCGGCGCATACAGATTGGTGCGCATATGCGCGTCGAGCGAATCGGTGGTCACCGTCGCCAGCCGGTCGTTGCGGAAGATCGAGGCCGAATTGACCAGCAGCGTCGGAGCGCGACCGAACGCGTTGACCGCCTCGCGCACGATCATCTCCGGTGCGCCATCCTCGATCAAATCCCCGGCGATGCCGTGCACCGTAGCCCCTGCCTGCTTAAGCTGCGCGGCGAGCGCGGGGTCGAACGCTTCGCGATGGTGCGCGTGGAGCGCCAGGTCCCAGCCGTCCGCCGCCAGCGCGGAAGCTATCGCGGCGCCGATTCGCCGCCAGCCGCCGGTGACGAGCGCGAGCGGGCGCACGGTCAGCTGCGGCGCTCGCGGGTGAGCGTGATCCCGATCCGCTCGTCCCCTTCGCTGATCGCCAGCTTGACGATCTTGACCGTCACCGCCTCGATCCGGCGGTCCTGGACGAACAGCGTCTCGCACACATGGTCCGCCACCGCCTCGATCAGCTTGAAGTGAACCCCCGGCGGCAGTGCCGCCGAAGCCGCGAACTTGAGATCCATGTAGTTCTTGCTGTGGCTGAGCGGGGTGTCGGGCTCATAGCGATCGGCCGGCTTCAGCCGCGCCGAGATGGTGAAGCGCAGCGGCTGCGGCCGCCCGGTTTCCTCCGAATAGATTCCGGTCAGCACGTGGTGCTCGAAATCGGCCACTTCGAGGATCAGGCTGTCAGTCATCGCGCGCTCCTAGCGAGCGATCAGCCGTTGCGCCAGCGCGCGAAGATCGCGGTGGGGAGAAGGCGGGCGCCCCCGGAGTCACTGGCACCCTGTTCACGCACCGCCACATCGCCGAACTCGATCGTGCCGGGGAGATCGGCGAGAGCTTCCTCGAGTAGGCCAGCCAGCGCCAGCGCGCTCATCCGCACCGCATAGACGGTGAGGAACAGGAAGCGGCTCTGCTCGTCGAGGAGTTGGCGGCAGTCGGCGATCAGCGGGGGGAGATGGTCCTCGAGGCGCCACACCTCGCCTTCGGGTCCGCGTCCGAACTTGGGTGGATCGAGGATGATCCCGGAATAGCGCCGCCCGCGCCGCACCTCGCGCGCCGCGAACTTGGCCGCATCGTCGACCAGCCAGCGGATCGGGCGCTCGGCCATGTTGGAAAGCACCGCGTTCTCGCGCGCCTGGGCGACCGACTTCTTCGAGGCATCGACGTGTGTGCACGGGCCGTACTCGGACAGCGCCAGCGTGCCCACCCCGGTATAGCCGAACAGGTTGAGCGTTTGCGCGTCGCTCCTTCCAGCGAGTTGCTCCCCCATCCAGTCCCAAACCGGGGCCATGTCGGGAAAAAAGCCGAGGTGGCGGAACGGCGTGCATTGCGCGGTGAAGCGCACATCGCCCCGGGCAAGCGGCCAGCCCTCGCGCGGGACGGGGCGCCTGAACTGCCAGCGCCCGCCGCCATCCTCGTCCGAGGCGGGGACGAACTCGCCGTCGGCGTCCCACTCGGCCAACCGCGGCTGCCACAGCGCCTGTCCCTCGGGGCGGATGAAGCTATAAGGACCGTACCGTTCGAACTTGAGGCCATTGCCGCTGTCGAGCAGCGCATAATCGCTCCAGCCCTCGCCCGCGAGGATCAGCGGTTGCGGGTCGATTTGCGCCATCAGCCCTTCGGCACCGCGTGCTCGGTCACGTAATCCACCACCGCGGCATAGTCCCCCGGCAGCTCGATCATTCGTTCCTCTCGCTCGAACAGGTCGCCGACCCGCGCGGGCAGCGGGGGGCGCTGGCCGGTGGCCCGCTCAACTGCGTCGCGGAACTTGGCGGGATGCGCGGTGGCGAGGGTGACGATCGGCACCGCCGGATCGAGATTGGCTTGCGTCCGCGCGGCGTGCAGGCCGCAGGCGGTGTGGGGATCGATAGTCTGGCCGCACGCCTCGCTCGCCCAGCGCATCGCCTGCGCCATGTCGCCCGCTTCGGCCCGCGCACTGGCGAACAGCGCCGCGGCGCCTTCACGCTGGGCGTTGGTGAGCTGCATCGCCTTGCTCGCTTCGAAGCCTTTCATCTGCGCCGCAAGACTCCCGCCGTCGCGTCCGCCCAGATCGAACAACAGGCGTTCGAAATTGGAGCTGACCTGGATGTCCATCGAAGGTGCGATGGTCGGCTCGACGCTGCCCGCCGAGTAATCGCCGCTGGTCAGCGCGCGGTGGAGGATGTCGTTGACGTTGGTGGCGACGATCAGGCGTTCGATCGGCAAGCCCATCTGCGCGGCGACATACCCGGCGAAGACATCGCCGAAGTTGCCCGTCGGCACCGAAAACGCGACCTTGCGATTCGGCGCACGCAGTTGGAGCGCGGCGGCGAAATAGTACACCACCTGCGCCATCAGCCGCGCCCAGTTTATCGAATTGACCGCCGAGAGCCGGAACCGCGCGGTCACGGCCGAATCGGCGAACATGCGCTTCACCATCGCCTGGCAATCGTCAAAGCTGGCGCCATCGAGCGCGATGTTATGGACGTTGGGGGCGAGTACGGTGGTCATCTGGCGGCGCTGGACGTCGCTGACCCGGCCCTTGGGGTGGAGCATAAAGATCTCCACGCCCGCGCGCCCGGCGACCGCGTCGATCGCCGCCGATCCGGTATCCCCGCTGGTCGCGCCCACGATCGTCAGCGGATCGTCGCCCTTGCGCAGGAACTCTTCGAACAGCAAGCCGAGCAGTTGCAGCGCGACATCCTTGAACGCCAGCGTCGGGCCGTGGAACAGCTCGAGCAGCCAGTTGCGCTCGTCGAGCTGGACCAAAGGGGTGACCGCGGTGTGGGCGAAGCGGCCGTAGGCGGTTTCGCACAGTTCGAGCAGGCGCTCGGGCTTCAGGCTATCACCGACGAACGGTTGCATCACCTTCTGGGCGAGCTGGGCGTAAGGCAGCCCAGCCATCGCGGCGATTTCGTGTTCGGTGAAGCGCGGCCATTCGCGCGGCACGTAGAGCCCGCCGTCGGGGGCGAGGCCGGCCAGCGTGACGCCGGTGAAATCGAGCACCGGGGCGCTGCCACGGGTAGAGACGTAGTCCATCGCGGCGGCGGTTAGCGTCCCCCTGCCGGAATGCAAACCTTCCCGTTCGTTAAGCCCGCAGCTTTCGACGCAATGCCAGCACGTAAATCACCGCCGCCACCCCGGCGAAGAGGAACCACTGGATCGCGTAGGCGAAGTGGTTGTTGGGGATGTCGCGCGGGTCGGGACGGGCGAGGGGCTGGAGGCCCGCAGGCGGCTTGCCGGCGATCATGCGGACGCTGCCGCCCTCACCCGGCGCGATCAGCCCTTCGATTGCGCCCCCGGCCCACGGCTTGACAACCGGGGCCTGGGTCCAGCCCAGCGCGACGGTCGCCTCGCCCCCGCCGTCGAGCGCGCACCGCGCAGTCTGGGCCCAGCCCATCGTCCCCGTCTGGTTGCGCCCGGCGGTGGCGCCTTGCGCCAGAACGCGGTTGCAGCGCACCTGCGCGTGGCGGAACAGCGCCGCTTCGGCAGCCGCGGCGTCGCGCGGCCAGGGGACGGACGAGGACAGCGTCTCGACTTGGGTGTAGCGCGCGATCAGCGCCTCCTTCTGGTCGCGGCGCTGAAGCTGCCACACGCCCAGTGCGATCATCGTCGCGATCGCCGCGATGACGACCAGCGTGGCGAAGAGCGGGATTCGTCTCATGGCTCGCGCCGCCGCGCTTCGCCCGCCTTGCGCCGGTGTTCGGCGGCGAGCAGCTTGGCTTTGCTATAGCGCAAGCCCGCGATCACCGCGAAAGTGGTCAGCGGCACCCACAGCACGATATGCACCCAGAACGGCGGCTCCGCGGCGAGCTGGAGCCAGATCGCCAGCGCCGAAACCAGCGCGCCGATGATCAGCGTGAGGAACGCGGCCGGCCCGTCACCCACGTTGAAGCCCGAGAAGTCCAGCCCGCACGAGCGGCACTGCGGCGCAAACGAAATCACGCTGCCGAACAACGTTCGCGCCCGGCAGCGCGGGCACCGACCGAACGGGAGCTTTGCGGAAAGGCCGCCGGGCGCGGTTGCCCCTTCGCCCGGCGTATCGGCCATCAATGGATCGGCGCGCCCCAGCCGCCCCAGACGTAGACGACGATGAACAGGAACAGCCAGACCACGTCGACGAAGTGCCAGTACCACGCCGCCGCTTCGAACCCGAAGTGCTGGCGCGGGGTGAAATCGCCGTTGTAGGCGCGCTTGAGGCACACAATCAGGAAGATCGTTCCGACCAGCACATGAAACCCGTGGAACCCGGTCGCCATGTAGAACGCCGAGCCATAAGTGTTCTCGCCGAACGGAAACGGCGCAGCGGAATACTCGTAAGCCTGGATCGACGTGAACAGGATGCCGAGGATGATCGTCAGCCACAGCCCGGTCTTGAGGCCCTGGCGGTCGCCGTGGATCAGCGCATGGTGCGCCCAGGTGACGGTAGTCCCCGAGCACAGCAGGATCAGCGTGTTGAGCAACGGCAGGTCGAAGGCGTCGAGCACCTCGAGCCCCTTGTGCGGGAACTGCATCGCCGCAGCGGCGCCTTCCTGCTGGAACAGACTGGTCGTCGCGCCGTCGATGACCTGGATCGGCGAGGGAAACAGCGAGAAATCAAACCACGCCCAGAACCAGCCGACGAAGAACATCACTTCCGAAGCGATGAACAGGATCATGCCATAGCGCAGATGAAGCTGGACCACCGGGGTGTGATCGCCCGCGTTGGCTTCGCGCACCACGTTGGTCCACCATGCATAGAACGTCAGCAGCACGCCGAACCCGCCAAGCAGCAGAACGTACTTGCCGAACGCCATGTCGTGCATGGTCATCACGCCGCCGCTGGTCATGATCACTGCCGCAGCGGCGCCGATCAGCGGCCAGATGTCGGGCGGAAGGATGTGGTAGTCGTGGTTCTTGGCGCCGGCCATCTGCGGGCTCCCCCTTGGTGTTGGCAGTGCGCCTTAACGCGCCGCCCCGGACGGGTCCAGAGGCTTCGGCGACGGTTAACGCGCTTCGTTGAAAGTGTAGCTGAGCGTGATCTCCTCGACGTCCTTGGTGGCGGGATCATCGAGAATCTTGGGATCGACGTAGTACTGCACCGGCATGTCCACCGCCTCGCCCGGCTTCAGGGTCTGCTCGGTGAAGCAGAAGCATTCGATCTTGTTGAAGTACTTGCCCGCCTGTTCGGGAGTGACATTGAACACCGCGGTGCCGGTGATCGGGCGCGCCGACTTGTTGCGGGCGTGGTACGATGCCAGCGCGCGCTCGCCGATCGGGATCGTGCTCGTCACCTGGTTGGGGCCGAAGTCCCACGCCAGCCCGCTTGCGACGTTGCCGTCGAAGCGCACGACGATGGTCTTGCCGGCAACCGCCTTGACCGCCGCGGCCTGCTCGGCGGTGGCCCGCTGGGTGGTGCCGCCGAACCCGGTCACCTGGCAGAACAGGCGGTAGAGCGGGGCCGAGGCATATCCCAGCCCGAGCATCGCCGCGGCAAACCCCAGCGCAATCAGCGCGACCCGGCGGTTGAGCGCGGGATCGGGGCGGACGGCGGTGTGGGTGGCAGGGGCAGTCATCCCACGTTGCCGCCGATCTTGACCAGGGTGATCACGAAGAACAGCACCGCGAAGAACGCCAGAACCACCCCCAGAGCTCGGTTGCGGCCGCGTTGGCGGGCGCGGTATTCGTCCAGATCGGGTTGGGCCATGTCGGGCGGAGTCGGAGCGTCGGTCATCGCAGCCACCCCTGCACCGTCGCCAGCCGATCCGCAACAAGGCACGCGAACAGCGCGAACAGATAGACGATCGAGAACCCGAACAGCCGCTTTTCAGGGCGCATAGTGTCGCCAGCCGCCGTGCGGCGCAGGCCCACGGGGAGTGCGAAACCCAGGAAAGCTGCCGACAGGATAAGCGCCGCGATGCCATAAACCGCGCCGGTCCCGCCGATCCACCACGGCGTGGCGGCGAGCGGCATGAGCAGCGCCGCGTAGATCAGGATCTGGCGCCGCGTCGTCGCTTCGCCCGCCACCACCGGCAGCATAGGGATGCCGACTTTGGCGTAATCGGTCTGAACGAACAGTGCGAGCGCCCAGAAGTGCGGCGGGGTCCACATGAAGATGATCGCGAACAGCAGCAGCGGCATCGCCGTGATCTCGCCCGTCGCCGCGACCCACCCGATCAGCGGCGGAAACGCGCCCGCACCCCCGCCGATCACGATATTCTGCGGGGTCCGGGGCTTCAGCCAGATGGTGTAGATCACCGCGTAGTAGAGGATCGACACCGCGAGCAGCCCCGCGGCGAGCCAGCCGATCGCCACCCCCAGAAGAAGCACCGAGCCGACCGACAGACCAATCCCGAAATCGCGCGCCGCGGTGCGGTCCATCCGCCCCGCGGGCAACGGGCGCGCAGCGGTGCGCTTCATTCCCGCGTCGATATCGGCTTCCCACCACATGTTGAGCGCCGCCGCGCCGCCTGCGCCCAGCGCGATGCACAGGATCGCGGTGAAGGCGAGCACCGGGTGGATGCTGGCGGGCGCGGCAAGCAGGCCGCACAGCCCGGTAAACACCACCAGGCTCATCACCCGCGGCTTGGTCAACGCAAAGAAATCGCGCCATTCGGTGGGCAGTTGGAGGGCGGCGGCGGGGGGCATTGCGGCGCGCTATAGGCGGATGCGGGGAGAGAGGGAAGCGCTGGCGATTCGGAGGCATCGATCCACCGCCGCCGCAAGAATGATTGAATTTGTTGAATTCATTCTTTTCGAGTTGTTGAGTATATACAATCATTTTGGAACTATCGTGCGTAGACGTTAGCTCGCGACGTAGGACCGGACCGCCTCCCAGGCTGACGGGTGTACAAATTCCAGAACAATTTCAGTCAGATGCAGAACCTGACCGGTTAATCTGCGTCGCCACGGGCTCGCATATCGATCGTTGCTCGAACCGCAGTGGCTCGCGAACGACCATTTCGGAAAGGAATAGCCATGTCCAAGTACTTGTTCTTCGCCTCCGTGCTTGCCGCGACGCTGACCGCATCCGCAAATGCCCAGGAACAATCCGTCACGGTCTCGTACGGCGACCTCAACCTTGCCAGCGAGGAAGGGGTGGAGCGGTTCGACCACCGCATCCGCGCCGCGGTGCGGGCAGTCTGCGGTAACCCGCACGAACACCGGGATCTGCGCGCAAATCTCGCCGTAGGTACCTGCAAGCGCGGCGCGTGGAGCGAGATCGAAGCTCCGCGTCAGTACGCCATCGACCGCGCGCTGGGCAAGCAGCCGTCGGTGCGTTTCGCTGGCGTTGGTGAACCGACGCAGACTGCGATCCTGGTTCGCAAGCGCTGAGGCGCTTGATACGCCACACCAAATGCCGATCGGGGGGCGCCGAGTTGAGGCTCTGCCCCCCCTTTCGGCTGGACTTTATGCGAAAATCGCCAACTATACTCTGGTCAGCCAATCGAGCAGTAGGCGGTTGACCTCGTCTGGCCGTTCCTGCTGGGTCCAGTGGCCGACGCCTTCGAGCACGTGGCCTTCCACTTTGGGCGCGAACATCCGCATCATCGACACCGGATCGGCCACCGCGACGATCAATGTGGTCGCCGGATCGCGGGTGCCGCCGATGAACAGCGCAGGCTGCTCGATCCGCTTCCCGGCGAAGCTCTGGAGCCATTCGTAGTCCGCCTCGTGGTTGCGATAGCGGTTGAGCGGGCCGCCAAAGCCCGAGACCTTGAACTCGCAGTCGTAGTAGTCGAGATCGGCTTTGCTCAGCCAATGCACCGGCTGAGGATCGGGCAGGCCCTGTAGGAAGGTCGCACCCAGTGGCTTGTCCCAGTAGTTGCCTTCGGGAACGTCGCCCGAAATCGAGTACATCATCCGCTCGATAAACCCGCGCGGATCGGCCTCGGCCTCGGCTTCGGCGACGCCGGGCTGCTGGAAGTACTCCTGATAGAAGAACCGCCCCTGGCTGGTGAAATGCTCGCGGAAGATCTCGGTGAACGGGCGCTGGGGCACGCCCGCGAACGGCACCGACAGTCCGGCGACGGCGCGGAATTTCCCGGGATGGGTCAACGCCGAATTCCACACGATCGGCGCGCCCCAATCGTGCCCGATCAGGATCGCCGGGCTATCGGGCTGGAGCGCGTCTGCCAGCCCGACGAGGTCACCCACGATCCGCTCCATCGCATAGGCCGAAACCTCGTGCGGCTTGTCCGACCCGCCATAGCCGCGAACGTCGATCGCGCAGGCGGTGAACCCGGCGGCGGCGATCGGGGCCAGCTGATGGCGCCAGGAATACCAGCTTTCTGGAAAGCCGTGGACAAGGATCACCAGCGGTCCGGCACCTGTGTTGGCGCAGCGCAGCGAAAGCTCGCCGACATTGATGTCGCGGAATTCGGGCATTGGCGTCTCCTCAACGAAAACGCCCCGAACCTTGCGGCCGGGGCGCTTCGTGAACCAGCCTTGCGGCGGCGATCAGTGGTGGCCGTGGTCGTCGATCACCGGCAGCGTTTCGAACTGGTGGAAGGGCGGCGGGCTGGACAGCGTCCATTCGAGCGTCGTCGCGCCTTCGCCCCAATAATTGCCCGCGGCCTTCTTGCCGCCGAACAGCGCCCAGCCGATGTTGACGAAGAACACCAGCATTCCGACCGCCATGATCGAATAGCCCCACACCGACGAGATGTGGTTCCAGTATGAATAAGCCGGGGTGAAATCGGGGTACCGCCGCGGCATTCCCTGGAGGCCGAGGAAGTGCTGGGGGAAGAAGATGATGTTCACCCCGATGAAGAACAGCCAGAAGTGGACGTGGCTGAGGAACTCGCTGTGCATCCGCCCGCTCATCTTCGGGAACCAGTAATAGAAGCCTGCGAAAAGGCTGAACACGGCACCCATCGACAGAACGTAGTGGAAGTGCGCAACGACGTAGTAGGTATCGTGGAGCACGTCGTCGATCCCGCCGTTGGCGAGGACCACGCCGGTCACCCCGCCGACGGTGAACAGGAAGATCATCCCGATCGCCCAGACCATCGGCGACTTGAACTCGAGGCTGCCCCCCCACATCGTCGCGATCCAGCTGAAGATCTTGATGCCGGTGGGGACCGCGATCACCATGGTCGCCGCGGTGAAGTACATCTTTGTGTTCACGTCGAGGCCCACGGTGTACATGTGGTGCGCCCAGACGACGAACCCGACGACCCCGATCGCGACCATGGCATAGGCCATGCCGAGATAGCCGAACACCGGCTTGCGGCTGAAGGTCGAGACGATCTGGCTGATCATCCCGAAGCCGGGCAGGATCATGATGTAGACTTCGGGGTGGCCGAAGAACCAGAACAGGTGCTGGTACAGCACCGGATCGCCGCCCCCGGCCTGATCGAAGAAGGTCGTGCCGAAGTTGCGGTCGGTGATCAGCATGGTGATCGCCGCGGCGAGCACCGGCAGCGCCAGCAGCAGCAGGAACGCGGTGACCAGGATCGACCACACGAACAGCGGCATCTTGTGCAGGGTCATTCCCGGCGCGCGCATGTTGAAGATCGTGGTGATGAAGTTGATCGCGCCCATGATCGAGGCCGCGCCCGCAAGGTGGAGCGAAAAGATCGCGAAATCGACCGCGGGGCCGACCGAGCCCGAGGTCGAGAGCGGGGCATAGACCGTCCATCCGGTGCCCGCACCGTTGCCCGTGCCGCCGGGCATGAACGGCGAGATCATCAGGCTGGTGAAGCCCGCCACGGTCAGCCAGAACGAGATGTTGTTCATCCGCGGGAACGCCATGTCGGGCGCGCCGATCATCAGCGGCACGAACCAGTTGCCGAAGCCGCCGATCATCGCCGGCATGACCATGAAGAACACCATGA
>JAUYQH010000031.1 GCA_030697365.1 Novosphingobium sp. | reverse complement strand
GGTTCGGCGCAATGGCGATCGGGTTCGTGAAGCTTGGCTGGTTATAGTAGAACTGGACGAGATCGAGCGGTGGGTTGTCTAGGACGACGCCCCCGAAGACGTCGCGGTTGGTGAGGAAGCGCAGATAATCCTCGGTGAGGGTTCCGATCCGATCGCGATAGTCGACGTCGAAATATGTAAGCGAAGCCTTGAAACCGGGCATCGACGATGGCGCAATATCGAATCCGGCCGTCCAGGTGGTCGCTTTCTCGGGCTGGATGTTCGGTGCATAACCAAAGAGTGCGAGGACGTTCGAGCTTCCGGTCGGCGAAGCAGGATCAGGAACCGAGAGCGTTGTGTAAAGCGACAGCGCTGGGCCTATCAACTCGTCGAACTGCGGCGCTCGAAAAGAAGTGCCGTAAGACCCACGAAGCGCGACGCCCTCGACCGGCTCCCAGCGAAGGCTGAACTTTGGATTCTCGGTGCGGCCGAATTGATTATAATCCTCGATGCGCCCTGCAAGCGTCAGGTCTAACTTGTGGAAGCCCGGCATTTCGTTGTCGGCCCCGAATACCGGCACGAGAATTTCCGCATAGATCGACTTCACATGACGGGGGCCCGGGAAACCCGGATAAGGTGCCGCCACGGGAGCGAGCGTGCTCTGGTCTTGAATGCGGAAATAGTCATTGGCCTCGCGACGATACTCGGCGCCAGCAGCGAGGCGGACAGCGCCTGCAGGCAATCGAAACAACGGTCCATCGGCGCGGAGAGCGGCTGACCATGTCTTAAAAGTATCGATCGTCTGGTTGCTGCCGCGGATATAGTCGATCGTCGCTTGGTTGTTCGCCGTGCCGTCGCCAAACACGTTGAACGACGTTGCCGGGCTGGTGTCGGCGAGCGCGACCGCGAGCCGCGCACTGTTCACGGAATTGCGTGTGTAGGCTTTCCCTTTCTGGATCCCATACGCCCCGCCCAGCTGAATTCGCCAGGCGCCGATTGCCTTTTCGAGGCCGGCCGATGTCGAGAGCGCACGAACGCGGCCTTCGTTGATCTGCGGCCCGACATCGTTGACGAAATTGTAGGTAACCTGCACCGGCTGCCCCGTGCCGATCGGATCGACATAAAAGGGGTTCGTTACGGGAACGCGCGCGGTGCGGAGTGCAGTTACGTTATTGATCCGGCGATAATTTCGTTGCGCGGCGAGGATGCTTGCGCGAAAGGTCAGGCTGTCGGTGATATCGAACTCGCCCGCGGCATAGAGACTGTGAACCCGCTGGCGCGGCAGCAGGTCGGTTTCGGCGCGATTGTCGCGTCGATTTTGGACGCCGGGAAGCAACTGAGCCGCCGTCAGGGTGCGGCCATTTTGACCACCCGGAATCCCGAAGAGCTGGCCATTCGCCGCTCGAATCGTGCCGGGACTCGCATAGATCGAACGATAGTCGGGACCGCCGAAGGGACGGAGGTCCTCGCGCGCGAAGTCGCGCTCCGAGGCCGCAAGAGCGCCACGGTCGCTATATTGATAAGCGAGAACGAGGTGACCACCATTCCACTTCTTCCCGAGCAATTGGCTGAACTGGACTTCGGTCATGTCGCCGTCGGCGGTGCCAGCGCGCAGGATCGTTTCGGCGCCTGCAAACCGATTGCGGAGGCGAAGATTGATGACGCCCGCAACCGCATCGGCACCATAAATCGCGGAGGCGCCGTCGGTCAGCACTTCGATCCGTTCGACCGCAGTCATCGGGATGAGAGAAATGTCCGCGAAGAGGCCGCCGGTGCCGCCCAGCGCGGGCCGCGCGCCGTCGATCAGAACGAGCGTCGAATTGGTGCCGAGACCGCGAAGATTGATGCTCGACCCGAGCGTCGAGTCGTTGCCGGTGCCGTTGCGCGTCGTCGCGCCGGTCGTCGTTTCATTGGAGCCGCCCATGAACGCCTGCGGGAGCGACTGGAGTATCTGCTGGACGGTGCCGTACCCGCTTTTCTCGATTGCCTCACGGTCGATCGTCACAACCGGCGAACCGGTCGGCCCCGCTCCCCGGATGCGCGACCCGGTCACGACGATCGCGCCATCCGCGCCGCTTTCAGTCGATCGATTGTCGGCCGCAGCGCCGTTTCCCGAGCGAAGCACGAGCGCGCCGTCGACAAGTTCGGGCTGAAGACCCGACCCTGCCAGCAGTCGCGAAAGCGCCCGATCCGATGACATCCGTCCGCGGACCGAGGTCGAACGCCGCCCCTTGACCAGATCGGTCGCGAAGACGATCTGGCGCCCCGAAACTTCCGAATATTCTCGAACCGCATCGCCGAGCGGCTGTGCCGCAATGTCATAATCGCGCTGGTCGGTCTGCGCCTGCGCAGCGACCGGACAGAGCGCCCCGACAGCGCATCCCGTGGCCAGAAAAGCGGCCAGAAAACTCTTGGTCATCCTATCCTCCCAGCGGCCTGCATGGCCGTCTGAGGGGGCAAGACGGATTGGGTCGAAGAACTCCTAGTGGGTTATTTTCGGCATCAGGACATAGCCGCCCGCCTGATCTTTCACATCG
>JAUYQH010000025.1 GCA_030697365.1 Novosphingobium sp. | reverse complement strand
GCATGGCTCGCCGAACAGGGCCGCGGCTTTGCGATAGGCGGCGCGCTGATCCCGATCGTGCCCGGCGCGATCTGCTTCGATCTGCTCAACGGCGGCGACAAGGCCTGGGGCCGCTTCCCGCCCTATCGCGATCTCGGCTACGCCGCAGCCGTGGCGGCGGCCGAGGATTTCGCGCTCGGCAGCGTCGGCGCCGGGCTTGGCGCCACCACCGCGAATTTCAAGGGCGGCATCGGCTCGGCATCGGCGGCAACCGCAGGCGGCATCAAGGTGGCCGCGCTTGCGGTAGTCAATGCGGTCGGCAGCGTCACCGTCGGCGACGGACCGTGGTTCTGGGCGGCGCCGTTTGAAACCGGCGGCGAGCTTGGCGGTCGCGGATTGCCGCCGTCGTTCACATCCGACATGCTCAGGATGCGCATCAAGGGCGGCACGGCCGCGACATCAATGGAAAACACCACGCTGGCCGTGGTCGTGACCGACGCGGCACTGACGAAACCACAAGCAAAACGGCTGGCGATGATGGCGCAGACCGGATTTGCTCGCGCGATCTATCCGGTGCACGCGCCGCTCGATGGCGATGTGGTGTTCGCCGCTTCTACCGGCGAAAAGCCGATTGATCCGCTGGCCGGTCTCACCGAACTCGGCATGGTCGCGGCCAATGTCACGGCCCGCGCCATCGCCCGCGGCGTTCATGAGGCGACCGCCCTGCCCTTCCCCGGCGCGCTGCCGGCGTGGAAGGATCGTTTCGGATAGCAGCAGGATTTCAGGCCAGTGGCGAGGTCAGGCGCTGACCGAAAGCGAAGCGGTCGTGCCGGAGGCAAGCGCCTTTGCCTGACGCAGGATCATCTGCTCGATGAAATTATAGGATGACGTCGCCTCGCCGGATGAGGTAGCCGCCGATCGCATCGTGGCCTTTGATCCGTCGGTGTAGAACAGTGACGTCGTCGTGGTGCCGTCGCTGTTGGCTACCGAGCTGCTGGATACCGCATGCGGATTCGAAGCCGGCACGTTTGCATCCTTGGGAGCACCTGATCTATCCCGGTGGCTGACGGGAAAATAGTGCTGGCCGTTGCGGTGCGATCCCTTCAGCAGCGCCGCGCACATTTCGTCTGAACTGACCGAACCGTCGGCGTCCTTGTCCATCTTGCCGAACACCTTGTCGGCCTCGGCGGTGTCGGTTCCGGCGGCGCCAAGCGCCGTTTCAAATTCGGATTTGCTGATCTGTGCATCGCTGTCGGCATCGAGCTGCGAGAACAGGTCATTGAGCGCGTCGGACTTGCGGGTCGGCGCCGGATTGGCTGACCCGGCCTTCGACTGGTCTTGCGCCGCCACCGCCTGCAGCACCGCCATCATTTCCGGCGTTATGGAAGTGGGCGTCGCGCTTGCCGTCAATGCCGTGCTATTGAAGCCATCGAATGGCTCGGAAGATTTCGCGCTGAAATCGGCCGATGGCGCCGGGGACGACTTCGTCGAGGTCGGCAGTTTAGGCACGTCCAGCGCGGCCGACGCCGCGCCCAAGCCAGATATCATCGCCCGGACTCCGACTGATGCGCGTTTGCGGCCGATACTTGCGGGGATTTCAGCTATTGGCGTTTCGCGAGGTCAGGCGCTGACCGAAAGCGAACCCGTGGCGGCGGATGAAATCGCCTGCGCCTGGCGCTGGATCATCTGCTCGATGAAATTATAGGAGGACGTCGCCGCACTCGATGCCGAATTGGCCACGGCAGATGTCATCGTCACCTTGGAGCCGTCGGCATAGGTCAGCGATGTCGTGACCGAGCCATCACTGTTGGTGACCGAGGTCGAGGTCGCACCCGCCAATGCCTTGCCCGAACCGCCCGCCGTTCCGGAACCCTCCGATCCGGCGGCGTCATGGCCACGATTGCCCTTGCCCTTCAGCGCCGACGTCATTTCGTCGAGGCTGACTGTTCCGTCGCCGTCCTTGTCCAGCTTGGCGAATACGCTGTCCGCCTGTGTGAGGTTGGTCCCCCCGGCGCCGAGCGCGTTCTCGAATTCCGACTTGCTGAGCTTACCATCGCCGTCGGCATCGATCTGCGCGAACAGGTCGTTCAGCGGGTCCGAGCCGCTATTGGACGCCCCGGCGACGTCATGGTGACCACTTCCCTTGCCCTTCAGCGCCGACATCATTTCGCCAAGGCTGACCGCTCCGTCGCCGTCCTTGTCCAGCTTGCCGAATACGCTGTCCGCCTGCGTGAGGTTGGTCCCCCCGGCGCCGAGCGCGTTCTCGAATTCCGATTTGCTGAGCTTGCCATCGCTGTCGGCGTCGATCTGCGCGAACAGGTCCTTCAGCGCGTCCGACCGGCTGGTGGACGCCGATGCGGCCGATCCCGTCGTTGCCTGGCTTTGCGCATCCAGCAGCGCGCTCATCGTGGCCGGCGATATCTGCGAGCCGCCACTCGCTCCGGACTTGGCCGGCGAGGCTTCTGAGGTGGCGGTGCTGCTGCCGGAGAGATCGAACGGGCTCTTCGGTTCCTGCTTGTTGCCGGCAGATTGCGATTTCGACGCGGTCAGCGATTTCAGGAGGTCCAGTGCGGACGTCGCGGCGCTAAGGGCGTGCAGCATGAGCAAACTCCAACAAACGCCGCATGGCGCGGCCTGTTATATCCACGCCAAGACCAGCAAACGCCGTGCCATTGTAAAAGGCCAATAAAACCGGGGTTTTTGCACCCGCCACGCCCGAATCTTCCCGGCAATAGATGCCGTCGCGGCAGATTTTTCCGGCTCCCTACGTTCCCCGGACGCAGCGCAGCGCCATCAGCGCGTTCACGCGCGTCTTCGACGCGCTATAGCGGTGCGCTGCAGATCCGGGGTCCACCGCATCCCTGCTGTGTGTGGGTCCCGGCTCTGCGGAGCAGCGCGACCGGACGATGCTTCGCATCGCCGGGAGAGCGCTGCACCGCGTCCGGGACACCAGAATTTCGCCCGCATTGCCCCCGGACTTGGCGCATGTTACGCGGAGCCGTTCCGCCACGCCTTGCAACTGCCCGGGAAGCGCACATGTCTCAGCAATTTGCGTCACGCCCCCTCGTCATCGCGCCCTCGATCCTGGCGTCGGATTT
>JAUYQH010000022.1 GCA_030697365.1 Novosphingobium sp. | reverse complement strand
CAACCGCGTCTTCACATCCCACGACAACATAATCGACCATTGCTGCGAAGCCTGGAACAAGCTCATCGATCAGCCGTGGCGCATCATGACTATCGGCCGACGCCAATGGGCATGTGGGTCGTGATCAATGCAGGTTGGTATGACTGTAGATCCTCATTCGCAAGAGACTATACGTCCGAAGAACTCGGTGTTGCGGCTCGACATATACCGCCCAATACCAGATCCGCAAAAACGTCGGCTATGTCACGCGCTGTCATTGCCCCCTCTGGCTTGAACCACCGGTGACTCCAATTGCACATGCCGAGTATGCCGGCGGCCAATATCTTGTCACTGCCGCGTGACAAGAACAGGCCAGACTTTCGGCCGTCACGAATGATCTTGACTACTGCGCAGTTGAAGCGGTTATTGAGGTTTAAGATCTCCGCGCTCCATTCCGACTGGTCGATCGTCAAGCGGCTGATGTCCTGCTCCAGATAGACGAAGAGATAGGGATAATGCTGCTGGTACGACTCGAAGAGCGCGTGAATGAGCTTCCGGAGCTTGGCATCGGATGGCTCATCTAGTGCCGCTATCTGTTCTGCTGTCGCCACGTTGCTTGCCGTTGCGACATTGACCATCTCTCGAAAAAGCTCCTGCTTTCCCTTGAAGTAGTAGTAAAGCGTCGCCCGGTCCATTTTTGCGCGCTTTGCAATATCATCGACGGTCGCGTTTTCGTATCCCACCTCCTTGAAAATAGTCGCGCCTATTCGCATGATCTCCAAGCGCTTTGCCGCGCGAGTCGAAACCTTGCCCATCTCATTCCTTTTCGAAAGTGCTGTTATGAAGTAGGTTGCGCAGATCGTCCAGTCATCGTCCCGCAAGGCTGTCGGTTTGACGAGGTGCAGCGAGACGCGCCGGGTGCATGCATCCTTGGTTTCAAAAGATGCGCACCAAGCCTTGGCTCCTCGAAAAGAGGCTGCGGATCACACATTCTCAACATCGCCGTTGACATTGAGCTTGGTTTTGTCCTAATCCCTCCCCGAAGACAAGTGAAAAAAATCGGGTGAGACAAGCCAATGGCGTTTCGAGTCACGAAGCACGAGGGGATGGATTCCGGAGTCCGTCACAAACGAATCGCGGGTAAGACATCCCTTGCCCTAGCGCTCGCTATGTTCGCAAGCGGCCCTCTCGTCGCTCAGGCGACGTTGCCGCCACCCTCCGCTCCATCGAATGCAAAGGTTGGACGAACCGCGGCCGAGTCGAGTCCGTCGCAATGGCCGCAGGGTCCTCAAGCGCCCAAAGGCGCTCCAAACATCCTCCTCATCATGACGGACGACGTGGGTTTCGGCGCGAGCAGCGCATTTGGTGGGCCGATTCCCACTCCGACGTTCGATCGGCTTGCAGCAAGCGGCGCGCGCTACAACCGTTTCAACACAACGGCGATCTGCTCGCCGACACGCGCTGCCTTGCTCACGGGCCGTGAACCGCACAACACCGGCATGGGCAATGTCGCGAATCTGCCGACCGGCTACGAAGGCTACACTTCTGTCATTTCTCGCTCGACGGGCATGGTGGCCGAAACTCTTCGGCAGAATGGCTACAGCACCTCGGTATTCGGTAAATGGCACCTCACTCCGGAGTGGGAGCAGAGCTCGGTTGGTCCGTTCGACCGGTGGCCGGCGGGACAGGGCTTTGAGTACTTCTATGGCTTTCAGGGAGGTGACACTGATCAATACGCGCCAGCATTATACGAAAATACGCGGGCCATCAGTCCGCCCGACGAGCCCGATTACATCCTTGACCAGGACTTAGCTGCGCGTGCGTCCAAATGGATCCAGCAACAACACGACTTGGCGCCCAGTAAGCCCTTCTTTATGTATTATGCTCCCGGAACGGCGCATTCGCCTCATAGCGCTCCCCGAGAGTGGATCGAGAAATTCCGTGGTAAGTTCGATCAGGGATGGGACGTCCAGCGCGAGCAAATCTTCGCGCGGCAGAAGAAACTCAAGATCATACCACAGGACGTTAAACTGACGCCGCGACCCGCGTCGCTTCCTGCCTGGAGTTCGCTGCCCACGGATCAGAAACGACTCTATTCACGAATGATGGAGGTTTATGCGGCGGCGCTGTCTTTTGCCGACACACAGATCGGAACGGTCATCGACCAGTTGCGCGCGAGCGGCCAGTTGGACAACACGCTGATTGTATACATCCAGGGAGATAATGGGGCGAGCGCGGAGGGCCGAGAGGGCGGGCTTTTGATCGAGGACTCCATGATCAACGGTTACCGTGAGGATGAAGCCGAGCTGCTCTCGCACATCGACGACCTTGGCGGTCCCAGGGCGCTCAATCACTATCCCGCAGGATGGGCTTGGAGCTTGAACTCGCCGTTTCAGTACTACAAACAGGTGGCCTCGCATTTCGGCGGCGTGCGCAATGGCATGGTCGCAGTTTGGTCCGGGCGCATTAAGCCGGGCGCGGTACGGTCGCAGTTCCTCTATGTGACTGATGTGGTCCCTACGCTTCTTGAGGCTGCAGGTATCGAGCAGCCAACATCAGTTAATGGCGTCGCACAGAAGCCGCTAGACGGCGCCAGTTTCACCTACACCTTCCGAGAGCCCACGGCCACGCAGCCGCCCCGAACACAGGTGTTCGAGATGATGCAGAACTTGGGCATCTACAAGGACGGTTGGTGGGCCGGGACGCGGCCCGTGGCCGCCCCTTGGGAGGTCACCTTGGGCCGCCGAAGCGATCTCGCCTCTCGTCACTGGGAACTTTACAACGTTGGCAAGGACTTCTCGCAGTCGACTGACGTCGCGAGTGTCATGCCTGACAAGCTCTCCGAAATGAAGGACGCGTTTTTCAAGGAAGCTGAGGCAAACCTTGTCCTGCCGATTCACAGCGTCGCAGAAGGAGCCGAAGGCCGGCCTAGCATCGTTGCCGGTCGCAGCGATTTTACCTTCCACGCCGGATTGACGCGGGTTGGCGAAAGCGCCGCCCCGCGGTTGATCGGTCGGTCCTGGACGATTGCCGCCAAGGTTGATGTCCCCCAGGGTGGCGCAAACGGCATCCTTATGACGCAAGGTGGCCGATTTGGCGGCTGGGCATTCTATCTGAATAATGGACGGCCGGTTTTTCATTACAACGCAATAGGCCGCGCACATCAATACCAAGTGCGCGCGGACTCGTCGCTCCCCCCAGGCTCACACGAGGTTGTCGCAGAGTTTGCCGCCGATGGACCGAAACCGGGAGCGGCCGGGACTCTGACGCTCAAGGTTGACGGCAAGCAAGTCGCTAGAGGGCGAATTGAGCGCACCCATGTCACCTGGATATCTCAATCAGAGACGATGGACGTGGGCGAAGACACGCTAACGCCGGTGAATGATGAGTACACGATCAAGAACAGCCGGTTCACTGGAACACTCAAAGAGGTGAAGGTGCACCTGAAGTGAATCCCGATCGTTTCGACGCCAGCTCAACGCAAGCTTGGGATATTGCTTGTCGTGATTGCGGAACAGAACATTCGCGCCACCCGCATACCCCACAAAGATACATCAACGGTCGCACCGACCTGGTTTGACTCGCAGCGTTGCCGGGACCGACATCATCAAAAGGAGACGAGGCATGGCCGAGGGTCGTTTGGAAGGGAAAGTGGCAATCGTCACGGGGGCGGGACACGGAATTGGGCGATGCGAGGCTATGTCGCTCGGGGCGGAGGGTGCCTCCGTTGTCGTCAGCGATTTTGGATCCAGTGCGGATGGCGCCAAGCTGGCGGAGCTGGTGAGCCAGGAAATCGTCGCAGCAGGTGGCCGTGCTGTAGCCGCGACCGAAGACCTCAGCTGCGAGGATGGCGCCCGGAAGACGGTTGTGACCGCCATCGAGGCATTCGGCGGGCTCGACATTTTGGTCAATAACGCCGGGATGCGCGGCGGCAATCCGGTTGACAAGCTGACCGACCAGCAATGGGACTTGGTTTTGGGCACCCACCTGAAAGCCACATTCCTGACCATTAAGTTCGCGGTGCCCCATCTTCGGCGCCGAGGTGGAGGATCGATTGTCAACACGGGTTCTGAGGCCGGCCTCGGCATGGTTTTCAACTCGGCCTATTCCGCGGCGAAGGAGGGGGTCGCCGGACTAACGCGCAGCATCGCGCGCGAGCAGGGGCGGTTCAATATTCGGTGCAACATGATCCGTCCGCGGGCCACTGCCGGCGCAGTTGGCGGGGGCGACTGGTTCCAGAAGAACCTGGCGGGCACCTGGAAGCCGCTGCTCGACCTGCTCGGGCAATATTGGATCGGCGAGCGCGGCCATGCGCGCTGGGAAAAGGCGGCCACGCCGGCGTCGATCGCAGCGTTCGTGACATGGCTTTGCACCCCGGCGGCGGGCAATATTAATGGACAGGATTTCTTCGTTGGCGGGGATGAGGTCGCGTTGCTGACCCCTCCGACTTTCGCGGCAAGCCTGTTTCGTGATGGTGACTGGACACTCGAGGCACTCGATGAGCTGGCACCCACGCTGACCGGAGCGATGGTCGACAACTTCAAGGTTGCCAATCCCTTTGCCGACGAGGACGTGTAGTGCACGTTCGGTGCTCCTGACCGTGGCGCACGAGCTCATCGATGCTCCGCTGAGCGCCTGGCATGGACCCGCCTCGAGCCACGGGGGGCATAAGTACGGCGCAATGATCGTGGCGCTCCGGCGCTTTCTTACGGCGACGGCCTCGTCAAGACCGGATGAGGCGGCGATCGCTGCGCTGACGGAGAACCTGGATGATTGGTCGCTTCGCTTGCAAGCGTGCCATGTGGAAGTGGCCGAGCAAGTCTATGCCCGCAGGCCCGACCTCGTCGGCCGCGGATAGGCGACCTGGCCCCCAGTGACTTTTACCCGATGCGACAATGTGTCCCTGGAGGGACGGGTACGATTCGACCGATATTTTCTCGGCCGGAATGGCGTCGTGCACGGGGGTGCGATCATGCTCGTCTTCGACGAAGTCGCGGGCCGACTGGCTCATGTCGGTGATCGTGCAGTGGCGCGAACCGCGTACTTGCGCACGGATTTCCGAGTGCCGGCTCCAATTGACGAAGACTTGCGGATATCAGCGAGGCGGTTTTGCGAAGAGGGGCGCAAGCGTTTTCTACGAGTCGAGTTGCATCATGGCGACGTACTTTGTGCGGAAGCAGAGGTGCTGATGGTCCCCCTGCTTGTCGGGCAAAAAATGGCCAACATCCAACATCGACATTGGTGTTGACACACAGCGATCCCCGCGATAATATCAACGAGTGATCAATCAGGCCGACTTCCATCTTGCAGGCGCAGCAAGGCGCGCATTTTGCGGGCTGAACTTCACTTCGCCGGTGGTCGCTAACCGGGTTTTGCCCGGACGCCTGACTCGGAGGGTTCCTTGACCAGCCTGCTTTGTGAATCGTTGGGAATTGAGTTCCCGCTTTTTGCTTTCTCGCACTGCCGCGATGTCGTGGTCGAGGTGTCGAAGGCCGGTGGAATGGGCGTGTTTGGCGCGGTCGATGTGCGTTCTCCCGAGGCGTTCGAAGCCGAATTGAAATGGATCGACGATCATATCGATGGACGGCCCTACGGCGTCGATTTTATCGTTCCCAATAACTACGAGGGGAAAGGCAAGGCGGTATCATCGACCGATGTGGCGATGTCAGTTCCCCCTGAGCATAAGAACTTCGCCCGCGCGATACTTCAGCGTCACGGCATCGACACGAGCGACCTAACCGATGAGCGCTTTGCGCGTGGGTCCAAGATCGGGCGGAACATTCGCGACGAGGGTGCACAGAGCCTTCTCGATGTCGCCCTGGCTCATCCGATCAGGCTGATCGCCAACGCGCTCGGCACTCCTCCGGCTTACATGCTAGAGCGGAGCAAGGCCGCAAACGTACCCGTCGCGGCGCTGGTTGGCTCGGCGAAGCATGCCTTGCGCCAGGCAGAAGCCGGGGTCGACATCATCATTGCCGCGGGCACTGAGGCTGGCGGGCACTGCGGCGAGATCGGGACAATGGTCCTGGTTCCAACCGTCGTACGGGCACTGCGCGAAGCGAGTTTCGACATCCCGGTCCTTGCAGCCGGAGGGATTGTGAAGGGCGATCAAATGGCGGCCGCGGTTGCCATGGGGGCCGCTGGCGCCTGGACCGGGTCGGTCTGGCTCACAACCCCGGAGGCTGAGACGAGTCCTGCGGTCAAGGAGAAGATGCTCCTCGCGACCGCCAGCGACACGATTCGCTCCAAGTCTAGAACCGGCAAATTCTGCCGCCAGCTGCGGTCGGACTGGACTGATGCTTGGGAAGTCGAAGGGGCGCCGAAGCCGCTTCCGATGCCGCTTCAGTCGGTCGTATCGGACACGGCGATGAGCAAAGTCCTCAAATTGGCGAATGGTGGACATGAAGGTGCCAAGGAATTGGCCAGCTACTTCGTGGGCCAAGGAGTTGGCATGATGAACATGCCCATGTCCACGCGCGAGACAATGCGAAAATTCATGGAAGACTATCTGGAGGCGGTCGATCGCCTGTCTTCGTCAATAGCTTAGGTTACACTTTAATTCAAGAAGATATGCCCTTTCGCATCCGCGATTTGGATCCCTAAATGATATTGTTTCTGGAGAGGAGTAGAAGATGCTGGTGGTGAACAAGCTCCGTTTTGACCGAGCTGCTTCGAATATGGATATGCGCGCGCTCCTGGGAGGATCTACCGCCATCGCGAGCCTGGCGTGGCCGCTTGCATTGGTGGCACTCGCCCATCCTGGGATTGCTTTAGCTCAGACTTCCGAGGACCCGGTCACATCTTCAGTGAGTCCAGACAGCGCGGCCGATGCGACCGAGGACGCGGGTGGTCAATCCGAAGGCAGGATGGGCGACATCGTGGTTACCGCGACCAAGCGCTCGGAAAACCTGATGGACGTTCCGATTGCGGTATCGGCGTTCACCCCTGAAACGCTCGACAAGATCGGCGTCGTCGGCGTCCAGGCGCTCCAGATCGCAACCCCCGCGGTCACTTTTCCGAATACCGGCGCTTTCGCACAGCCCTATATCCGAGGAGTCGGCAGCCGCCTGCTCCAGAACGGGTTTGACGCAAGCGTGGCGAGCTATATCGACGGTCGGTACATTTCGCGCCAGTCCGCCATTGTCTTTGATTTCCTCGACGTTCAGCGCGTGGAGGTTCTCAAAGGACCGCAGGGGGTGCTGTTCGGCCGTAACTCATCCGCCGGAGCAATCCGCGTCATCACCGCGGAACCGACTCACCAGCTCGAGGGCTATATCAAGGGCGGATACGGCAACTATGACGCTTGGAACCTGGGCGGTGTTATCAACTTGCCGCTCGCACCAACTCTCGATCTTCGCATCAGCGGCGAGATGGCTCAGCGCGATGGATACGCGCATAACATTATTGCGACCGGCCGTCGCGAATGGGACGACAAGGACTTCAAGTCGATCCGCGCCAAGTTGCGGTGGGAGCCAACTGATTGGTTCGACGCGCGTTTGACGGGCAGCTGGTGGCACCAAGATGATAATGCCGGGAACGACGTAGTTGCTCTGGGCCGGCTCGATCTTACACTCGGCATTCGCCTTGGCGGCGTCACCGGGATCGGGCGCAAGCAGGTCGCTACCCAGCTCACCAGTTCCAACGACAAGGAAGAGAAAGCTCTTGAGTTTGCTACTCATTTCGACTTGGGCATGGCGGACCTCACCACTACGACGAACTACTCATCTCTCGAGAATGTCCTGACTTTTGATGCCGATGGTACGAGCGCGCCAGTCGTCGACGCGCTAGTCTTTGAAACGTCCAGAATGTTTTCGCAAGAGGTCCAGGTCGCCTCGGCACCCGGAGGCACATTGGAGTGGCTTGTTGGGGCGTACTATTACCGCGACAATTCGAAGTACGATGCCCTGTTTGACCAAGGTACGCGTGTCTCAAGTAACGGTAATCAAAAGGTCATCACAGAATCTATTGCGGGCTTTGCGCAATTGAAGTGGAATGTTTCTGATGATTTTATCTTGACCGCGGGCGGGCGCTACACCAAGGACACGAAGGATCTCGATCTGTTCGCGTCGCCCTATCATCCGGTCTTCAGAGGAAGCATTTCCAATCCCGTGACCCCATTCGTGCTGCCCTATCAGCTCAAGGATTCTTGGTCGAAGTTTACGCCCAGCGTGACAGCAGAATACAAGATCGACGGCACACTTCTATATCTTAAATACGCGCGTGGATTTAAAAGCGGTGGTTATAATTATCCAGCGGCTCCAGCACTGGTCTCGCCAAACAATATCCCGCCGGTAGTGACGCCCGAAGTGCTTGACATGTACGAGGTTGGCTTAAAGGGACGCTATTTCGATCGCAAGATACAGCTGACCATGTCCGGATACTACTACGACTATGCCGACCTCCAGGTAACCAGCGCTGCGGCATCAGGGATCACGTCGATCGTCACGACGAGGAACGCGGCCAATGCCGAGCTATATGGCTTAGACGTGGACTTGAACTGGTATGCGACTAGTGCACTCACGTTCACTGGAGCGATCGCTTGGCAGCATTCGGAATATAAGGACTTTTTGGCTAACGCGAAGGTCTATCGGGGTCTCCTGCCGGGCGCGACGCTTGGCCAAGCGGGAATGTTGGACGTCGGTTTCGACGCGAACGGACATCAGCTGCTCCGCGCGCCGAAGTTCGCCGGCTTTGCCTCGGTGAACTACGATTTCGACGCCGGTTCCGGGACAATTCCGGTGACGCTCGCGTATTCCTATAAGAGCAGCTTCGACTTCGACTTCGTGTTTGATCCGGCCAACATTACCACGACCGGAGCGACAAGCGTTCTGCGGCATCCCTCATATAGTCTGGTCAATGCTCGTGTAGGGTATACGCCGGACTCGGAGCTATGGTCGCTTGCGCTTTGGGTAAACAATCTCTTCGACAAGAAGTACTTCGATGATGTTGTCGCGGCAGGGCCTGGGATTAGAGGTTCTTATGGTACGCCTCGGATCTACGGCGTGGACTTGAAGTTCAAGTTTTAAGCTGAAGGCGCCTCGGACCCGGTCGACTACAAAAGATCGGGCCGCGTGGCGCGGGAGTGCGCTCAACTGAGCGACGGACTTCTTGTCGTGACCGGAGGGTAGATGAGTGCAGCGCAAACTCTAGGCCACCTCGAAAAATTGCTCTCGCGCTCAGCCGCAGACACCTCCGAGGTGAACGAATATGATTCGAAACGAGAACAAAGCGGAATCAATCGGGGTCAATTGCGGCGCGCTTTACGAGCTACAGCTATTTTTGGGTCAATCCCGGCAAAGGTACGTAACGCGACATAGGATTTCAGTCGCCCCATTGGAGGCTCTCGGGTTGTAAATCCGTCATTTTTCGAGGTACCCTCTAATCATCCGCTGCTACTGCATTGCACAGTATCCTTCGTGACGGAATGCTGATCGCGGCCGGCGGCTTCGGGGTTTGTGGGATCCCCGAAAGATTGCTCGACGCAGTCTGCGACAGCAAGGTCAAGAATCTGGCCTTTGCGAGCAACGATGCCGGGCTTGATGGAATTGGTCTCGGCAAGCTTCTTCGTGGACGGCAGGTGAGCAAAGTGATTGCCAGTTACGTTGGTGAGAACAAGGAGTTCGAGCGCCAGTACCTTTCAAGTGAGATCGAGGTGGAGTTCTGCCCGCAAGGCACGCTGGCCGAGCGGATGACCGTCACCCTCCAGTCGGAGAACGGGATGCTCGGCATCGGGCCGTTCCCTTACGACGACGAGGTCGACCCCGACCCGATCAATGTCGGCAAGCAGACCATCGGCGAGCTCGCCCACTCGGCCTATTTCGACAGCGCGGCGAGCTTCGCGATGATCCGCGGCGGGCACATCGACTTGACCGTGCTTGGCGCGATGGAATTCGCTGAGAACGGCGACATCGCCAACTGGATGGTCCCGGGCAAGATGATCAAGGGGATGGGTGGGGCGATGGACCTGGTCGCAGGGGTCAAGAAGATCATCGTGGTGATGGAGCACGTCGCCAAGGACGGACAGCCCGGGGTTCTCGTGACCGGGGTGCAAAAAGTGCCGCTAAGCACATGATTGATATTGCTGGATAAAGCTGGAGTGTTGCGCAAAGAATGGCGGATTTGCGTGGGTTTGAGGTTTTCGCCCTTTTGGCGCGGATGTGTAGGCTTGGTTGGCGGAGGACCGAGTCGTGGGCATGCCGGTGGGAGAGTATCTTGGCAGTGAGGGGTTTTCTGCGGACCTGACGCAAACCGACATAGAGCTGCATTTCTCGCTTTCGGAAGCAGACCGCCGCGCAGTTGGGCGGCACCGGCGCGCGATGAACCGCCTGGGTATCGCGCTGCAGATCGGCTATCTGCGGCTGACGGGCCTGCCGCTCAACTCGGTCGAGATGATCCCGGAGCCGGTGCTGACGCATCTTGGCCGCGAACTGGGCATTGCCGTCCCGCGCCTCGCATCGATCCGCGGACTCTATCGCCGCCGCCGCACGCTGTTCGAGCATCAGGCGGCAGCCAAGCTGATCCTGGGTCTGCGTGATCTCACAGCGCATGGCGTGCGGGCGTTGAACGGCTTTTTGCGCCGCGAAGCGGGCGAAAAGCAGGTTACCGAGGAATTGCTGAAAGCGGCGCGTGGTTGGCTTGTCGACCACGCCTATATCCAGCTGTCGACGCGCCGATTGGTGGGATTGGTAGCGGCCGCGCGCCGTCATCATGAGGCCGCTATTCTCGCGCGGGCAATCGGATTGGTGGGTCCCGAAAAATGCCAAGCTTGGGCAGAACGCATCTTGGAGGCCATGCCCAATGGGCAGACCCGGATGGAATGGCTCCGCACGGGACCAGCTTCGCGCAAGCCCAAGGGGCTCGCTGATCATATCGCGAAGATCGGGTTTCTGAAGCAGCTCGGTGCTGACAGGCTCGATCTCGGTATCTCGACCGTCCTGCTCAAGGCTCTCGCGCGAGCAATGCTGTACCGCAAGCCCGCCACCGTTCGCCGGATGCGCAGCGCGCGCAAGACACTCGAGATTGCATGCTTCTTGCGGCTGCAATTGTTGCGCCTGACCGATGACGGACTCGGCATGATCGACTACCGGATCGCCGATCTCTGGCGCCGTGCCCGCACACGCGCGGAGGCAGCGCAAGCCGAAGAGCTGCGTCGTCATCAGCACCTCGTGCTTCACCTTCTGGCCCTTGCCGAAGATGTGCATGCCCCCGAAATCGCGTGGCGCGATCGGCTGCGCTCGATGTTGATACCCTTCCTTCCGATGGGCAGGCAGGGCCGTCCGACACAGATCGGCCGGATTCGGCGGCAGCTGGCGCTCGACCGCGATGGTGCGGTTGAGATCCTGGGTGCGGTCAGGGCAATCGGCGTCGAACATCCCCCCGATCATCCGCTCGCGCAGGCCCTCGTGACCCTGGAGCGGATCGATGCCGCAGGCGACCGGCACTTGCCCGCAGGAACCGTCAATCCATTCGGTCAGACCTGGGCCCATCTCGTCAGCCAGCCCGATCGCGATGCGGCGCTCGGTGGTTACCGCGCGGCGACACTGATGCTGGTCAAGCGCGCGTTGCGTAATGGTCAAGCCTCGGTTGCTACCAGCCTGGAGCACCGCGCTCCCGAAGACCGCCTGATACCCAAGAGGCAATGGATCATCGAGCGTGCCCGCTATTTGCGGCACATTGCGATGCCCGCTAAACCCGAAACTGCGATCCGCTGGATCAAGGACGAACTGGGGGCCGCTTTATCCGCGCTCGACAGGGCAGTGTCGCAAGGCGTAATCTGGATCGAGCATGACCGGCTCGTCATACCCAAGATCAGGGCGACCGAGGAAGACGAACAACGCAAGGCCGTGCGGCGCGATCTTTTTGCCTGTGTCGGCAAGGTTCAATTGCCCGAACTGCTGGTCGCGGTTGACGCGGCAACGCGCTATTCCTGGGTGCTGCTCGGCAGACCGGCGCGTTCGCAACAGGAACTGACCATACTCTACGCAGCGCTTATTGCGCTTGGCTCCGACCTTACCGCCGCCGACATCGCAAGGATGACCCTCGACATCTCGGCCGATGCCGTCGGCGAAATGATGAAGCGCATCGAAGCAAATGGCCGCTTACCGGCAGCCAACCGGCTCGTGCTCGATTATTTCCGGACCCTGCCGGTCACCCGCCTGTGGGGAACGGGCGTGGAAGCCTCGGCGGACATGATGAGCCTCGATGCCACCCGCCATCTGTGGAGCGCCCGCCACGATCCCCGCCGCCGCACACCGGCGATCGGCACCTATACCCATGTTCTCGATCAATGGCCGATCTCGCATGACCTGCCCATCATTCTTAACCGGCGGCAGGCTGGGGCAGCGATTGAGGGTGCGCTGCGCCATGAAGACATCGAGCTTAAACGCGTTGCTGTCGATACGCACGGGCATACCCACTTTGCCATGACGCTGGCCAAACTTGTCGGGTTCGACCTCTGTCCGCGTCTGGCCGGGCTTGGCTCTCGCAAACTCTACTTACCCCGCGGCCTCAAGGTCCCCGCCAGTCTGCAGCCGGTTGTCCGCGAGGTTGTGTCGACCTGCGCCATTGCCCGGGGGTGGGATCCGCTGTTGCGGATCGCCGCATCGACCAAGACGGGTTGGTGTTCGGCAACCTACATCTCGGACCGCTTCGGCAGCGCGGCTCGCGGTGATGTTGCGTTCCAGGCTGGCGATGCCCTTGGCCGGCTGCTGCTGACCCGCTTCCTCGCGACCTATCTTGGCGACCCCGCCTTTCGTCAGGCCAACGATGCCTTGCTCGCGCAAGGGGAATCCGTCCATACTCTCCAGCGCGCGATTTATTCGGGGTCTATCGGGGCAAAGCACGGACGTACACCCGAGCAGATGGCTGCAATATCCTCCAGCCTGACGCTCCTCACCAACATTGTCATGACGTGGAATGCCACCCGGATCGGTGAAGTCAGCGCCAACGCGCCCGGGTCGTTCCCCGATCATCAGATCAGGCATATTGCCCCAAATGCGCACGGGCATATCAACACGAAAGGCGTCCTGACCATCGATCCGTCGAAGCACCTCGATCGATTGCTCGCAGAGCCCATTCCACCCCTCAAAAACAGAACCGCAATTTGAAAAACCTTAAACTCACGCAAATCCGCCATTCCTTGCGCAACATTCCAGCTTTATCCAACAATATCAATCATGTGCTTAGCGGCACTTTTTGCACCTCGGTCACGAGAACCCCGTAAAACTGTTGTGAACCGACAATTTAAGCTGCAATCTGCTTTGAACGCGCAATGCTGCCGACCGACAGATTATGCTGCAGCGGACGAGACTTCACACGCACCGTGATTGCCAGGCTGGGCGCAATTCTCATGATGGTTTTGAAGTCCCGGCCACCAGCTGCTCCAGCGCCTGCACCAGAGGCATTGCCGTGATGCCGTGCGGCTTCGGGTAGGATTTGTCTCCGGGGTAGATCAGCCAGCGCTTCTCGATCTCGAGATCGTCACAGGCAAGGTGAAACCCGCGCTCAACGCTGGGCGCCGTCGACCGCTTCACTTCGATGGCCACTTCGGGAACGCCGCCGGACACGAGGATGAGGTCTATCTCCGCACCATTCGCCGTCCGGTAGAAATGGGCATCGTAGCGATCGCCGACCGCGCCGATGATGTTCTCGATAACCATTCCCTCCCAGCTGGCACCGGCGACAGGATGGGAAAGAATGTCGTCGAGCTTTTCGAGGCGCAGCAGGGCATGCAACAGCCCGCTGTCGCGAACGTAGAGCTTCGGTGCTTTCACCAGTCGCTTCCCGACATTGGCAAACCAGGGATTGAGCCTGCGAACCAGGCCGAGATCGCACAGGATATCGACATAGCTGGTCACAGTCGGTGCCGAGATGGCGAGACTCCCCGCAAGGCTGGAGGCATTGAACAGACCTCCCTGCCCGTGCGCAAGCATCGTCCACAGCCGGCTGATGGTCGCACTCGGCATGCGGGGGACCATGAAGGGCAGATCGCGTTCGACATAGGTGCGGATCAGGTCGAGCCTGCGGCGGTAGCTTTCGGTATCGCCCGGCGCGGTCAGGCTCTCGGGAAAGCCACCTCGCACCCATAGCCGGTTGAGGTCGTCCAGCCCAGCTGACCGGGCTTCCTCGGCATCGATCGGACCCATGTCGATGTAAGCGACGCGTCCGGCGAGCGATTCCGCGCTCTGGCCCAGCAGAATCCGGTTTGCTGAGCCGAGCAGCAGGAAATGACCCGCCCCCTCCCCTGCCCGGCGGCGCTCGTCGATGACGCCGCGCAATGTCGAAAACAGATCCGGCGCGCGCTGGACCTCGTCGATGACGACAAGCTTGCCGAACTGGGTTTCGAGCCACGGCCGCGCGTCGGCGAGAAGGGCGCGATCCGCTTCCTCTTCCAGGTCCAGATAAACCGCCCCCTCGCCCCGTTCGTCGGCAATCGCGCGCGCCAGGGTGGTCTTGCCGATCTGGCGGGGACCGAGCAAAACCACGCCGGGCATGTGCCGCAGCCGGTCCCTGATGTGCTGTTCGATGCGGCGAGGTATCATTGAAACGCGTTCGACTGAACATTGGATTTAGTCAAGCACATTAAAATATGGGTTTGCAATTTGCCGGAGTTATGCCGCAGCGGCTTAACCTAAGCATCGTTGGAGCCAGCTAGTGCGTCTAGCGCCGCAAGTCCGCAACGCCCAGTTCCTGCCACATCCAGGTGAAATCGAAACTGGCCATGGGGTCATCTGCCGCGCGCGATTTCGCCGAACCATTCTCGAGGTATTTGAGCCATTCCGCGACTTTCACCCTCCCCGCCTTGGTGCGGGCCAAAACGCGCGGTGTTCGGTCACCCAGCATAGGCACCGGTTGATCGAGCGCCTGAGAATATTCGCGGGTGAGCATTTCATGGACCAGGCGCTTCATCTCTTCGGGCGGGATTTGGGGGTCCTCGCCAGCCCCATCCCGCGCCGCATCATCAGCTAGCATCTGCGCGAGTGTGCGAATCTCGGTGAGCGGCGGACCGATCCGATTGCCCAGCAACTCAGCCATCGACGCGGTTGCCACAGCGGCCCGCTCAGCGCTGTTCACCTCGACAACTAGCTGGCGGCTTTTCAATTCGACATTGGCGAAGACCGGTGTGCCATCTTCCATCGTGGTGGCGAGGGCCTGCTTGCCCTTCCCCGCCGCGGGCCTCCGCTTTCCGGCTTTGGGCGCAAGCCAGTTCCAGAAACTGTCACTGGCCGTCTCAAGCCAGTCGGCGGCATCGAGCATCCGGGCCACGGTCTGCTGGTTCGCGCCCTTGGCCAGCGGGAATACGATGCGATGAAACATCACGTCCTCGCCATCGGCGTTGACCAGTTCGGGAATTTCGGCCCGACCCTGCGCGCCCAAGGCGTCGAGCAGCCAGATGCCGGTGAACAGTGGCGCACAGGAGCGGAGCAAGGTGTCGCGATCGGGCGCACCATCGTCGGCTTCCAGTCGTGTAATAGTCGAGATCAACTCCGCGCTGGCATCCGGTCCGAACGGCAGCAGCGCGCCAAAAATGCCATGCCGCCCGTTTACCTGCACCACGCGCGCGGCAATGCGGTCCCAATTGACGAGGGTCTGGGTAGCGCTGCCCTCCAGCACCGTGACCGGTTCGCTCTCGCGCAGCAGGTCGCGCAGGCGCATCGACTTGCCCGGCACGATCTCGCTGACTTCGTAGAGCGAAATGGCCGCATGACGCAGCGCGCGCATGTAAGACTTGTTGGGGGCCTTCTCGTTCCAGCCCCGGCGCTTGAGAAAGTCGTCAACCAGGTTCGGGCTGTCCGCCTCCGGTTCGCGGGCCATCAGGTCTTCGAATGCGCAACCCCACAAGGCTCCCTCCCAATGGTGGCCTACCGCATCGAAGATCGCCTCGGGATCGAGACCGCTCGCGTCGCAGACCGGATCGAGGTGCAAGGTCAGCACTTCCTCGAGCATTTCGTCCCATGGCGCACGTTCGGCAAACCGTATGAGTCCAGAGAGATCGTGGCCAAGGTTGGTTTTCGCCATTCAGTGATTACCTCCGATAGGCACCGTCTCGTGCACCATTCCCGCACCGTCAATTGACCTGACGACGCTTCGTGCCAGCTGTGACATTCAACCTCTGCGTCCTGCCAGCATCCGCGCCGCTGCATTGGATGCGGGTGCGAGGCGCCGACCATAGCGCAGCGCCGTGCCGACCGACGACCAGCGCAAAGCCTGGGCGATCGGACCTGCGTCTTCCCCGCTGGCGAACAAATCCTGGGTAAGCCCCACCCGCAGGGAATGCGTGCTCAGCGCATCGAGCGCCCGCTCGAGATCCTCACCCATGAGATCGACCAGGCCCATGTCCGCCGCCATCAGAGCCCGCTTGCGGAGGATGGCCCGCACCGCCGCAACGGTCAGCGCGGCATTGCCCACGGCATAAGTGACGCTCGCCTGCCGCGCCGGTATCGCCGCCATGCGCTCGCGATCCACCCGAGCGTTGTAGGACAGGTCCGCGATGCCGAGCGCCCGGCGGCCCGGATGGCCTTTCGTGCGGACCACGCCGACCCGGCGGAACAGCGGTCCGCTGCGGATCGAGGCGGCTTCGCGCCATGCGGCGATCCGCCGCATGGTTTCGGGGGAGACCCAGGCGCAGGCCCCCTGCCCTTCCTGGTCGGTCTTGGAGCGGAGAATGTCGAGAAGACCACTCCCATCGTCCTGGACTTCGAGGGCCTCCACCGTTGCCCCGAGCATCTCGGACACGCGCAGGCCTGCGTCATAGCCCAGCGACAGCAGCGCCGCATCGCGCAGAGCCGGCAAATTGGTCCCGCAGGCCTCCATCAGACCCACCAGCGTGAACCCCTTGACCGGCGCAGCACCGATCCCTCCGAGCCGCAATCCTGCCGCCTGACGCTGCGCCTTGCCCTGGCGGCGGCGCATGCCCTTCATCGTGTCGCGGACCAGCGAACTCGAAGCAGCACTGGGTGCGCCGAGCAGGCCATGGACCGTCGCGAGCGTCGCCAGCTTGCGCGCGATGGTCGACGGTTTCTGCCTCGCGTTTTCGAGATGGTCGATCCATTCGGCAAGCCGCTCGGCCGAAGCTGGAAGGCCCGCACCGGCCAGCGCGCGCGCAAACCCCGCATAGCTCTCGAGATCACAGGTCATGGCGCGCAGCGTTGCCGGACTGCGCGCCTCAAGCGCTTTGGTGAAATTGAGTTCGGCCACGGTGTGACGCGCCATAATTAACGTCACTGGCGCAAATCGCTGAGCAGTTCCTGTGACAAAATTGATGGCAACGTGCTGCCTCCGTTTACATGACGCTCGATTGAATTACCTTCCCGGCCATGTCCGCGATACCATCCTGGCGTGCCGGCTTCGAGCTGGAAGTCATCCTCGGCGACCTTGGCGAGCCCCGTTTCGAGCGAGAGCTGCGCGAGGGAGAGGCCATGGACGAGGCTTCGTCGGCCTTCTGCCGAGCCTTCGCGGCAAAATTGCGCGAGCGGACAGGGCGCGCCTGGTCTGCCCCATCCCGGCCGCCACAGCGCCCCGGCTTCTATGTCGTCCCCGAGTACGGACTGGACCCCCTGAACTGGCCGGAAGACCGTCTCGCCGGCGTGGAACTGCTGACCCCTCCCCTGCCCCTCGACGATGCCGAGACGGTCAGAACCGAGCTTTTCGAGGCAATCTACGAGATTGACGGCGATTTCAACTTCTTCGACAACGAGCATACCGCCAACTGCGGTTGGCATATAAACATTGATGCCGGTGATGGCTTCCGGCTTGATCCGGACCGCTTCATCCTCGGCGTCGATGAACTGCTGCTGCTCGCGAACAACGATCGGCTGTACAGCCGCTACACCGCATTGCAGCGTCATGCCGTCGGCGTGCCTTTGTTGCGGCATCTGGCGCATGATCCGACCGGCAAGTTCCTACTCGGCACCGCGCTCGGCAACCTGCTCAATGACCGTGCCGGGCGCGACAAGGGATACGCCGCCAATTTCGCCAAGCTGCTCAAGGGCTATGTCGAACTGCGTCATTTCAGCGCGGAGTCGTTCTTCAACGGCCCCCACCTCACCGAGCAACTCGAGCGGATACCCGCGGCCTTCGAGGTCTGGCCCGCACATAGTCATCCCCTCGAGCAGGCCTTTCGCCGCAAGTTTCTGCTGCTCTCGCGCTGGCTTGCCCGCGCTCGCGGCAAGCTGGCGTGGGATCTGACCCAAGGCCTGGTCGCCGCCGAAGGACGGGTCCATTTCGCCGGGGAGCCGCTCGGGCACTTGATGGCCAATGGACTGACCGAGCTCAATCTCTTCGGACATGGCGAGTACGAGTATGTCGCCACCATCCGCGACATTGTCCTCTCCGATATTCCCGAAGCGGTAGCCTTGCTCGCTCTCGATCTTGCCGAACTCACCAATCTCGGCATCCGGCAGCGTGCCAGCAGCAACACATCCTTCCAACGCGCTGTACTGCAACTCGCGGGACAGCTGAGAAAGGACCCCAAGCTTTCAAGTTCCGCGCAGCTTGAAGAGCTGGGCAACGCGGGAAAACTACGCCGGGAAATGCACCCGCAGTTCTATGCGGGCGCCGGGACATAACGTCAAAGTATATCCCGGTTGGCGGGCGGGCTACGCAGCCGTCTGACCGCCGCCGTCGCGCAAGCGCCCCAGCACGCGCGCGGCTGCATTATTGCCCACGGCCAGTTCGCGCGCGTAGCGCAGCGCCGTGGTTGGCGACGACCACCGCAGCGCCAGCGCGATCCCCGCGCCGTCCTCACCGGCCGCGAACAGGTCCTGGGTCAGCCCGACCCGGAACGAGTGCGCGCTCAAGGCACGAACGGTGTCACCCTCCATACCGGGTTCGAGGTCGACATGGCCGAGATCGATCGCTTCAAACACTCGGCGGCGCAGGATCGCAACCACGCCCTGCCGGGTGAGCGGCCTGTCGCCGATGTAGTGCCGCACAATCTGTTGCCCGGCGGCGTCTGACGGACCGGTCAACACATTGATGCGCCGGAACACTGGGCCTTCACTCAAGCCGCTTACCAGCAACCAGGCCGACAGTCGCGCCATGGTGTCGCCCGACAGCCAGGCCAGAGCCCCCTCCCCCAGCTGATCGGTCTTCGAATGCGTGATCTCGAGCCGCCCGCTGCCATCGCCGACCTGACGCAAATCGGCCACCGTAGCTGCAACCAGCTCCGACACCCGCAGACCCGCGTCATAGGCAAGGCTGACCAGCGCGGCATCGCGCAGACCGATGATGTCGGTGCCGCACGAGGCGAGCAGCGCCTTGACCGTCACTCCCTCGGGCGGCGCCTGCCCGTTCTGCATCGCCTCGCCGAACCGGAGAGGTGCGGCTTGCCTTTGTCGTTCGCGCTTCTTGCGCCGGATGCCCTTGAGCGTGTCGCGGACCATCCCGGCCTGGGTTGGCAGTGGCTCCTTCTCGCCGAAGCCGAGGATACGGTGGATCCGGGCAACGGAAGCGATACGGCGCGCAAGTGTGGCGGGCTTTGCTGGAGGGCGGGTGTCCGAGCCCTTGGCCAGCCAGTGCAGATAGTGGACCAGGGTTTCAGGTTCAGCCGGAACCGCAGTGGCGACGGGACGCCGCGACTTGCACCAGGCCAGGAAGCATTTGAGGTCGGCGGTGATCGCCGCCTTCGTCGCCGGGGCCATGGCCGCGACCGCCGCCTCGAACCCAAGCGCGCTGGCGCCGCGTGCGTCGACCAGCAGCGCGTATCGGCGAAGCACGAGCTCGACCGAGGACGGGAACGGTTGATCAGGTGCGACGAGCATCGGTGTTTCCGGCGAGTTTCATCGGCCCTGAATGGGCAAAAACGGCCTCTTCGGCAAGCTCGGACTTACCATAACATGCGATTATGGAAAGTCCGTATTCCTGTGACCCCGGCAGATAGGATACCAAATATGCACTTTGGTAAACTTCGGCTTGACCGCGTTTTTAACCCCGGCTAGCCTGGGCGGCCCCCCCGGCCCCCAGGAGGCCCGCGCATGCGCCCCGCGGACTACGCCGCACCGATCGCGTTCCGGCTTGGCCAGATCGACGCGCTAGCCCGCACCCTGCTCGCCTCCCCTACCCTGTTGTGAACCGACATAATTAGCTGCAATCTGCTTTGAACGCGCAATGCTGCCGACTGACAGATTATGCTGCAACGTCACGATCTGCGCTTCCCGAGCATTCGCGCCGCGACATTGGACGCCGGCGTGAGCCGCCGCCCGTAGCGCAAGGCGGTTCCCACCGAAGACCAGCGCAGCGCTTGCGCGATCGGACCCGCATCGGCGCCATCGGCGAACAAGTCCTGCGTCAGTCCGACCCGCAACGAGTGGGTGCTGAGTGCAGCCAGCGCGACCTTGAGATCCTGACCCATGAGATCGACCAGCCCCATGTCCGCTGCCGCCAGCGCCCGCTTGCGCACGATTGCCCAGACGGCCGCAACCGTCAGCGCGCTTTCGCCGACCGCATAGGTCACGCTGGCCTGCCGCGCCGGGATTGCCGCCATCCGTTCGCGATCGACCGGCGCGTTGGGGGCAAGGTCGCCGATGGCGAGCGCCCTGCGGGGGGCCTGGCCTTTGCGGCGCCTCACCCCGATACGCCGAAACAGCGGTCCAGACTGGATCGTAGCCGCATCGCGCCACGCAGCGATCCGCCGCATGGTTTCCGGCGAGACCCAGGCGCAGGCCCCCTGCCCTTCCTGGTCGGTCTTGGAACGGGCGATATCGAGCAGGCCGCTGCCGTTGTCCTGGACCTCGAGCGTTTCGACGCTGGCGGCAAGCAGCTCGGACACGCGCAAGCCGGCGTCGTAGCCCAGCGACAACAGCGCGGAGTCGCGCAACCCCGGAAGATCGGAACCGCAGGCTTCGAGCAGCGCGGCCAAGGTGAACCCTTTGACGGGTGCGTCACCGATCGCTTGGCCGAGCCGCAGGCCCGCGGCCTGGCGCTGCGGTTTGCCCTGGCGGCGCCGCATGCCGTTGAGCGTGTCGCGCACCAACGGGCTCGAGGTCGCGCTCGTCAGCCCGAGCAGGCCATGGACCGTCGCGAGCGTCGCCAGCTTGCGCGCGATGGTCGAGGGTCTTTGGCCCGCACACTCCAGATGGTCGATCCATTGGACGAGCCGCTCGGCCGAGGCTGGCAGGCCGGTGCCGGGCAGCGCGCTCGCGAACAGCGCATAGCTTTCCAGGTCGCAGGTCATCGCCCGCAGCGTAGCCGCGCTGCGCGCTTCGAGCGCCTTGGTGAAGGTGAGTTCGGCGACGACCGTCTCGCGCGCCACCAAGCTCCCCAGCACCGCGACGAGGCGCTCGACGGTTGTCATCCCGGATCGAACCCGGCGCTGCGGCAAGCGCGTTTGGCCCGGCGCGAGGACGGTGACGATCTCGCCAACGGGAATGGTGCCGTGAACCGCGGACGACGGTGACAGTGCCAAGGCTGTTTTGCTCCGCATTGGCCCCGATTAGCACGCCAAAGTGACCTCGTCACTACAGGTAAGTTTCCATTATCATTAGTACATAAAACATTGCGCCTGGGATGGTGCAGCTAAGTTCGGTTTGCTAGACTATCGACGATGGCGGATTTCCAAGCACTTCTCACCGGATTTCATCCGCTCCAGTCGGACGAAGACGCTTCGCCCGAAGCACTCATGCTCGCCCGCTCTCGTTCGTCCCTCGCCTGGGGGCGATTGCAGGGACTTGTAGCACATCTCGATCCCGGCGTCGCCAGCCTCTTCGCCGCCAGCACAATTCGTGCACAGTTGATTGAGGCCCTTCGTCAGGCCGGACATGCCGATGCCGCCTCGCATTTCGAACTCTGGTTTTGCGAACTCAAGTCCGCATCCGCGCCGACACCGCACGTCTTCGCCCCGGCCCGGGCTATCGTCGATGCGATCCTCGCCGAGCTGTCGCTCGCCCATTGGGAGCCGGTCGCGCTGACAGCACGGCAATTGCGCGAGGCCGTGCGGACCGAACACGCCATCGCCGGCCCACCCGCCCCGCTCTCGCCGGGTGAGGTAATCGAACTTGCCGGCGAGCTCGCCGCCAGTGCCGGGGTGGACGATGACACGGACTGGCCTCTCGCCGCGGCAGATCGCCTCCACGCGCATGCGGCCGCTTCACCCGTGTTTGCACCCGCAGAGCCCGAACGGCGGCTGCTCGACCTGCCGGCCGGCCCCGTGGCCTTCGAGCAGCCCCGTGCACGCGTCCCGCTCTGGGCGATCGATCTGGCGGCGGGCAAAGCACTGGCGCGCTGCACCGCCGGCATGGTTCCCCTCCCCTGCCCCGGCGCCGTGCGCGCCGAAGCGCTAGCACCCTGGCTGTGGCCGCGCGAACGAGGCATTCTGGTGGCCGACGCGCTCGCGCGCTGCTCCGAGCGGCTCGCGCAGCTGGTTGCAAGCGCCCGGACAAGCTCTCGTGCGATGACCCGCGTTCTGGCGGATCTGCGCTCAACTTCGCGCGCACCCGCGCTTTACACGCTGCTGGCAGGATTTGGCCCCTTGCGGCCCAACCAGATCGAGCGCGCGCTCAAGCTATCCAAGAACGGCGCGCGCGAACTGGTCAAGACGCTGAACTCAGCGGGGCTTGCCAGTGCGGAACGCCACCGGAATCAGGTGCTGATCCGCGCGGCCTCGCCGGACGGCAACCCAGCTCCAGGCAACCTTGCCCGTCCGGATTCGCCTGCACTCTCCGCCGACAGCCTTGCCGAATTCGATTCCGCCATGGCCGACATCGACCGGCTGCTCGCCCGCTCGGGCAATGTCGAGGATCAAAACGAAACAGACGAGCCAAGCAGATAGCGTAGCCCGGGGTGCGCGAAACGCGCCGCGAGGCGGCGTTGCAGCTCGGTCGCGTCGTCGAGGCAATCGTCCCACATATCGGGGCTGCCCGATCGCCCGGTTCCGGAGCCGCCATCTTCATCCGCCCATCCGCTGTCCGTGAGCAGGAACAAGGCATTCTGGAGACCTTGCAGCCCCGCCAGGGGACCGTGACGCAGCGCCGCCGCCTCAATGTGCAGTCTGCGCCGCATGTCGCCGAATTTGGCATCCCGCCTTCGCTCGAGCGGCGTTAAATCGTCGCCTCGCTGCGTCGGTCTGGCGCCTGCTATTGGGTCTGGGCCCCCTCACCCGCGCCGAGCTCGCCCGTGCGCTTGGGGTGACCAAGCGCACCGCCTCGCAAGCCGCGCAGGCGCTGATCAAGGCGGACTTTGCCCCCTTGCTGCCCAGCGACGGCGCGCTTCACTGTATCGATGGGCAAAAACGCCCAATCGCATGACATGTGCTCGGGCTATGCGATGATAGGCCGCCTACGAGAGCACCAATGGCCACTCCCGCGGGCGTTCACACCCAGTGTTGGTCTAGCACCGAACGAATGGCCTCCTCGGCCTCCTGACGAGACGCCCCGCCCTTGCTCAGCAGTGTCAGACGTATCCCCTTGCGATCGGCGCCCTCAATTCGCAGGACGGGTTTCCCGCCCGCACTTGAGATCGTTTCGGGCTTTCCTGACTTCTTGGGGGATCCTGACCTCTTGGGGGGGTCTACCGCCAAGGCCAGCGCCTTCATAACCTCGAGCACCGGCATTGGGTGCCCACTTGTTTCTTGGGCCATGGCCAGGCGCGCTGCCTCTCGAAACGCCCGCTCCCTCCGATCAGCCGGCTTCAAGAGCGATTTAAGGGCGATCACATTGCGGACGCCGAGTTCCTGCGGCCCGGTGAAGGCGCGGGTCAACTCCGTCGGCAGGCGCGCGAGATCGAGATAACGCGTCAGCCAGCTTTCGGAGACCTTCAGCCGTTCGGCCATCGTTCTCTGCCGCCCGTCATAGTAGGCTTCGAGTGCGCGCAGATAGTCTCTCGCCCTTTCCAGGTCTGTCAGGTCGTCGCGAGCGCGGTTCTCGAGGTCAGCTAGCCGAAAGGCTTCCTCGTCACCAATCGTGCGCACATCGACGAGAAATTTGAAGTCCGGGTAGTTATGGGAACGTAGCCAACTGATCGACCAATGCCGTCGCGCGCCGCAGATTACCTCGAAATCGTGACCGGGGTCGCCTGTCACCCGTCGGACGATCGCAGGGATTTCCTGCCTTCCTTGGGCCTTGATGCTCTCTATCAAATCTGCGCACCGCTCCTCATTCAGGAGCGCGTAGTTGCGATTATGTCCAGCCCACATACGGCATCGCGAAGGGTCAACGAGCTCATGCATTCTGTTGATGATCGCCCCGGACGCGAGATCCGCCAGGCGATTGGAACGGCCCGTGAGCACATTGGAAGCAATACTTGGTCTGCGAGGCGCAGCCGCCTGGTCGGACAGGTCAATGCCTGCCGCCAAATCGGCCGCAAAGCCGCTGTTTTTCCCGCTCATACGAGCCTCCCTCGGACAAAGTTGCACGCGTGCAACTTTCTTGATTTGGCCGAAATTGCACGCGTGCAATTTCGGCCTCTCATGCCAACGCCTCCTGGCGCAATCGCTTCTGATGGCTCGGCCACATTGAACGGATATCGACCTCGATCTCGGAGTTCACGCCGTCCAGGTAATTGAGGCAGCGGTTGCGGACCGCGGAACTCGTGCTCGGACCATCAAGCTCGTAGACGGTCATCAATCGAGCCGTCGCATTGTCGATCTCTGCCGAGTCCTTGAGCGGCGTGCGCACCATTGCGTGGCCGAAGAGCGTTCGCATGAGCTGCAAAAGCTCTTTCTGCATAGACTTGTTTTCATCGACCTTCGAGGCGACAAAGCGCAGGAACTTCAGCTCCGGCGCCATTCCGCGTTCGGCCAAATCCTCGATGGTTTCATCCAGCATCGACAGAAAGGCCGCGGTGGAGGAAAAATCCATGACCGTCGGTGGCACCGGCACCACCAAGGCGTTCGCAGCCCGGAGCACCGATAGTGAGATCGCACCAAGTGCCGGCGGCGGGTCCATTACGACGACGTCAAAGCGATCCGCGATGCTTTCGACGCCTTCCTTCAAACGATCGAGCAACGTGGGGCTCCCTCGCGCCATCCGCGCCGCCAACTCATATTCTGAGTTGAAGAGGCGCAGATTCGCAGGGATGAACTCCAAACCGTCGAAATGCGTCTTGCGCAGGGCGTAATCGAGCGACGATCGCTCGCCCTCCCGAAGGAAGGGGTAAAGCGTGTCGTCCTCATCAAGATCGAGGTCAGGGACATATCCAAACAACGTCGTTGCCGACGCCTGGCTATCGCAATCGAGGAGCGCGACACGGTAACCTCTAATCGCAAGATACTGGGCCAAGTGGACCGCAACGGTCGATTTGCCCACCCCGCCCTTGAAGTTCTGAACCGCCACGACGCAACACGGGTCTTCGGGAGCCCGATACGGCCTAGTGCCGAAAACCCCACGCATGTCGTTGAGCTGCGCCAAAGTATAACGCTCGCGTCGATTGTTTTCCGAACGAGCCGGTTCCGGGAGTCGCCCGTCCTTCTCCGCATCGCGAATCGCAGCCGGCGTCCGGCCCACAAGTTCGGCCGCCTTGCTAATCGTGAACGTAGGTTCACGCCGATCGTCAGCACGTGCACTCCGCGCAGAATCGCGAAGCTTTTGAAGGACCGACGAAGTCCGACGAGCGAGCGTCGCGACCGACACAAGACGCTCGGCTTCCTCTATCTCAAGACCGTTCGACACATGCCCACCTTTCGCAACTGCGCATGAGGTACACTCACTTGCGCTTTTTGGTCAATAAATTAGGACATTTCGAAAGTCGGTGTGTCCTGTCGGCATCGAAGCGACCCTCTGGCTGCCTATCCTGACTCGGTGGGGGGTGTCGAAATTGCACGCGTGCAATTTCGCCCTCAGGGTCGGCCCCGCCGGTTAAACCACCCTTCACAAAAGCCTTTCCACGCGGCCACCATTTTCACCCCCCGGAGCTTTTCCAACCGCTCGCCCATGTACCCGCGAAAACCGTCCGCGATCAGATCCACGTCCCAGCCTCCACCATGCTGCCGGCCAATCGAAACCAGGTCATCATGGCCAAACCGCAGCGATCCTGTGGGGAAGGACTTTTCCTCGGGTCTGCCGTTAGCAATTACCTTCCGTGGCGCGGGAATGGCCCCCTGCCCCACCGCCACGGTCTCGACGGTACCTTCCCGCCGGACTTGGCGTCCCGCCGAATGCCGGTCGAGCTCATCGACGGTTTCGATAACCTCAGGAGCACCCTTGGGCTCGAAGCGAAATTCCAGTTCCGCGACAGTGCGGCCCTGCCTGATTTCACGCCATTCCACCCGAAAATGCGCAAGCTGGTCGATCTCGGCTTTCGCCTTCTCGAGTACTTTACGCCGAAGCTGCGCAAAGTCTGTGTAGACCTCGGGCGGAATGCCAAGCGCCGCGCGCAACGCCTGCATGTCACCTTTCCACGTTGCCTGCCGACGATGCAACCGCAACGCTCCCAACTCATAGAGCTTCAATGCATAGTTCGAACGAAATCCAAGAACAGCTTGCCGATTGAGAACCGCGTAGGTTTCGGATGCCTGGATAAGCTTGCGAGCATCAGGAGTGAACTCCCACTCGATCCAGCCCGCCTCGCCGCCGTCCTCCTCCGTTTCCTCACGAGATCGAGATATCAGTGAGAACAGGAGCGTCGCCTTCTTGCCCCGCCAGGATCGATCATCAACGGCGAACAACGTTCGATGAAGCTCCTGCAGCATATCGGTGATGCGCTCATTGCCCTTGTGACCACGGCGGATGTCCGCCTTGCGGATGCGGTGAGATTTGTCCTCCCAAGCATCTCCACCAGCGGTCAGAATCATCAACGCCAGTAATCGAGAGGCCGTCAGGCTGAGCGACTCGCCTTTGACAAACTTTATCTCGATGATGCTGCCAGGCTTGGCGAACTCATCGCCGCCCTTTGCTTTCAGCGCAGTGGCTACTCGCATGGCGCGGCCCGGCAATGCTTCCGTCTCCACAACTGGTTCCGCTATTTGGCCAGCTTCGGTTTCCATGCCATATTACCATCAGAACTGAGTCTCTGGAGCGTGATTGCTGCCTGACCTGACCTCATCCGTCAAGTCAGGTCAGGATAGAACCGCCTTCGGATCCTCCAAGCGGCCAGGAAGAAAGCGCCCTGAATCGCAAGCCCGACAAAAGCTAACCCGCCGAGTCGCACGTTCCATCAACCATATTGGTCTACGCGCTTGATTTCGGGGTTGCCTCGACTCGGAATCGCACGATGACGTCCGGCATGGGGCCAATCTGGTGGTATCCCCCAAGAGGTCAGGATAGCCCCAACCAGTCAGGTAGGCTCCCCCGGCGGGTCAGGCTTTAGCCCCCAAGGGGTCAGGCAAACACCCCCGCCTGGTCAGGTCAGAGCCATCATCACATTGTAAACGCACTGCTTTTCCACACTTGAATCTGAATCCTTAGAATCATGAATCCTTCCGCTGCAAGCAGCGGCGTTTTCACGATTGATTTTTGAAATATGATTACCCGATTCGCATTCATCGACGACGGGCATCACCGGACAGTCATGGGCGACAAACGCATAGCGGGGAAGGGGGGTAGGCCGCCCTCCAGACCGACAGGCTCGATGTTGGCGTCGAGACAATCCTCTGCCGGGCAACCAGACTGCCGATCTGGTCGGCACCGCCGAGTGACATCTCGTCGTCAATCGCATCGGTGTCGAATCCGACAAGAGTTGGGTTGGCCGCCTGCTTTACGACAAGCATAACCGCTCGCCGTCGGCAGACAACGCATGTACCTGCTGGTCGATGAGTGCTGCACCAAGGCGCTCGTCAAATTCGCCGAAGCGCGCGGTCACAGCGCGCAGCGTTCGGTCGATGCTTCCGGCTCGAGCAAAGGCGCTACCGACCACCGGATCATCTACCCCTTTTATCTAGTTCTAGCCAATTCGCGTAGAACTTGCTAAAAACCCTATCATGGACGCCCGACGCAACCCGTTCGCGCCCGGTGCAGGCAGCCGTCCCCCCGAACTTGCCGGGCGCAAGGACGTGTTGGAAACCGTCGCGATCGCGCTCCACCGGATCCGCCACGGCCGCCACGCGCAAAGCATGATCCTGCTCGGCTTGCGCGGCGTCGGCAAGACCGTGCTGCTCAACGCGATGCGCCGCGCCGCGGAAGGCGAGGGCATCCTGTGCGTGCCGATCGAGGCGCCCGAAGGCCAGTCGCTCCCGGCGATGCTGGTGCCGGCGTTGCGCACCGCGCTGCTCAAGCTCGATCGGGGGCAGGCGGCGATGACCCTGGCCAAGCGCGGCCTCGGCGCGCTGGCGCGGTTCGTGCGCGCGTTCAAGCTCAGCTACGGCGAGCTGGAAGCCTCAATCGACCTGGGTGAGATCGGGGTGGCCGATATCGGCGATCTCGAATCCGACCTAATCGACCTCATCGATCTCGCCGGGGCCGCCGCCGCCGAACGCGGCACCGCGCTGGTGCTGTTCATCGACGAGCTGCAATATGTGCCCGAACGCGAGCTGGCGGCGCTGATCACCGCTCTCCACCGCGCCAGGCAGAACGAGCGGCCCATCACCCTGGTTGCCGCCGGCCTGCCGCAGCTTGCCGGCCAAATGGGCAAGGCCAAGTCCTATGCCGAACGGCTGTTCCTGTTCAGCACCATCGGCCCGCTGGACGAGGACGCAGCGAGCGCCGCGATCGTCCACCCGATCGAGGCCGAGGACTGCGCGATCGAACCCGCCGCGGTCGCCCAGATCATCGCGGTGACGCGCGGCTATCCATATTTCCTGCAGGAATGGGGCAAGCAATCGTGGGACGCAGCGCGGGCTTGCCCGATCACGGCAGGCGATGTGGAGCTGGCCCACCCGACCGCGCTGGCCGCGCTCGACGACAGCTTCTTCCGCGTCCGCTTCGACCGACTTACCCCGTCGGAAAAGCGCTATCTGCGCGCCATGGCCGATCTTCCGGCAGGGGCAGGGGAGGGACCCTTCGCCTCGACCGCGATCGCCGACCACATCGGTCGCAAGCCCTCCAGCTTCGGCCCGGTGCGCGCCTCGCTGATCGCCAAGGGCATGATCTACACGCCCGGCTACGGCGAAACGGCCTTCACGGTGCCGATGTTCGGCGCCTTCATGCGCCGGGCGATGCCGCTGGAGCAGGGGTAGGACGGTGCCGGGCGAGGCGTGGTCTGACCGGGAAATCGACCTGATCGTCGGGGACTATTTCGCCATGCTGGCCGACGACCTCGCCGGGCAGGAGGTCAACATGGCGGAGCACAACCGCGCACTCCAGCGCCTGACGGGGCGGAGCAAGGGCTCGGTCGAGTTCAAGCACCAGAATATCAGCGCGGTGCTCTACTACGGCTTCGGCCAGCCCTGGCTCCCTGGCTACAAACCGGCGCGCAATTTCCAGCTGGCCTTGGTGGACGGAGTATGGCGCTGGCTGCGCGATCGGCCCGACTGGATGCCGGTCGCCAGCAGCACCGCGCGACATGCGCTGGCCGCGGTGGGCGAGGCGGGGCGCGACATCGGCCACAATCGGATCGGCCCCGATCGCGCGCCGCTGTGGATCGGACCGCCGCCTGGCAGGCGCAACGAGCCTCCGCCGGTCGATCCCGAATTCATGGCGGAGATCGCGCGCAAGTACGACGTTGCCGAGCGCGATGCCCGCAACCGTGCGCTGGGCAAGGCCGGGGAGCGGCTCGTCGTCGAGCACGAACGGGCGACGCTGCTTCAGGCGGGCAAGGAGCACTTGGCCGCCAAGGTTCGCTGGACCGCCGAGCAGGATGGCGATGGCTACGGCTACGACATCGCGAGCTTCGAGCCCGACGGTCGTTCCCGCCTGATCGAAGTCAAGACCACCAACGGATGGGAACGCACCCCCTTCCACATCAGCCGTAACGAAATCGCCGTCGCCGGGCAGCGCCGCGACGAGTGGCACTTGCTCCGCCTGTGGAACTTCGCGCGCGACCCGCAGGCCTTCGCGCTGCACCCGCCGCTCGAAGATCACCTGTACCTGACGCCGACGAGTTTTCTGGCGGGGTTGCAATGAGGTTGGGCAGCCGCAAGGCGCGCGGCTGTTCAGCCTGATCGAGGAAGGCGAGGGCGGCCGCGCGCGCTTCCAGACCAACCCGATCTGCTGATCCGGCGCGGCCACCACAATGTGCTGGTGATCGATACCAAGTGGAAGGGCTTCGGCCTCAACCTTGAGGATGCCAAACACGGCGTCGCCCTGGCCGATGTCTTTCACATGATGGCCTATGCCCTGTTCTATGGCTGCCGGAGCCCCTGTTGCTTTATCCGCATCACGCGGGGCTGGGGCAGGGGACTTTCGCCAAGGCCTATGCCGTAATGGGCTGCGTACGACAGTGCCTCGTTCTTTTGGTTGAACTCATGCTATTCCGACTCGAATCTCGCATTCGGGAACGAGGCGCGGGGAAGGACCTGACCCAAGGAGGATCGCATGGCTGTAGAAGTGGTCGCCACAAAGAATGGCCCCTACCTCCTGACCGGAGACCTGAGCCAGCTCGAGCTGCGCGATGGTGACGGCAATCTCTACGATGTTGCGGGCAAAAGCCGCATTTTCCTCTGTCGTTGCGGCGCTTCCGTAACCAAGCCGTTCTGCGACGGCCAGCATTCCAAAATCGGCTTCAGCGCCGCGGAAGCTGCGGTGAGTTCGGGCAGCTGAGAGCGGCGGGAAGTGCATGGCCGCACGGCCCGGTATGAAAGATCAGCGGCTGCGGACGAGCAGATCGTCGACGACAGTCATGGTGAAAATCGGCTCGGCCTCGATTGGTGTTTCGGCAATGGCGTCGACAAAAGCGGCTCTGGTCTCGGGGTCGTCGTAGACCATCTTCCGCTCGAAGGCGGCGCGCCAGGTCGCTTCATCGGGCCACTCGGCATAGCCAACGAAGCGCCCATCGCGGTCGCGGTGCAGACGCGACCCATAGCTGCCGTATGTCCTAGTGATGAGCTCGGTGCCGCGATGCCATGCCTTGCGAAACTGCTCTTCCTTGCCGGGGTGGACGCGCCACCAGTAGACCGCGACAAACATGCCTTCCTCCTGCATCGGGCGCCCTGTGCGGAAGGTCTGGCACGATAGACCCTGACCGCCATGTGGGCCAAAGGGTCTGCAGTTTCTAAACGGAAATGGGGTCGGTGAATGTCTAGCGACGACTACCGCCAACATGCTCCCGCAACCGCGCGCAATCGGGGTCTGATCCTTGATGTGCTGCGGTCGATTTTGCCGTCTTCGGGGAGGGTACTCGAAGTAGCGAGCGGAACCGGTGAGCACGTCGTCCACTTTGCCCGGGCCCTCCCGATGCTCGAGTGGCAACCATCAGACCCATCCAAAGAAGCCCGCTGCTCGATCGGCGCCTGGATCGCGGCTGAGGGGGTGGATAACGTCCGCTTCTGTAATGGGCCATGGTGTCAAGTCACCCGTTTTGGTCTTTCCGCTGGTTCTTGCTTCTGTCCGTGGTCAGCTTTGAGCTGCCACATCATACGGTCAGAGGAAGCGGTGAGCCTATCTTTCCAACGTCGTCTGTATGGCAGCGACTGCGGACATTGCGGCTTCACCAACTTCACCGTCCCAGCGGTGGGACCACGGGCAGGCTTGTCGCCGGCCCGATCTCTTAAATTCTCCTCATCAGGCCATTGCGGCGGCTTCCCTGGTCCAGCGGAAGTGCGTTCCATCGACCCACATGCGGTGAAGGATGACGCCGAGCTTGCGGGCCAGCGCCACGCGTGCCTTCTTCCCTCCGCGCCGCTTGGCCACGGCCATGCCCCAGGCCTTGAGGGCGGACATGCGCACCGTTCTGCTGAGCATCACGCTTGCCGCCTCATAGAGGGCGGTGCGCACCATCCGGTCCCCGACCTTGCTGATCGATCCGGTCACGTCCTTCTCGCCCGACTGATACTTGCGAGGCGTAAGCCCGAAGTGCGGACCGACATCGCGCGAGCGCCGGAACCGGCCTGGATCATCGATCCCGCTCTTGAAGGTAATGGCGACGATGGCGCCAACGCCGGGCACGCTCATCAGCTGGCGGCACACCGGATCGGCGCGGACCAGCGACAGGATCATGCGATGAAGACGCGCAAACTCTGTCTGCAATGCGGAGCGGGCTGTAAGCATCGAGCCGGCCACTTGCTCGAGCATGGAGTGCCCATGCACAAGCGCGCTCACCCGCGCCTCGAAGCGGCCGCGACTGATGGGGCCGACCTTCAAGCCAAAGCCCCGCAGCACGCCGCGGATCCCGCTCTCGATGTCGAGCAGCTTGGCCTGGATAAGCTTGCGGGCGGTCAGCACGCAGCGCACCTCCTGCGCACTTGCCGACTTGACGTGCACCGGTCTGAACCAGCCAAGCCGAAGCAGCTGGGCAATGCCACGCGCGTCGCGCCGGTCGGTCTTCACCGTCATGGCGGAAAGCGCCGCCTTCACATGCCGGGTCTCAAGCAGGACTGCGTCAAAGCCTGCCGCACCCAGGCCGGCATGAAGCCACTGCGACAAGGGACCTGCTTCCAGGGCAACACGCACAATCGGTAGCTGCTGCTCGTTCAGGAAGCGGACCAAGGCCTCAGGCTCGCTTGCCACCTTGGCTTCTCGAACCACCTCACCTTGCTGGTTGACCAGGCACACACTGGTCAGTTCCAACGACACGTCCAATCCGGCATAATAGTCCACGGCTGTCCTCCTTCATCGCTGCGGGCCTCAAAGCACCACACCAGAAACCCCGTCACTCCATCATGACCGGGGGACAGCCACCCCTCCAAATCAGGAGGCGCGGCCCATTACCGTATCTCTCCGCTCGATCTCGATGCCGCCTGCGACAACTGGCCGATCGATCATGCCGCGGCGGTGGTTTGCATCAATATGATCCACATTAGCCCATGGGCCTCGACCGAAGGCCTGATGCGAGGGGCCGGCCGGATTCTCGGCTCAGGGGCGCCCCTCTATCTGTACGGGCCGTTCTGCCAGCCTGCCAAGCCGCTCGCACCCAGCAACGCGGCGTTCGATGAAGACTTGCGCGGCCGCGATCCGCGCTGGGGGTTGCGCGATCTCGACGAAGTCGCGGTTTGCGCGGGCTCATTTGGCTTCGTGCTCGATCGCGTAGTCGAAATGCCAGCGAACAACCTCTCGGTCATTTTCCGCAGGTCGTAGAACGCTTCGCGCATTCGTTGCGATACATAGCTCGTTGGGTTTGCCAGTCACGCCAGACACGGACGTGTCGGGGCTCTATCCGCGGTTCTCGGCCGGGTTACGACCGGCCGGTCTTGCAATAGCTGCCGTCCGACATCTCTGACCCGCACTTTGGTTGACGCGGTCTGCTAATCGGCAGATAGGGCTGATATTGGCACTCTCCCCATGTGAGTGCCAATATCAGGACGGCAGCGTTGGCGCCGCCTGAGCCGGCGACAAAGATGGTCGCACCCCAGTGGACAGGATACCGCCCCTATGAACTTTCGCCCCCTCCATGATCGCGTGCTGGTCCGCCGGGTCGAGGCTGAGGCCAAGACTGCTGGCGGGATCATCATTCCCGACACGGCGCAGGAAAAGCCGCAGGAAGGCGAGGTCGTCTCCGTCGGCAGCGGAACCCTCGCAGACGATGGCACGATCACCCCGCTCGACGTCAAAGCCGGCGACAAAATCCTGTTCGGCAAGTGGTCGGGCACCGAAGTGAAGGTCGATGGCGAGGACCTGATCATCATGAAAGAAACCGACATCCTCGGCGTTGTCGAGTGATCATCGCGGACCGCGAAGGCGATACGCGCCATCCCGCGGTCTGATTGGCAACTGAACTCAATTTCGAAGGCATCATCATGGCAGCCAAAGACGTCCGATTCGCCACCGAAGCGCGCGAAGGCATCGCCCGCGGCGTGGACATTCTCGCCAATGCGGTCCGGGTTACGTTGGGACCGAAAGGCCGCAATGTACTCCTCGACAAGAGCTATGGCTCGCCGCGGATCACCAAGGACGGGGTGACCGTCGCCAAGGAAATCGAGCTCACCGACAAGTTCGAGAACATGGGCGCCCAGTTGATGCGTTCGGTTGCCTCCAAGACCCACGATCATGCTGGCGATGGCACGACCACGGCAACGGTACTCGCCCAGGCAATCGTGCGCGAGGGCTTGAAGTCGGTCGCTGCGGGGATGAACCCGATGGATCTCAAGCGGGGCATCGATCTTGCCGTCACCAAGGTCGTCGAGGACCTCAAGGCGCGCTCAAAGCCGGTCTCGAACAACACCGAAATTGCCCAGGTGGGCATCGTTTCGGCCAATGGCGACGAGGTTGTCGGCCAGAAGATTGCCGCGGCGATGGAGAAGGTCGGCAAGGTAGGCGTGATCCCCGTCGTAGCAGCCAAAGGCATGGAGTTCGAGCTCGAGACCGTCGATGGCATGCAGTTCGACCGCGGCTATCTATCGCCCTACTTCATCACCGACCCACAGCGGATGGAAGTCGAACTCGAGGACCCGTACATCCTGATCCACGAGAAGAAGCTCTCCAATCTAAAGGATATGCTACCGATCCTCGAAGCGGTTGCCCAGTCCGGCCGGCCGCTGCTGATCATCGCCGAAGACATCGAAGGCGAGGCCCTGGCGACGCTTGTCGTCAACAAGCTTCGCGGCGGACTCAAGGTCGCGGCCGTAAAGGCTCCTGGTTTTGGCGATCGCCGCAAGGCCATGCTCGAGGATATCGCCATCCTGACCGCGGGTGAGACCGT
>JAUYQH010000021.1 GCA_030697365.1 Novosphingobium sp. | reverse complement strand
TTCAAATGCCGAGTTTCCAGTTCCTGATCAGCACGTTATGAGTTTTTCACGGGCGACTATCTGACGTTGCTGATCCGCCCGCTGGCGGGCAGGGCCGGAGCGGCCGAGCGCCTGCTCGGCCTGTTCGGCGGCACGGCTCCGGCGCGCGGCGAGACCACCGCCGATTTGCGTGCGCTGGATCAGGCGCGTGAGGCCTTGCTGGCGGCGCTGGATCCCTATCGCCCGCGGCTGCTGTCGAGTTATGAAATCGCGACCGGACTCGCCTCGGAACCGCTCGAGTTCCTTTCGTCCTTACTGGGAAGCCCTGCCACCCCGATGCTGCTGCCCCAAGGTGAACTGGCGCAAGCGATGGCACGGCGGCGGATCGGTTTCGGTGCCGACGCGATCGAATTCGGTCCGGTGGACGGAGATGGGCCTGAGGTTGCCGCAATCCTTTCGGTGAAGGACTACCCCGCCGAAACCGGTCCGGGAATGCTCGACGATCTCTATCGGTTGCCGTTCGAAATGGTCGTGACACAAAGCTTTGCAGTCGTGGATCGCGGGCCGACACTCGAGCGGATGGATCTGGCGCTGCGACGGATGCGTTCGGCCGCCGATGCCGCGGTGTCGCTGCGCTCCGAGCTGGCTTTGGCCAAAGACGAAGTCGCCGCCGGCCGTACTCTGTTTGGCGAACATCACCTGACCGTGATGCTCAAAGCGACGAGCCTGGCCGCACTCGACGCCTCGATTGGCGAAGTTCAGGCGACATTGGCCGACGCAGGCTTCGTTGCGGTCCGCGAAGAACTGGGCCTCGAAGCGGCCTTCTGGGCCCAGTTTCCGGGCAACTTCCGTTATATCGCTCGGCGCGCGCTGGTATCCTCGGCCAATTTCGCAGGGTTTGCCAGCGCTCACAACTTCCCTGTCGGACAGGCTTCGGGCAACTTCTGGGGCGACGCGGTGACGTTGTTCGAAACCACTTCGGCCGGCCCCTATTTCTTCAACTTTCACCGCGGCGATCTCGGCAACTTCACCATCATCGGTCCGTCGGGTTCGGGCAAGACCGTGGTCTTGGGTTTCCTCCTCGCCCAGGCGCGCCGTTTCGCGCCCCGAATTGTGCTGTTCGACAAGGATCGCGGCGCCGAGATTTTCCTGCGTGCAATCGGCGGGGTCTATGACACGCTGCGCCCCGGCGCGCCAACTCGCCTGAATCCGCTGGCGCTGCCCGATACCCCGGTAAATCGCCGGTTCCTCAGCGAGTGGGTCGCCAAGTTGGCTACTGGTGGAGGCGAAGCGCCCACTGTGGAGGAAGCCGGCTGGATCAGCGACGCTATCGCCAGTTCGTATGCTGGTCCGCCAGAGCATCGGCGCTTGCGCCATCTAGCTGAACTGTTTCGCGGGCGCGGACGGGCCTCGGGCAACGACCTTGCAGCACGGCTGGCGCCATGGCACTCGGCCGGGGAGCATGCCTGGCTGTTCGACAACGCCAGCGACGGGCTCGACCTGGCGGCCGATTCCATCGGTTTCGACATGACCGCAATTCTCGATCAACCGGCTTTGCGCTCCTCGACGATGCTCTACCTGTTCCACCGGGTGGAAGAGCGGCTCGATGGCCGGGCGACGATCATCGTCGTCGACGAGGGGTGGAAGGCGCTCGACGACGAGGTTTTTGTGGCGCGCATTCGTGACTGGGAGAAGACCATCCGAAAGCGCGGGGGGATTGTGGGCTTCGCCACCCAGTCAGCGTCCGATGCTTTGCAAAGCCAGGTCGCCTCGGCCATCATCGAGCAGGCAGGCACCCAGATCTTCATGGCGAACGCCGCAGCGCAGGCAAGCGACTATATCGACGGATTTGGTCTGACCGAGCACGAATTCGAGATCGTCAGGTCGATGCCCGAAGCGGCGCGTGCATTTCTGGTCAAGCATGGCTCGGACAGCGTCGTCGTCCGGCTGAACCTTGCGTCGGAGCCCGATCTGCTGACCGTCCTTTCGGGTCGCGAACGCACCGTCAGGCTGCTGGATGGCATCCGCGAGGAAGTCGGCGACGCCCCCGAGGCGTGGCTGCCGCGGCTGCTGGAGGTGGCATGAACCCCGACTTCTGCACCCCAGCGGGTCCTGAAGGGCTTGTCGCCAGCTTGCTCGCCACCACCGACTGCCAGGCTTTCGGCCTGGTCGAGCGCGGTTATGCGGCGATGGCCGATCCGGGCGGCCCCGTCGGAGCGGTGTTGACGTCGTTGCTGGTGATCGCGGTGGCTTTGTTCGGCTATCGCCTTCTTCTCGGCCGTGGGCTTGTTCTGTCCGACGCGGTCGGGCTGACCATCAAGATCGGCGTGGTACTGGTCGTCGCGACATCCTGGGAAGCCTGGCAAACCCTGGCATACGATACCTTCGCCCGCGCGCCAGCCCGCATAGCCGCCCAACTGCTTTCGGGAATCGGCGCGTCTGATCCGCTTGAAAGCCTGCAAGTCGCGCTCAACAACCTTGAGGCGGCTTCGGTCGGCTACAGGACGCGTGCCGGGATCGCCTCGCCCTTGGTTGGCGGTCCGGCGGCGGCGGCGATGGTCCTGAATGTTTCAGCATTGCTGCTTGCCTTGTCGATCGTGGGAGTCATGGTCGCGGTTCGCGTGGTCCTGGCGCTGCTGCTCGCGATCGCCCCGGCCATGGCCGGCTTGCTTTTGTTCGACGCGACGCGGGGGATGGCGCAGGCCTGGCTGGGGGCGATGGCGACCGCAGCACTCGTGCCGCTGTTCGTGCTTATCCTGGCAGCGGTCGAAATGGCGATCATCGGGCCGGTCATCGCTCGACTGTTGGCCGAACAGGCCGCCGGAACGTTCGAGACTGCAACCGTGATGCCGGTGGGTCTGGTTACGGTGGTCTTTGCGATTGCCTCCTTGTTCGCGCTCAAGTCGGCCGGTCGTATCGCGCGTGGCATTCGCCTCCCGCGCGATCGTAGCGGTTCGCCTACCCGTGATACCGAGCCCACCGTGGTAACGACTTCCGACGACCGCGCGGTCGCACCTGGGACGCAATCGTCGGCTGCGCGACTAGCCCAATCACTCGATGTTAGCGCCCGGCGCGATGATCCTGCGGCAAACGTCGGTGCTCGCGGTGCCGCGTCTGCACTGGCGACGACACGGTCGCGGGAAAGCCGTGTCGCCGCGCGTGGAGCGGCGGACGCGGGAGCCGTAATGATAGCGCCGCTTCGCCCGCCTGGGCCGCGCTCGCGTGGTCTTGCCCGGTCGTCGCGCGCCGCCACCCGGAGGGACGCATGAGCGAACGTGAAGACTATTACCAAGCTGCCCGGACCTGGGCCGATGGCAAAGTTGCCAGCTCGGCCCGCGAAACGCGCATCGCGTGGATCGCAGCCGCAATTGCCGCGGCCATCGCGTTGATCCTGGCGTTGACACTTGTTTTCCTTGTGCCGCTCAAGACCGTCGAACCGTTCGTGGTGACGGTCGATCGGCTGACCGGCGCGACCGAAGTCGCGACCACGCTCAAATCGGGCCGTTTGACGCAGAACGAAGCAGTTATACAGGCGCAACTCGCGGGTTATGTCGTGGCTCGCGAAACTTTCGACGCGACCGACCTCGCGCGGCAGTATCGCCGCGTGCGGGTGATGTCCGCACCCGCGGTCGCAACCGCGTATGTCGCCCAGATGGCCGCGAACAATCCATCCAGCCCGCTGCGCACGCTGAACAAGGGCGATACCATTGCGATCCGTGTCCGCAGCGTCTCGCTCATCGCCGCGGGTGCCGCGATCGTTCGGTTCGATGCGATCCGGACCAATGCCGGCGCCGCGCCCTTGCCGCCAGCGGCAAATGTTGCAGCGATCAGCTTTGGTTTCAGCGGGCGTCCGTTGCGGATGGAGGATCGCTACGACAATCCGCTCGGTTTTCTCGTGACCAGGTACCGTCGCGACGCGGAAGGACTTGCACCGTGAGAATCGCTTTCACAATCATGTGTTTGTTGCTTGTCGCCGCACGCTCGCCGGTGCCGGGTCCGGCCGACCCGCACATCCAGACGGTGTTTTATGACGCGGACGAGGTGGTTCGCCTGCAAGGCGCATTGGGCTGGCAGATCATGCTCGAATTCGCGCCCGACGAGCGGATCGAAAACGTATCGATCGGCGATGCGCTTGCTTGGCAGGTCACCCCGAACAAGCGGGCGCGCAACCTGTTTCTCAAGCCGTTGGGACGCAACGCCTCAACCAATATGACTGTGGTGACCGACCGTCGTCGCTATGCCTTCTCGCTCGAGGTTGCGCCCCGCAATGCGACGACGCCGTGGATCGTCCGCTTCGATTATCCGCGCGAAATCGTCGTCGCAGTCGAGGAGCCGCTGCTGCCGCCACCGCCGCTGCTGAACTATAGCTATGCGATGGCCGGCGATATCGGGATCGTTCCCACCCGGGTCTGGGACGATGGCCTGATGACCTATTTCGAGTTCGGCCCCGATAAAGTCATTCCCGCAATTTTTGCGGGCGGTCCGGGCAAAGACGAAACCCTCGTCAACTCTTCGACGCGCGGCCGCGTCATGATCGTCCAGCAGACCGGTGGCCGCTTTACGCTACGGACAGGCAAGCAAGTCGCAACCGTGGCCCCTATGAATGGAACGACTCCGTGAGCGAAGAAATCCCCGTCAATCGCCCGGCAGTCGCGCAGCCAGCCAGACGCATCTCGACAACTGCGGTGGTCTCTGTGCTCGGCGCATTTGGGGTGGGAGTGTTCATGTGGCTCTCCGATGCGCGCGCGGCACAGGGCTCGCTCGAAGATTCCCTGCCCCCGCTCGCAGCGACTGCGGTCCCTGCCCCCGCCATCCTTACGCCGAACACCGCGGTCGTCGCGGCTGCTCCACCGCCCACCTTGCTGATCCCCAATTCTCCCCCATCGACCGTGACGCCGGTCGCGCGGTTCGACAACACACTGCGTCCGGCCGCTGCGGGGAGTGGCACCGCCGATCGCGCGCGAGAGCGGCTTCGCGCGCCCACACTGATCGTAGATCTGGTCCAGAACGAGAGCGCCAGGACAGGCGGTCCGGCGCCCGGCACGGCGGCAATCGAACCCGGAACTGCGGGGGGGGCCAGTTCAGAAACGGCCAAGACCCTGTCGGATACCGAACGCTTCGCTGCCCGCGTCGGCAGCGAGGAAACGCAAGCGGTTCAGGCTCAACACATGACTGGGCTCAGCCGACTGGTTCCGCAGGGCGCGATCATCGGCGCGGTGATGGAAACTGCGCTCAATTCCGATCTGCCCGGCTATGCGCGGGCACTGACCCAGCGCGACGTCTACAGTTTCGACGGTTCGGCCGTGTTGATCCCCGCGGGGAGCCGGATCATCGGACAGTACAAGTCCGGAGTGGCGCAAGGCGCCTCGCGGGTTTTCATCTTGTGGACGCGCCTGATCCGCCCGGACGGAGTTTCGGTCGAACTGGCCTCGCCGGCGGTCGACGAACTTGGTCGTGGCGGGGTGGGTGGCAAGGTCAACCGCCATTTCTTCCAGCGTTTTGGCGGAGCGATCCTGCTGTCCGTGCTGACCGGAGGGATCAATGCTGCGGCGGCATCGGTCAGCGGCGGCTCGACAGTTGTGGTCAGTACAGCCAGCGAAGCGTCCTCGCTTGCCGGCCAAGCCTCACGTGGTACCGATATTCCGCCAACGATTACGACCCGGCAAGGCGCGGCCGTGCGCATCTTCGTTGCCCGCGATCTCGATTTCACCCGCGTCGGACCGATGCGATGAGTGCAACGCAGCGCGTTTATCTCGACGCATTCCTCACGCCGCTGGCGCCATTCCTGAGTCGCGATGACGTTACCGACCTGTTCGTCAATCGTCCTGGTGAGCTGTGGCTGGAGACGGCGGAGGGAACCGAGCGGCATACTGTCCCCGCGTTTGACGACGCATCGCTTTGGCGGCTGGCGCATCAGATTGCGGCAAGTTCCGATCAGGGGATCAATCGGGAACACCCGCTCCTCGCCAGCACATTGCCCGATGGCTCGCGAGTGCAGATCTGCGCGCCGCCGGCAACGCGCGGCCATGTCATCGTCGCGATCCGCAAGCACAGCATGCCCGACTTGCGATTGTCGGATTACGTTGCGACCGGGGCGTTTGCCAGGATCGGCACTTTCGCACTCGAGCAGGAAGCACAAGCACTTGAGTTGGCGCAGTTGCTCGAATCGGGACAAACGCTCGCATTCCTCAAGCGGGCAGTCGAGATGCGCAAGACGATCGTCATCGCTGGCGCGACCGGGACGGGCAAGACCACGTTCCTCAACGCACTGTTAAAGGAAGCGCCCGTCGCCGAGCGGTTCGTCCTGATCGAAGACACCCCCGAAATCCAACTTACCCATGAGAACGCGGTGGGCTTGATCGCGGTACGGGGACGGCTGGGCGAAGCCTCGGTCAGCCCCGCGGACCTCGTCGAGGCGGCGCTACGGTTGCGGCCCGACCGGATCATCATGGGGGAAGTGCGCGGCGCGGAGGCCATGAGCTGGCTCAGGGCGGTCGGAACCGGCCATCCCGGCTCGATCACCACGGTTCATGCCAGTTCTCCCCGCGGTGCGGTAGAGCAGTTGGCGCTGATGGCGATGATGGGTGGCACCGAACTCGGTCGTGACGAGCTGATCGACTATGTTCGAGGAACCGTCGATATCTTTGTCCAGCTCGACCGCGCCGACGGCAATCGGGTTGTTTCATCCATCGAGCTCACAAGGTAGTTGCCTCATCCGCGAAGACCGCTGCCCAAGGCTGGTCAACCGAGGCTGGGATTCCTGTCCGCGGAAGCTCAGACCCCTCTTCGCCTGGCGCTGTGGGCGATATGCCTGGTTCAGCGACGGGTCAGATTGCAGGAGTAAGTTTCGAAGGCTCGTCTGTCGGGCTGGAGTCGTAGCATGCGCAAAACCATAATCGCCATATTGCTCGCGGCAGGTGCGACGCCCGCTTCGGCAAGTCAGGCGGAGCAGGACAGGGAGCCCGGGACTCATGAGGCGCACCATCAAACACCGGTGATGAGCGAGCGACAAGACGGCTTCGGCGGCTTTGTTACTGAGCGAGTCAGCACAGATCAGCGCGAGCCGAGGCAGGCACCCGACGTTCATCATAATGCTCCCGTCGTTCGCGACGAGCATCGTGGACTGCATCGAGAATATCGGCAGGAACATCGGGAGCTCCACCGCGAAAATCCGTCTAAACGCGAACACCGCCAATTTCATCGAGAGGTCAAGCGCGACCACCGCCAGGAGCACCAGGAAGTACACAGCGACACGCATCGGGGTTACCGCGCTGATCACCGCGAGATTCACCGCAGCGACCCCACACGGCGCGAACACCGCGTGTTTCATCGCGATGTGAATCGGGATCACCAGACTTTACACCGCGAATGGGACCGTAACTGGCGGGGGAATCAAAACTATGATTGGCGTAGCTACCGTAGCCGCTATGGATCACTCTATCAGGCGCCGGGATATTACGATCCGTTTGGCTCAGCCTATGGGTATCGCCGCTATTCTGTAGGTTTCTCGCTTGGCAGGCAATATTACTCATCGGGCTATATTATCAATGATCCGTGGCGTTACCGTCTGCCGCCGGCGACGGGTAGCTACAGGTGGGTCCGATACTACGATGACGTTCTCCTGGTGGATGTTTTTAGAGGGCGTGTTGTAGATGTCATTTACAACTTTTTTTGGTAAGCTTGCGTAAAGATCAAGAATCAATGGATATGCCTGTAAATAGGCGTCCAGTCGGGCCCCCACATCCCTGTCAGCTAGGCAGTTGATGCGCTGCGACTTTCAGATCGCCGGAGGGGTCCCAGTCGGCGCCGATCGGGACTCGGCTCGACTTAGGCGTTTTGAGCCAAATCAGCGACTTGGCCATCAAGTCTAAAAGGTGTCCGGATTGATGCCAATTCACACGTAGTAGCTCATAGGGCCACAGAGATCGGGCTGAAAGCTGCTCGAAGCACTGGCGTTTCTTGCTCTCTGCACACCGGGCCAACCGCCGAGATGGCGCGGAACTGCGCGCCTTTGCAGGCTGTTTTTCCTTCTGTATTAATTATTTACATGGTTGGCGGAGAGGGAGGTATCCACGTAATGTCAACTAATATAATGATAATAAGGCATAATATGGTTATCCACAATCCATGTTACCCACATTTCTACCCACGCTCAAATGCGCCGCTCACGCATTCTGCTTCAAGCCGCGGGCGCTCGTGGCAGACTCGGTCGGGCAAGGATGGCGACCAATATATTCCGTGACGTGACTGAACCGCGAGCGGTTTTGGAATGTGACATGCGGGCAGTTCGCGACCAAACAACACGCTGATATTTCGGTGAATTCTGAAGAAGCCAACTTTCGTGGTTAGTCAGGAAATGAGCGTTTTCTTACCTCAGTAAGCGGCGCAGCCGCTTATTGAGCAGGGCGGGGATGCTTTGCCGGATACTGCCGGCGGCAGGGCGATGCCCGGATAAGACAATGGCGCCCTTTTCGTAACCGGCATTGGCGAGCAGGACGAACAGGTTGGCGTCGCCCGGAGTGACAGGGATGTCCGATCTCATCGACGACGAGCAGCGATGCGCGGGCGAGGAAGCGGATTCTTATTCTGAGCATGCCTTCGCGCTGCCTTGGCAAGCTGGGCGATCAGATCGGCGAGCGGGATGAAGTAGACCGCTTCGCCGGCACGCACGGCATCGACTGCGAGCGCGGTGGCAATGTGGCACTGCCGGTGCCGGGCGGTCCCGGCAGATGGACGACTTTGGCTCGTTCGATGAAGTCGAGGCCGGCGACCCCTGGCCAGGGCGCACGACGTTCAAAGCTTTGCGCCGTTGTTTCGGATGATCGGCGATCGGATCGAAACGTCCTCGCTGATCGCGGCTATGATGCCGACGCCATCCGCGAACAGATCGCCGCTGCCAGCGTCGAAGCGGTGGTCCGCGTCAAGGTCAACCGCCGCACGCCTGCTCCGCACGACCGCGCGAAATACCGTTGGCGGAACCTGATCGAGCAGCATTTCAACCAACTGAATAACTGGCGCAAAGTCGCCAGCCGTTACGACAAAAGCAGGAAGTCCTACCTCGTTTTCGTTGCTCTTGCTTAAATTAAAATATGTATACCATTTGTCCATGGAACCTTGATGTTTAATACATTATGCCTTTGTCTGATATATATGTTGTGATTGATGGAGAATTACAACTCGCGTGGCTTAATCCTCTGGATCGCTGGCGGACGCCAACTGCGATCTATTACCGAGGGAAGCGGCCGATAGAGCCGCAACATCACGAAGAAGGGGCCAGGTCCCACCGGCAGCCAGTTTATCCCGGCTTCCCTTGGCTCATCCCAGGCCAGAACAATCGTTACGGAGCCATCGGAATCCCGAACCAAACCAGGCGTGCGGTCGCCTACGGAGTAGCGCGCGATCGCATTCGGTATCATAAAGCCGTCGTCGCCATAGGCGGTAACCGACCAAAACGCACCGACCGACGGCAGCTTTCCGGGGGCGAAGCGGATTTGATACCGGTGTGCTCCGGTGAGAGGCTTCCCGTCGGAATCAGAGCGACCGACCGGATAAATTGCCTCCTCTGGCACGGCCACGAAGATCTGGTCCTTCGCGACACCGGCTCGCAACAGCCAGTCCGCTCCGAACCGAGGTCCTCGGTAATTGGTTGTCCATCCGTCGTGCTGCTCGCCGAGATGCAGCGACCGCTGGGCAACCAGCCGTTTGCCTGCTTCAAATCCATCGGCAAGTGCGAGTTGCTCCGAATTGGAAAGGCGACGCGGATTCTTCCCACCGCCCAGCCCCAGGCGCGTCAACGACGCGATCATTGCTCTCTCGCGTTTGCCGTGCGGTGGCCAATCTTCCAGTACTTCGCCGAGTTGTGCAAAGAATCGCGCGCCTTCGGTCAAACCGGAACGCGGTGAAAGGCCGGTGGCGCCGACGTCTGCGCCGACACTTCGCATATCTGCCGCCCAGTCCTTCGATCGGTGAATGGCCATGCCGTCCTGCAACGCATGTACGGCAGTAAAATCTCCGGCCCCTCGCACGAGGATCCGTCCGGCAAGGTTTGCGAATCGGCTGAGGATAGGAACGTCGATCATGCCGGGAGGAACTGCATCGGGCGAGCCTGCACGATGTAGAAACAACGGTGGCAACTGCCCACTGTGCGTTCTCTGTCCGAAAGAGTGCTCGGCAGATGAATCCGCCTGGTTGATCGAGATTGTGTAATAACGTTGACCAAAATCAGGCATCGTGACGACCAATGGACCGAAGGCGAGATCGACCCAGGCCAGCGAATACAGCGTGTCGTTGTTGGGCGCGACACCGGCGCGCATCTCTGGACCGGCAAGACTGCGGCGATGACTGAAACGATTGAACGGCGCCCCGCTCTCGGCAAAGCGGGTACGGATTAGGGCCGCCTCGACTAGTGGCATGCCCCAGACATAGGCGCGCGTCGCTAGAGCGCGGACGTCTTTGGTTTCGGTGGCGAACAGAGCGTCACCCCGGGACCCCTTGACCAAGTTGGAAGGAACCCCGGCACAACTATTGAGCCCGAAGGCCAGTACCAGCGCCACCAATTTGCGTATCATCGCGCGGCCGTATTGCGCACCGGTGGAGGCACCCAGCGGCGTTCGAGCAGGTCAGGCAGCGGCCCCTGGGCGCGGATTGCGACGTAGAAGGGCCCGTCTGGAACGGGAATAGTATTGGCGTCGATGTGCCCGGCCATCGCTCCGGTTTCGAAGCGGACGGTGACGCTCCCGCTTGGCCCGCGAACCAGGCCCCTTGTCCGGTCGTTCACGAGATATTTGCCTGCGGCGTTGGGAAACAACTCGCGAGTCTTCGCATCGTAAACCGTGACCGACCAGAAATAGCGTGCAGGAGGAGGCGATGCGAGGCGGAGCTCATAAGGGCCGTCTGCGCCAGTCAGGCGCCCGCCATCGGCATCGACGAATGTTGTAAAGGGATAGTTTTCATCGGTTACGTTGCCCCCTGTGCCCAGGGTATTTACCGCTGCGCGGTAGAGGTAGTTGTAGCCGGGCCGCCCGACATCGAGCGGTTCGGACCATGTTCCCACCCGGCGTCCATTCTGGACGATGGAAGAATCGATCAGCGCCAACGCCTCGGCATGGCCCCGTTCGATCCCGACCCGGCTCGCCTCGTCCTGGATAATCTCGTCGAACGACCGCGGCCCCGCGATCCCAATTCCTTTGTAGCGATAGACGAGCGCTTCCTCCTTCACCGGTTGCCCGGCTTCCCGGAGCACGAAATCGAGAATGCGAAAGAAGCCGATTGCGCTTCGATCGTGCCCGTCGGGCCAGGTCCGCGGCGAAGGCGTCCCGGTCGGGGTGAGCACAAAACGGTCCTGCAGCGCATTGGCGACCTTGGCGTCGGATGCATCGGACACCAGGACTCGCAACAATATCCACATCGCCGGCGAAGCCACCCGGAACAGCGTGCGGTCCTTGGGTACTTCGCCGCGCCAATCGGTCGTCGCGATCAGATATCGCCCGCCGTTCATTCCGTGCGTGCGCGCGGAAATGTTCGTTGCGTTGCCGAAATAGTCGAGGAAGTTTGCGGTATAGTAACGCGCGGCGGTTGCGGGAACGTTAAACAGTACCGGTCCCCCCCGCAAGTCGAGGTAGGCGTTGGAATAGAGCGTGTCGGCGTTCGGGGTTTTGAACGGCGCGTAACCCGGACCCGCCGGGCTACGGCCATGCGCGAAACGGTTGAAGCCGACGAATCCGGTCCCGCCCGGCGCAATCGCCTGATCATAAGCCTGGCGGTAGATCAGCACCGCGGGCTGGCCATAGATCGTCGCATCAAATGCCAGGTTGCGTGCCCACAAGGTGCGCATCGCGGGGTCGGCGGGTACGGTGTCGTCAAGTCGGGGGTGCGGAAACTGGTCGGCGAGTTCGGGATCATAGCTCGGCGTCCCGGGCTTTCCGGAAACGGCCTGGGCAAACGTCACGACGGGAATGCAAGTTGCCAAAAGCGCAAGAAAAGGCCACGAAATTCGACTGGCCGAGCTGGTCATGACAATGCCCTGATGATCATCGCCAACGTAGCTTCGACCCGCTCGCGAAACGCCGCCGGATCGCGGCTCGGAAGCCGCTCGCTATCCGACATCGCCAGCATGTTCGCGAACGTGAGGTGGGCGAGTCCGATTCGATAGTCGCCACCCCCGATTTGCGAAAAGCCGCAAGCCGCGTGGATGTCCGCGAGCAACCTGCGTAAGACCGAGGTTGATTCCGAGACGATGTCGGCGGCGTGGGCCAAACCCCCCGGGCGATGTCGAATGACGTATTGGGTCAGGAATGCCGCGTAGGTATGGCGCCCATGGGCATCGACCAGTCCGAGCAGCGGACGGCACAGGATATCGACAAGGTCTGCCAGCGCCGGCTCGCGACCCGCTTCATGAATGCCCGCGTAGGCCTCTCCGCGAGGCACCTCCATTTGCGTCACGCGCCAGGCAAAAATGGCCTGGACCAGCTCATCCTTGCCGCCGAAATGATACTGGACCGCGTTATTGTTGCCGTTGCCGGCCTTGGCGGCGATTTCACGCAATGCGACGCTCTCGATCGGATTGTCCGCGAACAGAGATTCTGCAGCGATCATCAGGCGGAGCCTCGGGTCAGCGCCAATCACCGAGGCCCGGTCGCGCTCCGCGCGGCGTCGCGCCGCGGGCAATCGCGCAACTTTCGATTCAACGGGCAAGATCATGACACGCACCCTGCCTTTCAAAACCGTGGTCATGCAGCTAGCGATTCAGTCAGGTGCCTTATTTGAGTTAACGCGTATGACTTAACGCGAACCAAAAAGCCAGACCTCCAATGGGCTGGAAGCGGGGGAGATGAAGCATGACCCACCAAATGCCCACGACGCTCGACAACACCAAGATGCTGTTGCTGGCCGCCAGCAGCCTGGCGTTGCTTGCCCAGCCCACAACGGTCGCCGCCCAGGAAGCCGCAGCATCCGATGAAGGATCTGGCGGTATCGAGGAAATCGTCGTCACTGCGCGCAAGCGTAACGAGACCACCCAGGACGTGCCAGTCGCCGTTACCGCGATCTCGGCCGCGCGGATCGAACGCTACGACCTGACCAGCCTGGAAAGGGTTGCGGCGCAGACGCCGTCGTTCGTGATCGGGCGCGCTCCTTCCGGCGCGGGCGCGACGCTTGTGCTGCGCGGGATCGGATCGAACACGACCTCGATCGGGCTCGAGCAGTCGGTCGCGGTAATCGTCGATGGCGCCTATTACGGTCAAGGCCGGACGATCAACGAGGGGTTCTTCGACCTCGGCCGCCTTGAGCTGCTCAAGGGTCCGCAGGCGCTGTTCTTCGGCAAGAACGCGACCGCCGGCGTGGTCTCGATCACAACCGCCGATCCCGGCAACGAGCTCGAGGTGATCGCCCGCGCTGGCTACGAGTTCACCGCCAAGCAGATCATCGGCGAAGCGATTTTCTCTACACCGATCTCCGACACGCTCGGCATCCGTATCGCCGGTCGCGCGAGCAAGATGTACGACGGTTACTTCAAGCAGCTTGGCAGCGTCCAACCCTATCCCACCACCGACCGCCTGAGCACCGCAGTGCCCGGCACGGTCACCACGCACACATCGGGTCCTGCGGGCGATGGACGTGCCCGCGAAGCCTACGTGCGTGCGACGCTGAAATGGGAGCCGACTGACAGTTTCACCGCGACGATCAAGGGCAACTACGGCACCAATCGCAGCGACAACCCCAGCGCGTCGTCGGTAATCTTCTTCTGCCCGAGCGGGGTGACCGCCTTCAATGCCGCGATTCCTTGCCGCCGCAAATTCGCGTCTTCGGCCAACCGCTTTCCCGCCGCGATCGCCGCGAGCGTGCCCTTCGCCAACTCCGACGGGCAGACCGGCAACCAGTACAAATCGGCGGCAGTCAACGCCAACCTTGTGTATAAAAGCGACTACCTGACCCTGACTTCGGTGACCAACTACAACTGGAACAACAACACCTTCCAGTTCGACGGAGATAGCGTATCGCGCGCGGGCGCCGGGGGCGTCTTTGCAACCGAGGATACCGATTTCCGCGCATTCTCAACCGAGTTCCGCGCGCTGTCCACGCTCGATGGCCCGATCAACGGAATGGTCGGCGCCTACTACCAGCACACCAAACGCGACTACGATGCCTGGACCGCCTCGGGCGGCCTCGAGAACAGCCTGGCGACGCCCTCGTTCCGCCGTTACCTTGCCAACTCGAAGGACTCGCAGACCCGCGGCGATACTCTGGCAATGTTCGGCCAGTTGATGGTCAAGCCAGTCGAGCAGATCGAGATCACCGGCGGCGCGCGCTACACCGGCGAACACAAGGAGAGTTACTTCCTCCAACCCTATTCGCATCCGGTCCGCGTCGCGCAGGGCATCTTTCTGCCGGGCGTGACGTTGCGCTCCAACCAGGATTTCGATAACCTCTCACCCGAGGCGACGATCTCGTACAAACCGACCCGCAATATCCACGTTTACGCGGCATACAAGACTGCCTACAAGTCGGGCGGGTTCTCCAACTCAGGCATCCTCAGCCCGTCTGCCGGAATCGCCGATTTCGAATTCGAGCCGGAGAAAGCCAAGGGATACGAAGTCGGGCTCAAGACCATCCTGATGGATCGCCAACTGCGGCTCGATCTCAATGCCTACAATTACGAGTATACCAACCTTCAACTCGACTTCTTCCGCTCGGATATCTTCGCCTTCACCACGATCAACGCCGGCTCGGCGCGGACCAAGGGCGTCGAATTTGAATTCGAATTCGCCCCGAACGCACTCGACGGCTTCAACCTTCGAGGCGCACTAAACTACAACCGCGCCCGTTACGGTGATGCGCCGGGTGCGCCGTGCTACGCCGGACAGACCCGGAACACTGGGTGCACGCTCGTGCTCGTTCCGGCGACCGGGCTGTCGGTACCGTTCAACCCGGCGGTCAACACGGTCGCCAACCGCCAGAACCTCAAGGGGTTGCCCACCGCCAACGCGCCGGAGTGGAGCGGTGCGCTGGGCGTTTCGTACGACGCAGACTTTGGAAGCTCGCTCAAGTTCGGCGTCTCCGCCGACGCCCGTTACAGCGACGACTACTTGCCCACCGCCTTCGGCAATCCGTTCACCCGGCAGCCTTCGTATGTCACACTCGATGCTGCGCTGCGGATCGGAACCGCGGACGAGCGCTGGAAATTCGCGCTGATCGGCAAGAACCTGACCAACGAATTGTACGCCACCGGAGGAACCGACGCGCCCAACACCGGCTCGGGCACTGGCGGCTTGACCGGGGTGATCGCCGACCAGATCGGCTTCGCCTCCCTGCCGCGCACGGTCCAGGCGCAAGTCACTTTCCGTTATTGAACCTCCCGACTGGCCCCGCCCGGGTTCCGGGCGGGGCTTCTTTTTGAGAAAATCCTGTGCTGCGGAGGCCACCAAACCGATGATCCAGAATTCCCGCCACGCCGCCTTGACACGCTGGAGCCGTCGCGTCTCCGGCCTTGCCCTGGCGCTCTCGCTGGTTTCGTCGCCGCTCTCGGCGCAAGATTCTTCTGATCGCGTGGGACGCTCTATCAAGGATACCCATAAACCCCGCTGGCCGGCCAATCCGCAAGCGCCGAAAGACGCCCCAAACGTCCTGGTGATCCTCACAGACGATGTCGGATTCGGGGTGACCGGCCCCTTTGGCGGAGCGGTACCCACGCCAGCCTTTGAGCAGCTCGCCCAAGGGGGCCTGCGCTACAATCGTTTCAACACGACAGCGCTATGCTCGCCGACCCGCGCGTCATTGCTGACCGGGCGCATGCCCCACAATGTCGATATGGGGAATGTGACCAATTTGCCGACCGGCTTCAGCGGCTATACCACAGTTATTCCCAAGTCAGGCGGGACGGTCGCTCAGATCCTCAAGCACAACGGCTACAACACCGCTATGTTCGGCAAGAGCCATCTCACGCCGAACTGGGAGATGAGCGCCGCCGGTCCGTTCGACCGCTGGCCAACCGGGCTGGGCTTCGAGTATTTCTATGGCTTCCTCTCGGCTGACACCTCGATGTGGGAACCCAATATCACAGAGAATACCCGGCCCGTCGCCGCGCCGCGCGGCGATCGCGCGTATCATTTTGAAGCCGACATGGCGGACAAGGCCATCCGCTGGATGCGCGAGCAGAACGCGGCAGCGCCGGACAAACCCTTTTTCGCTTACTACGCGCCGGGCCTGGCCCACACCCCGCATCATGCGCCGAAGGAATGGCTCGAGAAGTTTAGGGGCCAGTTTGACGACGGTTGGGACGCGCTGCGCCAGCAGACGTTTGCCCGCCAAAAACGAATGAGAATCATTCCGGCCGACTCGAAACTCAGCCCGCGCCCGTCCTCGATTCCGGCGTGGGAAAGCCTCCAGCCCGAACAGAAGAAGGTCTACGCCCTCTTGATGGAAGCCTTCGCGGCTTCCGTAGCTTACTCCGACCACCAGACGGGTAGGGTAATCGACGAAGTCCGCCGCAGCGGCGAATTCGACAACACGTTGATCGTCTACATTCAGGGTGACAACGGCTCCAGCGCCGAGGGCGGCCTCACCGGGCTTGCCTACGAGCAGTCTGCGATCACGGGACGAAAGGAAGCCTTTTCCGAGTTGGCGGACAACATCGACAAGATCGGTGGCCCCGAGTTGTACAATCACATGCCGGCGGCCTGGGCATGGGCGACCAACGCACCCTTTCCATGGTGGAAGCAGGTAGCATCGCAGGCGGGTGGTGTGCGCAACGGCATGGTCATTTCCTGGCCCAAGACGATCACCGATCGCGGAGGGCTGCGCAGCCAGTATGCACACGTCAGTGACATCATGCCGACAGTGCTCGAGGCGGCGGGAATAGCCGCACCCGAAACGCTTGGCGGGGTGCCGCAGAGGCCGATCGACGGGATCAGCCTGGCATATAGCTTCACCAGGAAGACCGCGCCTTCCGCCAGGCGAACCCAGGTCTACGAGATGATGGAGAATTTCGGCATTTACCACGACGGGTGGATAGCCGGAACGCTGCCAAAGCGAACGGCATGGGAAGTCAACGTCGGTTCTGATCGAAAGATTGGTGTCGGCATGGACCAGCGGCAGTGGACACTTTTCCATCTCGACAAAGACTTTTCAACCTCGCTCGACCTGGCGTCGGCTAACCCGGCAAAGCTCAAAGAGATGCAGGACCTGTTCTGGGCCGAGGCGGCGAAGAACAATCTGCTCCCGATCCACGACTACAGCGAAGGAATCGAAGGACGCCCGTCGCTGGGTGGCGGACGCAGCCGTTTCGTCTATCCGGCCGGCGTCACCGGGGTCTGGGAGGATGCGGCACCTCACTCGATCGGTACATCCTTCACAATCGAGGCTGATTTCAATGTGGGCGCGGATGGCTCGGGCGTCCTGATCGCTCAGGGTGGCCGGTTCGGCGGCTACAGCCTGTTCCTCAAGGACGGTGTGCCCGTGTTCCATTACAACGCGGTCGGAACCGACCAATTCACCGTCAGAGGGACGAGGCCGCTAAGTCCAGGCAAGCACCGCCTTAGCGGGCGCTTTCGCGCCGATGAGGAGAAGCCGGGCACCGGCGGAACTCTGACTCTACTCATAGATGGACAGGAAGCCGGCTCCGGGCGGATCGGTCGGACGATAGCGGGGTGGATTTCGCATAACGACGCCCTCGACATCGGCGTCGATCTCATCTCTGCAGTAACCAGCGAATACACCGTCGCAACAAGCCGCTTTTCAGGAACGATCGACCAGGTCGTCGTCACGATCGATCCCAAGTAGATGGGAAGCCATGCGGTCGGCCCTTACTGCCTGACAACTGGAGCCGTCGAATCGGGCCAGCCGGTAAACCGCGATGCCGGCTGACAGGCCGGCGGCAGCTTACTAGAGCCGACTCATGGTCAGAGCCCGTCGCGAATCTACTAATCACGAAAGCATGTGCCGACTCGAGGGCGCAACATTCACTATGGGGTCGGAGCGGTTTTACCGCGAGGAAGAGCCGCTGCGCCGCATCAGGGTCGATCCCTTCTGGATCGACAAGACGCCAGTGACCAACGCGCAATTTGCCGAGTTTGTAGCGGCGAACGGATACGTGACGGTCGCCGAGATTGCGCCAGATCCCAAGAATTACCCCGGAATGTCCGCGGAAATGGCGTGCGCCGGATCGCTGGTATTCCACAAGACCAAGGGGCCGGTGCCGATGGACGAAGTCCACCACTGGTGGCGCTTCACCTTCGGAGCGGACTGGAGTCATCCATATGGCCCCGACACCACGCTAGAGGGGCTAGAGGACCATCCGGTGGTGCATATCGCCTGGCCCGATGCCGCAGCATATGCCGATTGGGTCGGAAAAGCGCTACCCACCGAAGCCGAATGGGAGTTTGCAGCCAAAGGCGGCGTCGATTTCGACTATGCGTGGGGCGACGAACTAGCACCCGGCGGAACGATGCTCGCCAACTACTGGCAAGGGCTGTTCCCCTACGCGAACCAATGCCTGGACGGTTGGGACCGGACCTCACCGGTGCGCTCGTTTCCCGCCAATGGCTATGGCCTCTACGACATGATCGGCAACACCTGGGAGTGGACCGCCGATTGGTGGAGCGAACCTAGAACCGTCAGGAAAACCAAATCGGGGGCCTGCTGCACGCTCGACAATCCGCGCGGCGGTAGAAGGCGCGAGAGCCTCGATCCGCTGCAACCAGACGTGAATATTGGACGGAAAGTGATCAAGGGAGGCTCGCACCTTTGCGCCGAAAACTATTGCCGCCGCTACCGCCCCGCCGCGCGCCATCCGGAAATGATCGACACCTCGACCAGCCACATCGGATTTCGCTGCGTGACGCGAGATTCCGCCTAGCATTAGTTTTGCCCAGATGCTTGACGAAGCGTGACCCTTGTAGCCCAAATCCAAAAGAACCTTTAGAATAGGCCAGTCTGACGACAAACGCTCCGAAAGTCTGAGAATTCCGTCCAAGCATCCACCCCGGCATGCTCGACCCACGCGAGCTGGTTGCCGTGGTGCACAGGTGTTCCGGAAAGCCTCGATCGAGCTGTCGGGCTCGCGGACCTCTCTCGGGGACTTTCATTCGCCTACCGGGGGCCCAAACTCTTCACATTATCTTTCACCGTGCGGCAAGCTGCGGCTGAAAGAACTGCCGTGAGAGAGCTGGGGCGGGTTTGTGTGATACTCGCTCGATCCCTCGCCAAAGCCGCCGCTCGAGCATCTCGAGCAGCTCCCCGACCTTTCGCCGGGCGTCGGTTCGAGGAGCACAGGCACGTCGTCTGGCTGACCGCTAGGCTCAACTCAAGTTGGAAGTTTTCACCCGACAACTTTGACTAAAGCTTCCATCTGCCCACGGTCCACCCCCAAATGTGCCAGATGATCGATGAGGAATACGCCAACATCTGCTTCGAAATGTTCCCGAACGGGAACAACGGGATGATCGAGCAGGGCCTCCCACGATGCGCGCCGATTTCCCCAGGAGAGATGGTGCTGAGTGCATGGGGCCTCGACCCAAGGCGTCGAGGCTGCGCCCGCGACGGGCGGAGCGCCTAGCAGGAGGCGATGCGGGTGGCTGGGGACAGAGCACGGGTTTACCAATTTCGACAGCCTACTCGACGACGAGCTGACCCACTATTTCCACCACACGGTCTTCCCCGACGTGACAATTACCGACACCCCCGACGGGGTTCATTTCTTCCGCACCAAGCCCGACCGAAGGACTTGGAATGGTGCGCCTTCGGCTATCGATATCTCGCCTCCGAGATCGAGGAGCTGGACAGGGCGCGACCGTCTACGGGATGCGCCCGTTCGCCGAAGCCGAGCACGAATATCACGACCACGGCGACAACAGCGCGGACACCATCTCGGCGATTTCATTGATCAGGACCTTTCAATGACTTTGGCCCAGTCAGACGGGTACCACTCGCTCGGCTATGCCAATCCGTATCTGCGCGGCCGACAAACCGACTCGGGCTTTCCCAAGTGCTCAACGGTCACCTTGAGGGACGTCGCTGTGGCCTTTACCGGCCCCGCCGATGACGGCTTGCGATCCACGAGGTTGCGGCGAACATTGGTGACGCCGTCACCTTCCGCGATGCTCGCGCGTGGATCGGCTGCTTGTCGCTGGACGGGGTGTGACAGCTGCGCGCGATCTCCGGTATGGAGCGGGTGGAGGGTCGCGTAGCGATCCGGTCGGCGTAGCTCGCGGGGATCTCAAGTTGGCCGTTTCAGGTCAATATCCAGCGCTGAGAGGCGATCGTGGCCGATGGCGAGCAGGCGAACGACCACACTTACATCGATGAGTTCAACACCGACATCGAGGGGAAGAGCGAACGCTGGTTCAACCGCTACGACGCCGAATGGATCAAGCTCGACGGGCGCGGGTACTTCGTCGGCTGGTGCATAGAATAGCTGACGATCCGACCGGCATAAATTCATTCCCTCCAGGGTTGGATCCATGCGGGTTTTACCCCAACTTGCGCACCGGGCCGCTGCCGTCCCAGCCCACCGAGGCGGCCTTCATCATCGCGAACAGTTCGGGCCCACCCTCGCCAGGGACGATGATCTCGACCAGTCCGCCGGGACCGCTGCCCGGATCGACATAGGCGACGTTGCCGCCGCCGAACTTGCCCGAAACGATCACTTCGGCGCCCGCCGCCGCGATTGCGCGCTCCGCCTTGGCCCAATCATCGACGATGATCAGCACGTGGTGGAGCTGGTCCTTGACCCCGTATTCGCCGTTGTAGTGCGCCGGAGCGTCGTTGTCGGCGCGAACCAACTCGATCTGGACATCGCCCCAATAGGCGATGGCAACGGTGAAGCGCGCCTCGCTCGGCTCGCCGCGATAGCGCATGTCGTCGAGCGCGATGTTCTCGATCAGGAAGAACGGGCCGACGCCCATGGTCCTGGTCCAGTATTCGAGCGCGCCGTCCCAGTCGCTGGGTACGTAGGCCAGTTGCGCGATCGGTCCGAGTGCGGCGAGACTGCCGGGCATGGGCATTGGCTGGTTCCTGTCAGACGAACAGTTGTTCGGGCTCTTCGATCAGATTCTTGAGGGTGGCGAGGAATTCGGCGCCGGTCGCGCCGTCGATCGCGCGGTGATCGACCGACAGGGTGAGTGCGATCCGGGTTTCGAAGCCGACTGAGCCGTCCCCGCGCTCGACTGCCACTCGATTGGCTGCACCTACAGCAAGGATCGCCCCTTGCGGCGGGTTGATGATCGCGTCGAACGATTCGACGCCGAACATCCCGAGGTTGGATACCGAAAAGGTCCCGCCTTCCATGTCCTCGAAACCGAGCCGTCCGGCCTGAGCCTTGTCGATCAGGCGGCGGGTTTCGGCGGCGACTTGGTCGATACGCATCAGCTCTGCGCTGCGCACCACCGGGGTAACCAGGCCCTTGGGGCTAGCCACCGCGACCGCGATGTCAGCGTGGGGAAAGCGGTGCAACTCCTCGCCGTGGACCTGGACGTTGACGGCGGAGTGGCGGACGAGCCCCAGCGCGGTGGCCTTGATCAGGTAGTCGTTGAGCGAGGCCTTGCAACCGAGCACCATATTGGCGGTCTTGCGCAGCCCGATCAGCGCGTCGGCCGAGGCGCTGGTGCGCAAGTAGAAGTGCGGGATGGTCTGCTTGGCCTCGGTCAGCCGCCGCGCGACGACCTTGCGGATGCGGTCGAACGCAAGGATTTCGGGGCGGTTCTCGCCCGCGACGAACGGCTGCGTACCTCCCGCCGTGGGAGCCGGGATCAGCGCCAGCACGTCGGCCTTGGATATCCGCCCGCGCGGACCGGTGCCGCTGATCGGCGCGAGATCGACCCCGTGCAGCGCCGCGATCCGCCGGGCCAGGGGCGAGGCGAATATGGTCTCCAGTTCGGTCGCGATCTTCGCCGGACCACGCAAAATCGCGCGGGCCGCCGGACGCAAGGCCTGTTGAACATCCTGATGGGTGATCCGGCCATGACGGCCCGATCCCTCGACTTCGGCGATGTCCAGGCCTTCCGCCTCGGCCAGCTTGAGCGCCTGCGCGCTGATCGGACGGTTGGTGACGATTTTCTTCGGAACTGCGACGGGCACGGAAGGCTTTGCCGGCTCGGCCTTCTTCGCAGCGACCGCGGTATCGGCGGGACGGAATCCCGCGACGAATGCGTCGATCTCGGCCTCGCTTGCGTTCGCGTCGGCGAACACGGCGAGCAAAGTGCCGACCGGCTGCGCCTCGGCACCCGCGCCGACCAGCACCTTGCGCACCACCGCGTCGTACTCGGCCTCGACCTCGTTAGTAATCTTGGCGGTCTCGATCAGGCACAGCGTCTGGCCGCGGGTGAACGCCTGGCCCTCGCTCACCATCCATTCGGCGATGGTGCCTTCGGTCATCTCGATGCCCCACTTGGGCATGCAGAACGGGCGGATGTCGCTCATCGCAGCCTCCTCAGCGCCACGCCAGCGCTGTGCGCACCGCGGCCTCGATCTTGTCGGTCGAGGGGAGGTAGGCGCTTTCGAGCTCGCGGGCGAAAGGGATTGGGGTGTGCGGCGGGGTCACCATCTGCGGCGGCGCTCTGAGGCTGGCGAAGGCCTGACGCGCGACCAGCGCGCAGATGTCAACCGCCAGTCCGCACCGCGGCGGGGCCTCGTCCACGACGACGAGGCGGCCGGTGACTTCGACCGAATCGAGAATCGTCTCTTCGTCGAGCGGGCTGGTGGTGCGCAAGTCGATCACGTCGCAGCCGATCCCTTCGGCGGCCAGCTTGTCCGCCACCACTTCGCAAAACCCCAGTAACAGGCCCGAGGAGACGATGGTCACGTCCTCGCCCGCGCGGGCGAGGCGGGCATGGCCGAAGGGGATGGTAAAGTTCGGATCGTCAGAGACCTCGCCGCTCATGGCGTAAAGCGCCTTGTGCTCGAGAAAGATCACCGGATCGTCATCGCGGATCGCCTGGCGGAGCAGGCCCTTCACGTCCCCTGGGGTCGAGGGCATCACCACCTTGAGCCCGGGCATCCCCGTCAGGATCTGGTGTACCGACTGGCTGTGCTGCGCCGCCGCGTTGTAGCCCGCGCCATAGGCCATGCGGATCACCGCCGGGCACTTGGTCTTGCCGCCGAACATGTAGCGGAACTTGGCGATCTGGTTCCAGATCTGGTCGAGGCTGACCCCGATGAAGTCGGCGAACATCAGTTCGGCGACCGGGCGTTTGCCGGCCAACGCCAGCCCCGCCGCGGCGCCCATGATCGCGCTTTCGGAAATGGGCGTATCGATCACCCGGTCGGCGCCAAACTTGGCGAACAACCCGGTCGAGGTCGACCAGATCCCGCCGATCGCCTCGGGACCGCCCGCGGTGCCCATCCCGCCGACCACGTCCTCGCCCAGAACGACGACGTTGGGGTCGCGTTCCATTTCTTCGGCGATCGTCGAGAGGACGGCGTCTCGGTACATCATCTGCGCCATGATCCGGCCCTCAGTATGCGATGTAGACGTCGGCGAGGACGTCTGCGGGGGTGGGGCGGGCCGCAGCGCGTGCCGCAACCACTGCATTCTCAATGGCTTCCAGCGCGTCCTTATCAACCGCATCAAGGTCGGCGTCGGTGAGCAGCTTGGCCCCGGTCACGTTGGCACGGAAGATCTTGAGGCAATCGCGCATTTCGCGGATGCGATCGAGTTCACCCGGGCCGCGGTAGCGCTGCGGGTCACCCTCGAAATGACCGAAAAACCGCTCGGTATCGAATTCGACCGCGGCCGGACCGTTACCTGCGCGCACATAGTCGAGCACCTCGCGCATCGTGTCGTGGACCGAGAAGAAATCGGTCCCGTCGCCGCGCCAGACTTTCATCCCGAACGCCTCGGCCCGGCTGGCGATGTCGCGCTGGGTGCCGACCGCGTATTCGAACCCTGTGTGTTCAGAATAGTGGTTGTTTTCGAACAGGAAGATGCACGGTGCCTTGGTCACGACCGCCAGGTTCATCGCTTCGAAGGTGGTGCCCTGGTTGCAGGCCCCGTCGCCGGAAAAGGTGATGGCTACGCTACCCTTGCCGTCGAGCTTGGCGGCAAGTGCCGCTCCGACCCCGATCGGCGAACCGGCCCCGACGATGCCATTGGCGCCGAGCATGCCCTGATCGACGTCGGCGATGTGCATCGATCCGCCCTTGCCCTTGCACAGGCCTTCGCGGCTGCCCCAGATTTCGGCCATCATCCCGTTGACGTCGCAGCCCTTGGCCAGGCAGTGGCCGTGGCCGCGGTGCGTGCTGACGATCTTGTCTTCGACGCTAAGGTGCTCACACACACCCACCGCGACCGCTTCTTGTCCGCAGTAAAGGTGGGTGAACCCGGCGATCTCGCCAGTCTGGATCTCGACGTGGAGGCGTTCTTCGAATTCGCGGATGATCTTCATCTGGCGATAGGCGCGCAGCAGCGCTTCGCGGCTCAATTGCATCAATAGTCCCCGTCTTGCATCACAAACCCAACACCGTCTTGGCAATAATTCCGGCCTGAACTTCGTTAGTGCCGCCGAAAATCGTCCAGGCGCGGCTGTTGAGATAGCGCGGTGCGGCAAGCTGCGCGGCGCGCGAATGGAGCGGCGGCGGGGCGTCGTCGCCATAAAGCGGGCGCTCGGCATCGAGCTGGAGCCCGGCCGCACCGTAGAGATCGACCGCCATCAGGTCTATCGTCTGCCGCAAATTGGAAGCAAGCAGTTTGGTCAGCGATGTCTGTGGTCCCGGGGCGCGCGCCTTGGCGATGTCGGCGAGGATCTTGAGTTCGATCATTTCGAGCGCCTGGCCCTCCAGCCGCGCCTGGGCCACGCGCCGCCGCCAGTGCGGATCGTCGGCCATCGTTCCGCCGAGGCCATTGGGCTCGTCCTTCGCCGCTGCGGCCAGCAAGTCGAGGTCGTAAAGCAGCTTGGGCGCGTGGCACGATCCGCCGCGCTCGTTCTCGAGCAGAAACTTGGCGATCGCCCACCCCGCGCCTTCCTCCCCGACGCGGTCGGATACAGGCACCTCGACGTCCTCCAGAAACACCTGGTTGACTTCGTGGTCGCCAGCGAGCGTCAGGATCGGGCGAACGGTTACTCCCGGATGGTTCATATCGATCAGCAAAAAGCTGATCCCGGCTTGCTTGCGCGATCCGTTTTCGGTGCGCACGAGCGCAAACATGCGGTTGGCGTGATGCGCGTGGGTGGTCCAGATCTTCGAGCCGTTGACCACGTACTTTTCGCCATCAAGCGCCGCGCGGCATTGCAGCGAGGCGAGGTCGGAGCCACTGCCCGGCTCGGAAAAACCCTGGCACCAGTAATCCTGCCCCGAAAGGATCCGCGGCAGGAAGAAAGCCTTCTGTTCGGCGGTGCCGAAAGTCCAGATCACCGGCGCGACCAGCTTGAGCCCGAGCACGGTGAGGTTGGGCGCACCGGCAAGCGCGCATTCCTTTTCGAACAGGTAGCGCTGCACCGGGCTCCACCCGGGACCGCCATGTTCTTCGGGCCATTGGTAGCCGAGCCAGCCCTTTGCATCGAGCACGGCGTTCCATGCCTGGCCGATGTCCGGTTCGACGAACACCGAGGGTGAAGCCGCCGCCCCGGCGCGGATCGCGGGGGGAAGGTGCGTCGCCAGAAAGGCGCGAACCTCGTCGCGAAAGGCGGTCTCTTCGGGGGAAAGCGCGATGTCCATCAGCGCTGGAGGATGGTTACGGCGGACACGCCGGGCGCGCCATAGACGTGGCTGTAGGCGGTCTTGGGATCGCCTGGAGCCTGCCGACCCCCGCCGTGGCCGCGAAGCTGGACGACGTTCTCGTAAACCTGGCGCAGCCCCGAAGCGCCGATCGGCTCGCCACAGGCGAGGCAGCCGCCATCGGTGTTGACCGGCAGTGTACCGCCGATTTCGCTGCGCCCTTCGGCCAACCAGGCTTCCTGCTCGCCGTCGCGGCAGAAGCCGTTCTCGGCCATGTGCATGATTTCGGCCCCGGCCTCGGTATCTTGAAGCTGGGCGACCGCGATGTCTTCTGGACCGACGCCCGCCTGCTCGAAGGCGGCAGCCGAGGCCAGTTTCGTCGCCGAACCGCCGCGCGCGATGTCGATCGACGGGGCGAACACTTCGAACGACCCGGGCGGGCGGGTGCGCATTGCCGCGGCTTTGAGCCGGATCAGCGGCTTGCCGAGCTCGCGCGCTTTTTTCTCGCTCGCCAGGATCAGCGCCACCCCGCCTTCGGCGGGTGAGCAGAACATGAACTTGGTATAAGGATCGGAAACCAGCGGCGCGTCCATGATCGTCTGCAGGTCCACCGGCTCACGCCGCCACGCATGGGGCGCGTGGATCGCGTTGCGAAACGCCTTTTCGGAAACACGTCCAAGCGACGTCTTTGAAATCCCGTGCTCATGCATGTAGCGGGTGATTTTGGCCCCGAAGAACTGGGTGGTGATCATATAGCCTGCTTCGCCGTACCATTCGGGCAGGTTGTATTCAGAGGGCAGCGCGTTGAATGCGCCGCGCGGATGCTTGTCGAACCCTACAGCAAGACCAAGGTCGAACTCGCCCGACTTGATCGCCATCTGCGTCGAAAACAACGCCGATCCGCCTGCCGCGCAGCCGTTGCGGACGTTGATGAACTGGACACCCGTCAGCCCCAGCCGTTCGACCATCGTGTCGGGGTTGCCTGCCGCGTCCGATCCGCCATAGGCGAACTCGATCGCGGGCCATTCGACCCCGGCATCGGCCAGCGACTGGCGCACCGCGAACACGCCTTGGTCAAGCCCCGACAGGCCTTCGGTGCGACCAAACGGATGGATACCAATCCCGACGATGCAGACATCGCTCATGCCGCCGCTCCCGGGGGACCAAAGGCATGGATCATCACCGGCTCTTCCGCGGTGGGATCGAGCGGAACTTGCGTCAGTTCGAGCGGCATGCCGATCGCGATATTCTCGAACGCCACCCCGCTCAGCCGCGCTTCGACGATCGTCTCGCCGGGCAGCTCGACATAGCCAACCGCCCACGGGCGAAACCCCTCGGGACCGGCGTATGGCGGCGATTTGGGTCGATAGCGCTGGACGGTGAATGACCACAGCCGCCCGTCGCGGCGCAGCGGGTACGGCTCGAATTCGTCGCCTGGAGGAAAAGGAAACACAATCCGCCCGGTCGCACGGTTGCGACCCCCGATCAGCCGCGGCGGCATTTCGTCCGTGAACAATCCTTGGGCAATCGGCCGCATCGTTCTTCCGTTTCGAATCCGCGAGAAATCCTGTGTCCCCTTAAGCGGCATAGTTCGCTCCGTGCCGACTCCTCAAAACGCTAGGGTCTGCGGCGCGGCGCCCCATGCCACAAGGCGTGCCTGTGAAACGGGGTGACCAGGTTGGACGATGTTTACGACTTCATCGTGGTTGGTGCCGGGTCAGCGGGATGCGTTCTCGCGGAACGGCTCAGCGCAGACGGGCGCAGCCGTGTGCTCGTGCTCGAAGCAGGCGGCGAGAACGACAGCTTCTGGGTGACGATGCCCAAGGGAGTGGCGAAACTCGTCACCAATCCGCGGCACATCTGGGCCTACCAGGTCAGCCAGCCGCGCGAACCGGGAGGGCCCGCTAACGAGGTGTGGATCCGGGGCAAAGGGCTGGGAGGGTCATCGGCGATCAACGGGATGATCTGGAGTCGCGGCGAGCCGGCCGACTACGATGCGTGGGAGGCGGGCGGAGCAACGGGGTGGAACGGTGCAGTGATGACCCAGGCGTTCCGCACCCTCGAGGATCACGCCGCCGGCCCCAGCGAGGCTCGCGGCGCGGGCGGGCGGGTGCGGGTCGATCCGGCAATCTTCAGCTACCCGTTGGCCGAGACCATGATCGCCGCGGGCGAGGCGCTTGGGCTGCGCCGGACAGACGATCTCAATGCCGGTACCGGCCCGCGGGTCGGCCTCTTCAGCCACAACATCCGCCGTGGCTGCCGCGAGAGTTCGGCACGGACCTTCCTCGCCCCGGCGCGCAAGCGGGCCAACGTTACCGTAATTACCCATGCGCTGGCCGAACGGATCGTGTTCGACGATCGCCGCGCGGTCGCGGTCGAGACCGTGGTGGCCGGTCGACCGCGGCGTTTCGAATGCCGTGGCGAGATTGTAATCGCGGGGGGTGCGATGGAAAGCCCGCTGCTGCTCCAGCGTTCGGGTATCGGCAATGGCGAGCGCCTTGCCGCTGCAGGAATCACGCCTGTTGCGCATTCGCCCGACGTCGGCGAGCGGATGATCGAGCATCTCTCGTTTTCGATGCCCTATCGCCTGCGCAATGGCCGGGGCACCAACACCAGCTTCTACGGTATCGGGCTGGCGCGCGCGATGATGCGCTATCTGCTGACCCGCAGCGGGATTATGGCGACCGGTCCATTCGAGGTCGGCGCGTTCCTCAATGTTGCGCACCCCGATGGACGAACCGATGCGCAATTTTACCTCGGCGGCTACACTTTTGCAGTATCGGACGACAACAACCCGGTCCCGCTCGACAAGATCGATCCGCAGCCGGGGGTAACGATCTATGGCCAGCTCCTGCGCCTGACCAGCGAGGGCTCGTTGCGGGTGACCGGACCCGGAAGCGGCGATGCGCCACGAATTTTACCCAACTGGCTGACCACCGAGCACGACCGCGCATCGGCGATCGCGCTGATGCGCGCGATGCGCGCTTACATGGCAGCCCCGCCCTTGGGTTCGATGCTGGGTGAGGAATTGATCCCCGGAGCGGCGGTCCGCGACGACGAGGCGCTGCTTGCCGCATTCCGTCGGCTCTCGAGCTGCGGACTCCACGCCATCGGCACGTGCCGCATGGGCAGCGACAACCGCGCGGTCACCGATCCGCGGCTGCGGGTCAATGGGGTCACCGGGCTGCGAGTGGCCGATTGCTCGGTGATCCCCGGACATGTGACGGGCAACACCAATGCGCCCGCCATGGCAATCGGGCTACGCGCAGCGGAAATGATGCTGGAGGATCGCGTCCGATGACCAAGCAACCTGGTTCTCGGCATCCGATCGCCAAGCCGCCGCTCGTCCTGACCATGCTCGAGCCGCTGCGCTTCGGCTTGGGGGTGAGTACGCTATTCGCGGCCTCTGGCCTGCTCGCCGCTGCGCCGCGCGGCGACAGCCATCCGGTCATGGTCCTGCCGGGCTTCGCCACCTCCGACGCGATGACCGGGTTATTGAGGAGCTTCCTGTTGCAACTCGGCTACCGGGTCTATCCTTGGGAACTGGGGTGGAACTTCGACCAGCACAGCGCGGGTGCGAATGGTGAACACATCGCGCGGCGGATTGCCCAGATCGCGGCGGACTGCGGCGAGGACGTAAGCCTTGTCGGCTGGAGTCTGGGCGGGGTGTTGGCGCGCGAGGCGGCGCGGCGCGACCGCGGCGGGATCCGCCAGGTCATTGCTCTGGGCAGTCCATTCACAGGCAATCCCGAGGCGACCAGCCTGTCGCTGCTCTACGACCTACTTACGGGCAACAAAACCCGGTCCGAAGCGTCGAGTCGGCGCTATGCGGTGGGACACCACCCAATCGACGTCCCGGCCACCGCAGTCTACAGCCACAGCGACGGAATCACCGCGTGGGAGAACTGCTGCGGCCTCGAAGGGCCTCAGACCGAGAATATCGCGGTGGTGGTCAGTCACTTCTGCTTCGTCGCAAGCCCAGCGGTATTTTGGGCGGTTGCCGACCGCCTCGCCCAGCCCGCCGGCGAATGGCGCCCGTTCGAGCGCGGTGGTCCCTTTGCGGCGTTCTTCGAGGCTTGAAAACGCGCTTACCCTGTGCCCATCCCGAACACCTCGTGACGCGAACTCTGGCGGTTGAGGTCGAGCGCCATTATCGCGATGTCATGCGTTTGCCCAGCGCCATCGCGGACGTGATCGCGCAGCAATGCCTCGGGATGGAAGCCCATGTCCTCGAACACCGTAAGGGCTGCGCCCTGGTCCGGGGTCAACCGCACGAACACCTTCTCGACACCCTGTTCCTGCGCAGCGAGCAAGCTGTCTTGGGCGAGCAGTCGCCCCAGACCGCTCCGGCGCATCGTGGGCGAGGTCAGAACCCGGATTTCCGCGACATGCGGGGACCAACTGAATTCATCGCGTACAATGGCGGTGCAGCCCTTGACCTCGACGTCCGCCACCGCGAGCAGGCTGCGAATTTGCCCGCTTGCGATCTGCTGGAGCCAAGCCTCGATCACTTTCGGTTGACGGATGTCGCGTTGGAGAAACAGCAGATCGTGTAGCGGCACGGCCTCGGCGAACCGCTGCACCGCTGTTGCGTCGTCAGCCTCCATCCAGCGGATCGCCATTGCTATGCCGGCGACGGTGGCGCTGCGCGGCCAGAGCTGCTGCGGATCGGTCACACGGATCTCCTGCCTAGCCAGGTATCGACTTGCGGCCACAGCCGCTTGACTGCTTGCGGCCCGGCGACGACGCTTACGTGCCCGCCTTTTGAGACAATATCTTCACAGTCAATCGATGAGGTGGCAGTCAGCAGCGGCTGCGCCGCTTCATAGGCGACGATATGATCGTGCTGCGCGGTGATGTTGAGGATCGGCACGTCGATTGCCTTGAGATCGACCCGCCGCCCGCCGATTTCCAAGCGGTTTTCGACCAACGCGTTGTCCCAGATCAACTGCTTGACCTGCTGGCGGAAATACTCTCCGGGCACAGCCAGGGTCTCGGCCGACCAGCGGTCGAACATGCGATAGGACCGGACGTAATCGTCGTTCCACATGTTGGTCCACAACTGCAGCTGTCCGGCGGTGCGGTTGGCCGGACGGGCAAGATCGAATGCGCCGAGCATGATGTTGCCGGGGATCAGGCCGAGCGTATCGACCAGTTGATCGACATCGAAATGCTTCTTGTCGGCCCAAGCTCGGAACAGCTTCATGTGCGAGAAATCGACCGGAGTGGCGAAGCCGATGAGATTGCGGACCGCCTCCCCCGGATAAAGTGCGGCGTACATCACCGCCAGTGCCCCGCCCATACAATACCCGGCAAGGCTGACCTCGCGCTCGCCGGTGATTGCCTGGACCCGGGCGATCGAGTCGTGAATGAAGCGATCGACGTAATCTTCAAATCCGAGCCCGGCTTCGGCGCGGGTCGGTTCGTTCCAGTCGAGATTGAACACGTCGTAGCCACGCTCAAGCATGAATTCGACGAAGCTCTGCCCTTTGGCGAGATCGAAGATGTAGCCGCGGTTGCTGGGGGGCGAGACGATCAGCAGAGGGACCCGGTAAATCTCGTCGGTCAACGGACGATAGTGGTTGAGGGCCGCCGTTCCGTCGCGGTGAACCGTGTCGTACGCCATCGCACCGACGGTTTGGCGCCCGACGGTCAGGAAATCGAGGCCCTTGATGTTGCGTTGGAGCGTGCGGCGCGTTTCCTCGCGGACGCGCTGAGCCAGAGCATCGGGCGCGGATGCGCCGGCGATGTCGTTCATGCCGTCGGCTTTCGGGTTCGGGGGGGCTTCGGCCGGGCGGTATCCGTCGGTGCTGCCGCGCTCAGCGCCAGGCGCAACGCTTCAATCTGCGCCTCTATATCTGCCAACCGTGAGCCCAGTGCATCGACCTGCTCGCGGGTTGGCAGGTTGAGCGAGCGCAACACTTTTTCCATGTGCTCGTTGAATGATTTCTGCGCGAGGATCTGGACCTTGGTTGCCTGACCCATGATGCTGCCGAACTGCTCGGTTTCGGTCAGCTTGCCCGACCACTCGTTGACTTCCTGTTCCCAGCGCTTGACGAAGTCCTGCCACGTCGCGGTCGGATCGAATGCGGGTGGCTTGCGGTCCATCGAAGGCTCCGGTTGCGTTGCCCAAATTCCCGGGCCGAACTTAGCGTGTAAGCGAAATGTAACCGAGTTGCGCCGCCTTGAACACCGTCTGGCTGCGGTTGACCGCGTTGAGTTTGAGCGACGCATTGTGGATGTGGAAGCGTACCGTGGCCCTGCTGCGCGACATGATCATGCTGATCTCCATGTCGGTCTTGCCGATTGCCGCCCATCTCAGGCATTCTACTTCGCGCTTCGAAAGCCGTGAACCCGGGGGGAGAGCCTGGAGCGAACTTGTCGCGTGCACATAGCTTGAGATGAAGGTTCGAGCGTACAGGCCGAAAGCGTCGCCAAGTGCAAGATATTGCTCTTCGAGGTCGGTGATCGTCCGGTCGAGCGGGTTGAAGCTGACCGCACCGATCTGGCCGAACGGCAAGTGCACTGGAACCACGATGGCGGCCTTGGTCATGGCCCGGATTTCAAATTTGGCAATGTCGATCGAAGCGAGGTACGGGTTGGGCTGGCGCGTGCTGAAGCCCTTGGCGTTGACCCAGAACGGTTCGCTTTCGAACCGGCAGGCGCTGGTCAGCGGGGAATCAAGTGCGATGCGCGTGTTGCGCCACCAGACCTTTTCCTCGGAAGGCCAGCCGAATACTTCATCGGCAAGGATGTTGCCCTCGGCATCCACCGGAGTGCGCTTGTCCGCGATATCGTGGGCAGGCGCGGCGCGCATATCATAGGCGAGGGCAATTGCATTGAGCGCTTCGGCGGCGCGGCGCACGTCGCTACGGTCGCGGATCCGGACGGCATCGACCCTCTCCAGGGAGAATAATTCGCTGTCGGCCTCCACCATTCGTCGCTTCTAACCCTGGACGGCAATGCATTCAATGTTCCTAGATGCCGTAATGGGCCGGCGTCACAAGAGTAGCCAAGTTGGTTGGCTGTCCCTCAGAATGATGGTGTTGAAACGGGGTCCGAGCGATCGGCCCCAAGCATCATGAGAGGAACAGCCATGGATTATTATGCCGGTATCG
>JAUYQH010000019.1 GCA_030697365.1 Novosphingobium sp. | reverse complement strand
CAATCGCAATGTCGCGGTCCAGAAGATCCACGGGATCGATGCGCAGGCAAGTTGGCGGCATGACCTCGGCTCGGGCAGGAGCCTGTCGCTGGCGCTCGCGGGGACCTGGCTCGACAGCACGCAGCAACTGACCGCGGCGCTTCCCGAGGTCCAGCTCGCCGGAACTGTATTCAACCCGGCCAGGACGCGCATCCGCGGCGACATCGCCTATCGCTCCGACCGGTCGATGCTCGGCGGCGCGATCAACTATCTTGGCGCGCTCGCCGACAGGCGGTTTGCGACGCGGTCGCGGATCAAGCCAAGCGCGACCATCGACGTTTTCGCTCGTTACGACCTCATTCCCGGCCCGCCCGGAGAAGCCGGGCTCTCGCTGTCGCTGGTGGTCAACAACATCCTCGACCGCGAGCCGCCGGCCATCCGCGTCGCCGGCCCGACCGACACCCCCTACGATTCGACCAACTATTCGCCAATCGGCCGGTTCGTGGCGGTCACCATCGCGAGACAGTGGTGAGCGCGCTAGCCGCGGTCCTGCTCGCCGCCGAAGCGGTGCTGCCGGCAACGGCAGCGCCGCTTCCAGCGCTCGATCCCTGCCAGGGTCTCGATCCGCAGCCCGCAGCAAGCTCGACCCTGCTCGGCGCCCGTGACCTCGCGACCATCGCCGACATCGGACGGGTGGACACGGGCCCGAGCCCCAGCCCCTTCGCGGTGTCGCCGGACAGGCGTGAGATCGCTTTCGTCGTGCGCCGCGGCAACCCCGAAGCCAACGCTTACTGCCAGCGTCTGCTCGTAGCTCCATTTCGCAAAAATGGCCCGATACGTGAACTCGATCGCGGCGGTGAGCTCATCCGGGCTATGTCGGTGCTGCGAAACTTCCCAGCGATCCGCACCGGCATGGCGCAGGTCATCACGCCGCGTTGGTCACCTGATGGGAAGCGGATCGCGTTTCTCAAGCGCGTCGACGACAGGACCCAGGTCTGGCTTGTCGGAACCGGCTCGGCTGGTGACGCCGAGCCGGTCACCGAACTTCCCGACGAGGTCGAGGACGTTGCATGGGATGACGACGGGCGCGGGCTGGTCGTCGCGACCAGGCCGGCGATCCGGCTGGAAACCGATGCGATCGCCCGCGAGGCACGGGGCGGTTTCCTGTTCGACGACCGCTTCATGCCGGCGATCGCGGACCGTCCGATTCCGACCGGACCATTTCCCCGCGCGCTCACGCACGTCGATATCGCAACGGGAACCACGCGAGACGCCACTCCGGCGGAAGTCGCGTTGCTCGATCCATCGATGCTGCCCGGCAGACCCAAGGAAGCCAGGGTCTTTGCAACCGGGCCGCGCGGCGCATCGGCCTGGACGGCGGCGAAGACCGCTTCGCTCCTGATTTCGCCGACCAAGCTGATCCTGAAAGCCGCGGACGGCCGGACGCGGGAATGCAGCAATCCGGAATGCGAGGACGTGAAACTGCTCTGGTGGGCGGCGGACGGAAGGACGCTGTATGCGTTGCGCACGGCTGGCTGGACCGCAACCCGATCGACCCTGTTGCGGTGGGGCGCGGGCGAGCAGCGCCCGCGGCGGATGTGGGTCACCGACGACGCGCTGATCGGCTGCAGCGCGGAAGGAGCGGAGCTGGTCTGCGCGCGCGAAGGCGCCACCCGGCCGCGCCGGTTGGTGGCGATCGATCCGGACAGCGGCCGCGAACGCACGGTGTACGAGCCCAGCCCGGGCTTTTCCCGCTTCAGGCTTGGATCGGTCCAGCGTTTCCGTTTCGTCAATGCGCTGGGGGTCGATAGCGTCGCCGATCTGGTTCTGCCGCCCGATCGTCGTCCGGGTCAGCAGAATCCCATGGTGGTCGTCCAGTACTACAGCGACGGATTCCTGCGGGGCGGGACCGGCGACGAAGTGCCGATCCAGGTTCTCGCCGCGCGCGGCTTCGCGGTGCTGAGCTTTGCGCGGCCAGACTTCGGTCCCGAGGCATTCAAGGCGAAAACTTCGCTGGATCTCATGCGTGCAAACCGCAAGGACTGGTTCGACCGACGCAGCGTCCAATCCTCGCTCGAGATCGCAACGAACCTGACGATCGCCACCGGCGCGGTCGATCCGAATCGCATGGGGATCAGCGGGTTCAGCGAAGGCGCTACGATGACCCAGTGGGCGCTCAACCACACCGATCGGTTCAAGGTCGCCGCGCTCTCTCACTGCTGCGAAGATCATGTTTCGTTCGCGCTCGAGATGGGTCCGGCGTTCGGGCGCTTCCTGCGTGATCGATATTATCGCTTTCTCGAGCCGGGCGCAGATGCGTTCTGGCAGCCCATCAGCCTTGCGATCAATGCCGACAAGATCGATGCCCCGATCCTGATCCAGACGAACGATACCGAATACGAAGGCGGCCTCGACGTCCTCGATGCCTTCGAGCGCCGCGGCAAGGCCATCGAACTCTACGTCTTCGAAAACGAGTCCCACGTTAAGTGGCAGCCGGCACATCGCCTCGCAATTTACGAGCGAGTCATCGACTGGTTTGCGTTCTGGCTCAGGCACGAAGTCGACTGCAGCGCGAGCAAGGCCAGACAGTACGAGCGATGGAAAGCAATGAAGGGCGCGCCGCTCGCCGCACAGCTCAATTGTCTTGCGCCGGCGCCTTCAGCTCCATGATCGCGCCCACGCTTCCGCTTCGGCGAGGTCGAGCAAGCGATAGACGGTCGGATCTTCGCCGTATTCGTCGGCTCGGCACGCCGCCTCGACTGCATCCGCGTCGATCAATCCGTGGTCGCGAAGAAGGCCGCCAAGCACCAACTCTCGCACCCCTCTGCGATTGCGCGCAAAGATTGCGCGGACGAAGCTGTCGGGACCCGCTTTCGACACGCGCGCGGTAACCGACGCCGGCAATTCGGCCGCGAACGCCTCGCGAGCCAACGAGCGATTGATGCCGCCGCTGCACCATTTCCAGGTGGGGACCGACAGGCAAAATTCCAGCAACGGCTGGCTCAGCAACGGCGAGAACGCGAATGGGACGTCGCGCCCCGCAAGATCGTTGAGAAAGTTCTGGGACCGCATCACGAGTTTCAGGTGCGCCCGCTTTCCCGGAAGCCGCGCATGCGGATGATTCAGCCAGTCCGTGAGCGGTGCGACTTCATGCTCGGCAACCGATGAAGGGGAGAGCAAGCGCGCGTCCGATTTCCAGGTATGCGCCGGCGGCCGGAACACGCGGGCGGAAATCATGCGCAGCATCGCCGGCAAACCGATGTCGGTCAGGCGGCTGAGGTCGAGAACCGTCCGGGCAAAGCCGAGCCCTGGTCCGTGCGACCACAGCCGGTCGAGCGCCGGTGACGAAGAGTGGATATAGGCGAAGAGATTGTCTCCGCCGTTGCCGTCGAACACGCAGTCGGCGCCAAGCTCGCCGCAGGCTTCGGCGATCGCGCGGCGGAACGGCCGCTGGAACGTCTTGCGGACCGGGCGCGGAAGTCCGGCGGACGCTGGCCTCGACAGATCGACCCCCTCGGGATCGTAGGTCCGCGCCACGGCACGTACGTGGAGCGCGGAGGCGAGCTTGCGAACGTAGGCGCTTTCGTCACCACTCGAGTCGGCCGTCGCGACCGTAGCGCAGTCGAACAGCACCTCGCCTGCTGCCAGCGCGGCGCAGACGAAGGACGAGTCGACCCCTCCCGAAGCCGCGACCGCCACCCGGCGCGCGTCGCTCGCCCAGGCCGAAACGCATTGAACCGCGGTTGCGCGCAGCGCCTCGACTGCCTCCTGGCGGCTCAGGCGCCACGGCGCCGCGGCGAATTCCCACGGATCCCACAGCCGCTTTCCGAACGGGGCCGCGGCATCGAGCGGTCTCAGCCATCCCGGCGCGACCTCCTCCACCCCTTCAAGGCAGGTCTGGGCGGTGCGCAGCTCGGGACGAAGCAAGTGTGCGCCGAGGTTTGCCCAGGAGACGCGAAGCGGGGCACCGCCGCACGAAAACATCGCAGGGTCGCTCGAAAACAGGACATTCGCACCGACTAGGAGGCGGTAGACCGGCAGCAGCGGTGCGGGATCCCGCGCGATCACGAATTCGCGGCTGGCTGCATCATACAACACTGCGAACCAGCCGCCCCAGGTTTCGCGAGTCAGCCACGCAGCAAATCGATCCGGGTCGCGAGGTAAAGGACAGTCCGCGGGCAGCGTTCGCAGCGGCGTCGCCGAATTCCGCCGGAAGAGCCTTCCAAATATCGCGCCGCCCTCGATCGTCATGCAGTCCAGCTCTGTCCCGCACCATGCCGATAATCGGTCGAGTCGTAATTGGCCCGGTTCCTTCACATGCGCGATTTCACAGCACTTGCGATGGCTTCCGAGCGGCACGGACAAAAGGAACCGGACCGGGGTCAAACGACCAGGATCGGCGTGTACCGCGCGACCTCCTCGGGTGTGTCGTTGAGTACGGCATCGCCGGTCTGTGCCCAGCAGTGCGCAGCGAATGGGGCGAGCTTCACGGCAAGCACGACCTCCGCGCGCACGCCTTCGCGGGCGAGGCAAAGCGCAAGCGCGATCGAACGCGGCAGGCAGCGGTTGGCGGCGGAGTGCAGCAGCCGGGCAAACTCGAAAGCGCGCACGGCGCGCGCCGCGCCACCTTCGCCAGCAAGTTCCGTGGCAACGCAGCCGTTGCGCCTGCGACAGACATCGTCGAGCACGTCGATCAATGCCGACTTGCCCAGTCGGCGCTCGACCCGATGTTGGGTCGCGATCACGCGCGCCACGTCGCCGAGGCGGAACGGTCCCCGTGAGATTGCAGGGCTGCTCTCGACCGGCAGCGTGTAGTCGACGGGCTGGAACGGAAGAGGGACATCTCCCGGCACGATCACGCGAGCCGATCCGAGCAGACCCAGAGCGGCGTCATCGGGAAGCGTCCCGGCCACCAGCGCGAGAAATGCGGCATTAAGACGGTCGGGAAGGCGGAAATAACGGTCGCGCGGCAAATCGAGAAACAAAGCGACATCGGCGATCCTGCAAAAGGACAGTCCCGGGCGCAAGACGTGGTGCATCGACATGGTCCGGCCAGCGCAGGCGCGCGCCCCGAGCGGAGCGCGCGCCCAACCGTCGATCAGTCGTCGGCGATGCCGGCGAGGAAGCGCAGCGGCTGACCGCCGACGTCGTTGTCGATGACGGCGGTGCCGCGGGTGACTTCCGAGGCGGTGCCGAGCTCGATGGTCTCGTCGGTCAGTTCACGGTCGGTCATGGTTCGGTTCCTTTCGTTGTCGCGACTCCATCAGCCGCCGCTCAACGATGCGAAGAAGACCAACCCCAAGCTATTTTATAATAGCAAAATAACATCTTGCGCATCCGAGCTGCGAGAGAGCCGGGCCTTGGAAGCACGCGTTGGGGCGTGCACCGGCGGTTTTAGCGGGAAGCCTGGACATGCCGCCGGAACCCGGTCGTGCGCCCGCAGTGGGCGTTGTCGGAATGAATAATCCGCAATTCGAACGAAAATCGTTAATCCCAGGACCGGTTCCCCGTGTTGGTCCTTTCGCGCCAAAATGGACGCAGTTGCTCAATTGTGCCCAACGCTTGAAAACGAGGAAGTAGGGCCGAAAATCCGCTGGAAATCCGCCTTAATATCTGCGGAACGTTGGCCCATTCTGTTCGAGCTATTGCTTCCAGATCACGCCTCGCCCGGCAGGTGGTGGACTTCGCAAGCGATGTCCGGTTAGGATTCCGGAAGATGCGCACCGATCTCGATCACCTCCCGCCGACCAAGCAGCGCGAGCTCGAACGCGTGGTGCAGATCGTGTTCGAGGAGTTCGCCGAGGCGACTGCGCTCGCCACCAACGGCTGGAAGCGCAAGGCGCGCATCCTCAAGGTGATCCTCTACGGAAGCTACGCGCGCGGCGGGTGGGTCGACGAGCCGCACACCGCCAAGGGCTACCAGTCCGACTTCGACCTGCTGATCGTCGTCAACGACAAGCGGGTGACCGACCGCGTTACCTTCTGGCTCAAGCTCGAGCAGCGCCTCGACGACGAGCTGGCGATCACCAAGGCGCTGCGCACCCCGGTCAATTTCATCGTCCACACACTCGGCGAAGTGAACGACGGGCTCGCGCACGGCCGCTACTTCTTCATGGACGTCGCAAAGGACGGGGTAGCGCTTTACCAGGCCGACGACATTCCGCTGCACACCCCCAAGCCCAAGACGCCCGCGCAGGCGCTGGCGATGGCGTGCGAATATTTTGACGAGTGGTTTCCTATCGCAATGCAGCGGTTCGAACTCTCAAGGCTTGGTATTGAGAAGGGTTTCCTGAAGCCATCCGCGTTCGACCTCCATCAAACGACGGAGTTTCTTTACCACTGTGTGCTGCTTGTCTGCACATTCTACACCCCTCACGTCCACAATCTCGGTTTCTTGCGCACGCAGGCCGAGCGGATCGATCCGCGACTGACTTACGTCTGGCCGCGCGACACGCGGCGTGACCGTTCGCGGTTTGAGAAGCTCAAGGAAGCCTACGTCAAAGCCCGCTATTCGAAGCACTACCGCATCACCAAGGACGAGCTCGAATGGCTCGGCGCGCAGGTCGAGGAGCTTGGCCGCGTGGTCCACGCGGTTTGCTCGGAGCGGATCAGTGCACTCAAGGATGGCGGCGAAGCGACAAGCTAAGCAGAGTTGTGAGAGGCGTGGCAAGTTCGGGATAGTCTTTGAGATCGGCGACGAACGCGGTGAAATGCCGCGGTGGGGAGTGACTCCGCGGGGCTGGACAGCCAAGTTCTAGGCTCTCTCTCATGTTGATGATCGCCTGTTTGCGCGATGTTGACGCACGGCATTCGCTGGGCGCCCGGTTTTTGGCCGAGGCGGCGCGCACGGGACCAGCCTGCCCAAAATGCTCGAGGTGTCCCGGCAGAAGAAGCTTGAGGTGCTGCTCGGCTACATCCGCTCGGATGAGCTGTTCGACGAAACGCGGGGGAGGGGTTCTCATGAGGCAGCGGGAATTGACCTTCCAGCCGCGCAAAATCGTAGCTAGTGGATCGAATCTAACACTTGGTGCCCGCGTTTGACGGCGGCGATGATCCGGTCTGGATTGGCGGTCCATGTGAAGGGCTTGGGGTTGGCATTTTGCTCGGCGACGAAGCGGTTGATGGCGGCTTGGAGGTCGACCAGCGAGTGGAACGCGCCGCGCTTGAGGCGCCGCTTGGTGAGTTTGGCGAAGAAGCCTTCGACGGCGTTGAGCCACGAGCATGAGGTCGGCGTGAAGTGGAAGGTGAAGCGCTCGTGCCGATCGAGCCACTGGCGGACCTTCGGGTGCTTGTGAGCGGCGTAGTTGTCGAGGATCACGTGGACGCTCTTGCCCGCGGGAACCTGGCGTTCGATCGTATTGAGGAAGCGGATGAACTCCTGATGGCGATGGCGCTGCATGTTGCGGCCGATCACCGTGCCGTCGAGCACGTTCAGGGCGGCGAACAGCGTGGTCGTGCCGTTGCGCTTGTAGTCCTGGGTCATGGTGCCGAGCCGCCCCTTCTTCAGCGGGAGCCCCGGCTGGGTGCGGTCGAGCGCCTGGATCTGGCTCTTCTCGTCGAACGACAGGACGATCGCGTGGGCGGGTGGATCGACGTAGAGGCCGACAACGTCACGCAGCTTCTCGACGAACATCGGATCGTTCGAGAGCTTGAACTGCCGCACGCGGTGCGGCCGCAGGCCGTGGGCGCGCCAGATGCGCTGGACCGAACTGGGGCTGATCCCGACCTGGCGCGCCATCATCGCCGCAGTCCAGTGGGTCGCCTCGACGGGCGGATCGGTCAGGGTCAGCGCGACGACGCGCTCGGCCACGTCCGCTTCGAGCGAAGGAATGCGCGAGGGCCGGGTCTTGTCGCGCAACAGGCCGTCGACACCTTCGGCGGCGAAGCGCTCCTGCCATCGCCAGACGCAGGTCTTCGACTTGCCCGTCCTCCGCATGATCTCGACCGTGCCGATACGGGCGGCGCTGAGCAGCACGATCTCGGTTCGCCAGACGTGCTTCTGGGGAGTGTTGCGGTCGCGGACCAACGCATCCAGGCGGCGGTGATCCGAAGGCGAAACTTCAATGGAGATACCGGAACGCATAGCCCCGGACTCGCATGCCAACCCATCCGGGGGAATCCCTAATCGGACTCAACCGTCAGGTTCTCTCCACTAGGGTTCGAATCCCTCCCGCTCCGCCACGACATAAGTACTTGATATAGAAGGATTTGTCTTCTCCTGGAAGGCGCGCAGTTCCGCGCCGTTGAGGGCTCTCGGCCGGTCCGCGGAGAGCAAATCAGAGTCCAATCTACGCCCCCAATGGGCGCGATTCTCTGCAGGCCATGTGCGCAGACCGGAATCGCAATTTGCGCGTCTCATCCGAGTGTCGGCTCGCGCGATCGAAGGAGTTCAGACGGGACAAACCCGATTGCGGTAACGCGCGTTGCTGAGGTCAAAATGCGGATCTCGCTCAAACCTGGTTGCTAACAGCGAGACATCCCGGATTCGGCCGACCTCGAAGTTGTGTGGGTCGGTGCGGTCGGATGGGCCGGCGCGATCGGGGATTTGCATTCCGAACACACAGACCTTGCCGTTAGAAGTTCGGTAGACGACGTACGGCGCAAACGTGCGAGCTTGCAAGTCATCGTCGTACCGAAGATCGACGAGCACGCGGTGCTCGATTGCTCGGCAGAGCTCCTGCTCGAGTGTCGGGTTGCGAGGAGCCGAAAGCCCAGTCGAAGTTGAGTTGGTAGATTTGCGGGTCATGCGAGGAGCTTCCATCCCGAATCAAGCGGCGGCGAAGTTGCATTGCCAGTGCAAGACCGCAAGCTCGCCGACCTCAGTTCGGTGTATGAACAAGCAGCGACGCCGAAGCGCCGCGCTCGTTCGCAAGACCGCTTGATGCCTAGCCGGCCAGAGCCTCCCATTGCTGCTCCCAGTTGAGCGGCAGGTCTTCGCGGCGTAGCCAGGCCGCGGTCAACGTATCCGCTTCGGCAGTCTCGAACCCCGTCAGTTCGATGTTGAAGTCGATTGCGCATAGCTGCGCCAGCTGCGTGGCCAACGCTTGCGGATCGAAGTCCGACATGTCGCCGATCTTGTTGTCAGCCAGGGCGAGGGCGGTTTTCTGGCCGGCGGATAGATGATCGAGCTGAAGACACGGCACCGTCTTCATACCGAGCATTTGTGCGACCTGCAGCCGCGCGTGTCCGGCAATCACCTTGCAATTCTCGTCAATCAGGATCGGGTTGGTGAAGCCGAACTCGGCAACAACGGCTTTGAGCCGGACGAGCTGGCGCTGAGAATGCTTGCGTGCATTTCCAGGATCGGGGCGCAATGATGATGTCCAACGATACTGCACTTGGAGTTCGAGGTTTACAGCTGCCCGCGACGGGCGCCCTACAGCAGGCGTGTTTGATGCTTGAGGCACGATGGCTCTCCTGAAAGGTGGCGCTCACAGGGGTTGAACCAAGTCTAGCTGGCTCGGTGTTCCAGTGGATGTGAGTTTAAATCCCCACTGGTTCGGTATTTACAGCGATCTGTATTCTTTAGTTATCTGTTCTCTCGGTGATGCGTCGAGGTATAGACTAGATCACGTCAACCGTGTATGCTCGCCGTATTTTACTTTTGGCGTTCCGAAAGTTAAATTTCGCGCTTGCGTTGGAAGAGCGCCGGCAAACCTGCCGATGCTTCACTCAGCCGAACGGCAGGACGTTGCCTTCGTCGCGCAGAAGGCTGAGAAGCTCGCGCTCCCAAACGCCGCTGCGGAATGTGAGGATATCGACGTTGTCCCGTTGGTCCCAGTCGACGTTCGCCACTTTCTGGCTCGACACCAGGTGCCCGCCGTCGACCTTGGCCCCCCGCCAAATGTTAAGGTTGTAGCCGCGGCCCGGGCCCCACGCGCCAGGCGGGTAAAATGTGATCCGAAAGGGGCCGCATCGCAGTTCCCGGCCCGCCGGCCTGCAATCCCGCGTCGGTTTCATGCGGTTGGACTGCGCCATGATCGCATCGCGGATTTCTCGAAAGCGCACAGCTTGAGTGCGGCGAGGTTGTTCAGGCGGAGTGTGACCGCCGGAATGAGATTGGGTCGTCATGTTCGCTCCTAACAGAGAAAAAATTCCTCTATTATACCGCCAAATATAGGATGGATCGCAGAGACGGGTGGGGCGTCTCGGCTTTTTGCCGAGCCCACGGCAATTGCTGGTCTCAAAGGACCACCTCTGCGGCCTGCCTTGCCTCTGCTGCCGCTCTAGAGCGGTGCGTTAGGGGCCGTATTCTGCCGGTCCGGTTTAAGGCGGAGAGGTCGGGTAAGCGGACTTCCAAGGGAGCAAACCGCTCGATCGGCAACCGCCGACTACGCGGACCTTCAGGGAACCACCGCCCTTTCACTCTCCAGCGCGCCGCGGACATAAGCGGCTCTTCAAGCTGGTTCTGCGAGAGTTCGAGTGTCCTCCCACAACCTGAACACCTCGGTTGGCAATATCAAAGGAGCTCGTGTCCCCAAAAGTTGCCGCCCGGCACAACGCGGGTGGCGGCGAAGTCAAAAGAAGAAAACTCTGGTTTCCCGTACAGCCTCAGCGTGAGATATTATGTTGACGACTATGGCAGTCCAACTCTGCAATGAGCCAGTTCGCTCATATTAGGATTACGGCGAAGGTGGGACGGGGCACGATCGGGCCGTTTGCGGGCTGTAGATAATGCAGCTGCAGCGCGTAAGCAGTTGCCACTTCGCTTCCGAATGGACCCACGTCTGTAGAACCTTGATCTGACTGGCGCGACTTCCCCCATTTGGAAGGTTCTTCACTTGATCTACCGTCTGCGTCACAATGCCGGTACCTGCCACCAGGTCGATGGCTTCCTCCCTGTATGTTAGCGAAGCAAAAAATTGCTTTTCCGGCGAGATCGCCCAGAAGTTTGGTTTTGGTCTGAATATTTCCGCTCGAATGCATGTACACCAGTTCGTCGTGCAACATCATCTTCAACGCCTTCTCGTCTCCCGTGACCATCGCCACCCGCAAGGCCTCTACGGCTCGTTTGAGAGACGCCTGTCCGGCTGACGCTGGCGCGCCAATCACCGGGGCACCTACCGACACAGCGCTACCTGCGCTGAGGGCGATCAGCGCAAAACGCCGCGTCATTTCGGCTCTGAACTGATGCATGTTTGCTCCCGCTTCTTTCCATACGCTTTCGCATTTCTGGGCCACCGAAAGACAAGCACCGGGGACCACCTTGCGACGAGGGATCGCTTTCCTCAGGCAAGCTGGCTGAGCGCCACCGCTGCGAGGCCGGCGAGCGCGCAGACCTCATCGTTATCTGAGGTGTCGCCTGTGACCCCGATAGCGCCGACGATCTCGCTACCGTCGCTTGCGATGACTCCGCCGGCGGCCGGCACCAGCCCTTGCGGCGCAAGGGCGGCAAGGTTGGCGACGAAGGTGGGTCGCTCGGCCGCCATGTCAGCGATTTTGCGGGACGAAATGCCGAGCCCAAGCGCACTCGCTGCCTTTCCCACCGCGATCTGCGGCCGAAGCGTCGATGCGCCGTCTTGACGTGCCAAGGCAACGAGGTGCCCGCCCGGGTCGAGAACGGCGACGCACAACGGCTTGAGGCCGAGCTCGCTGCCTTTGGCAAGCGCTGCGGCAACGACAACTTGGGCCTGATCGAGGTTCAGCTTGGGCATGGATCTTCCTTGGTAATGGTGAGGACGGCGGCGAGCGCGACGGGGCACGGGCCGCCGGTAGCCCAGTCGAGCAGTTCGACCGTGTGGACGACCGGCGCCGCGGCCCGCCCTTCGATCTGTGTGGCGCAACCGATGTTGCCGGTGGCGATCACGTCGGCTTTCAGCCGATCGAGATTGACGGCCTTGCGGTCGCCGAGTTGGCCGGCAAGTTCTGGCTGAAAGATATTGTAGGTTCCCGCCGACCCGCAGCAGATGTGTGCCTCTTGAGGCTGGCGCACGCGAAATCCTGCGGCAGCGAGAAGTTCGATTGGCTCTCGCTGAACGCTTTGCCCGTGCTGCATCGAACAAGGGGCCTGGTATGCGACATCGAGCGCGGGTGCGGTGCGCGCGGCCGGCAGTCCGCTCCTGAACAACAGTTCGGTGACGTCCACCGCCATGGTCGATATCCTGGCAGCATCTTCCGCATAGGCGGGATCGTCGCGAAGCATGAAACCGTAGTCTTTGATCGTCGTCCCGCAACCCGAAGCCGTAATCACGATTCCATCGAGACCTTGCGTGAGTTCGCGCCGCCACACGTCGACGTTGTGCCGAGCCTGGGCGAGCCCATCGTCACGAAGGCCCATGTGCCACTTCAGTGCACCACAGCAGGCCTCGCGCTTCGCAAAATCGACGTCGAAGCCAGTTCGAGTTAGCAACCGCACAGTCGCCTCGCGGATCTGCGGCCGCAGCACGCTCTCGGCGCAGCCCTGAAGCAGCACGACCCGTCCGCGCCGTGCCGCCACCGCGGGAGCGTTCCTCGCCGGCGCCGGCTTCGGCACTCTGCGCGGCGCGAGGCGCAGCATCGCGGCAAGCGCATGGGTCTTCCCACTGCGACCGAACACACCTTCCATGAACCGGCCAAGACGAGCCAGTCGCAGCGCCGCACGGAACCGCTTAGGATAAGGCAGCGTGCGGGCGATCAGGTCACGCAGCAACCGGTCATGCAGCGGTCGTTCGTAATGGTCTTGGATGTATGCTCGGGCGTGGTCGACCAGATGCATGTAGTTCACCCCCGAAGGACAGGTGGTCATGCACGAGAGGCACGAGAGGCAGCGGTCGATGTGCTTGACCACCTCCGCGGTCGGCTCCTGCTCGTTTTCGAGCATCTCCTTCATCAGGTAGATGCGCCCGCGCGGGCTAGCGAGTTCGTCGCCGAGCAACAGGTAAGTCGGGCACGTCGCGGTGCAGAAACCGCAGTGGACACACTTGCGAATGACCGCCTCGGAGGAAGCGAAGTCAGGGTCGCGAAGCTGCGTGGGTGTGAAGCTGGTCTGCATGGGAATTCAAATAAAGCGCTTGGGGTCGAGAATGCCGGCCGGGTCGAACCCCTGCTGAACCCGGGTGCTCAGCGCCGCGACGCCGGCCGCCTGAGGGTGCCGGACCGGCGTGATTTGGCGCAGAGCGAGGGGAGCGCGCAACAGCATGGCATGCCCGCCCATTCTTCCGACTACAGCGCGGACATCGACGCCCGCCGGTGCGCCGATCCAAATCAACGCGCCAGCCCAGTCGAGAAGCCATTCGGCACCAAGCTCATAGAGTGCAGCGACGAGCGGCGCAGCGCGCGAGGGCGCGATGTGCACCCGCCACAGAGTTTCGGCATCGGCAAGCGGGCGGACCTCGCGTATGGCGTTCCACATGTCCTCGCCTTCTGCCTGCTCCAATGGAACAGCCTCGGTATAGTCGCTCAGCACCTCGCGCAGTTGCATTGCTCGTAGGTCCACCGATTCAGCGAATCCTTCGAGCCTGATCGCGGTCACTGCGATACTCCCGAACGTGGTCGGCAGGTGGGCGGCCGCCGCAGGCGAGCAACGCGAACCTAGCGCCTTGCTCATCGCCTCGATCGCGGCAGGGCCGGCGAGTCCGCTCAAGACGAGGGTGGTCGTGACGCGCGGACGCGGCACAACCTTTAGTGATAGCTCGGTCATGAGCGCCAGTTGCCCCTAGGAGCCGGCAATCACTTTGGCGACATCGTAGCCGGTCACATTCTTGACGACTTTGCCCCCTGCCTTGAATGCCTCTCCCCGGCCCGAGACGGCAGCAAACCCCAGAAGATGGTCGCGCGCGCCGCCCGCGGAGACGCGCCGCGACCCGGCGACGCCGGCCGCCACCACCCCGGCGATCGTCGCTGTGCCCACATCACGGCCGAACAGCGGGCCATGGTCGAACGGCTCGAACGCCAGCATCTGGCGATGCTCTGCGAGAAGTAATTCAACCTCTGCCAGCGGCGTAGCGGGGCGGACCGTCAACACCAGCTCACTCGGCTCGTAGTCTACGATGCCGGTGAACGCAGACATATCGACCAGTGTCGTGTCTCGATCCGGCGCGCCGATGTCGCGCTTGGATCCGCCGCCACGGCACTCAAGCACAAGGGTTCGGGTGCCGGCATCTCTGACCATCTCGCCCAGCTGGGTTGCGTCTGTCGGGCGGAGCATTTCGGCCGTTTTCATCATCAGAACCGCGGAAGTTCGGGATGAGGGAGCGCCCCATGGTGAATGTGCATCCGGCCAAGCTCGGCGCAGCGGCGGAGTTGCGGAAACACCTTGCCGGGGTTCAAGCGCAAATCGGGATCGAAAGCGCACTTGATCCGCTGCTGGTGAGCGAGATCGACCTCGCTGAACATGACCGGCATGAGGTCGCGCTTTTCGACTCCGACCCCGTGCTCGCCCGTGAGCACGCCGCCGACCTCGACGCACATGCGCAGGATGTCCGCCCCGAAATCCTCGGCTCGCTGCAATTCACCGGGCTTGTTGGCGTCGTAGAGGATCAGCGGGTGGAGGTTGCCGTCGCCGGCGTGAAACACGTTGGCCACCTGCAAACCATAATGCTCGGACATGCCAGCCATTCGCTCCAATACTTCGCTAAGCCGCCCGCGCGGGATGGTCCCGTCCATGCAGTAATAGTCCGGGGCGAGCCGGCCGACTGCCGGAAACGCGGCCTTGCGACCTGCCCAGAAGGTCATGCGCTCCTCCTCGTTGGCGGAGACGCGCGCGGTGGTGACGCCGTAGGCTGAAGCGATCTCCGCGATCTTCTCGAGCAGGAGGTCGCATTCGATCGGCGGCCCGTCGACCTCGACGATCAGCAGCGCTTCGACATCAAGCGGGTAGCCGGCGTGGACAAAGGCTTCCGCGGCGTGGGTCGCGGGTTTGTCCATCATCTCCATGCCCGCGGGAATTATGCCCTCGGCGATGATCTCTGCGACACAGTCGCCGGCAGATGCGGTGGTCGGAAATCCCAGCAGGATTGCCCTGGCCGCCTCAGGAACAGGCAGGATGCGCACGGTCACTTCGGTCACGACCCCGAGCAGCCCTTCCGATCCAACGACAACGCCCAGAAGGTCGAGGCCTGCGGGCTCGAGTTCTCGCCCACTAAGGCGAACGATCTCACCATCGGCCAGAACCAATTCGACGCCGAGCACGTTGTTGGTGGTAAGCCCATACTTGAGGCAGTGAACCCCGCCCGAATTCTCGGCGACGTTGCCACCGATGGTGCAGGCGATCTGGCTCGACGGGTCCGGCGCGTAGTAGAAGCCCTGGCCTTCCACGGCCTCGGTCACGGCCAGGTTGGTCACCCCCGGCTGCACCACCGCGACCCGGTCGAGGTAGTCGATCTCGAGCACCTTGTTCATCCGCGCCAGACCGAGCAGAACCCCGTCGGCCAGCGGCAGCGCGCCGCCCGACAGCGACGTGCCAGCGCCGCGCGGTACGACCTTGATGCCTTCCCGGTGACAGTACGCGAGCACTTGCGAGACCTGCTCGGTGGAGCACGGCAGGACGACGACCAGCGGCGGCTGGCGGTAGGCGGTCAGCCCGTCGGATTCGTAGGGCTTCAGTTCGCGCTCGGTGCAGATCACGCCATCGGGCACGATGGCCCGCAGGCCTGCCGCGATTTCGCACTGGCGGGCGACCGCTGCGGCATCGACCGGGGGCATGACAAGCGACATGGCTGCGGTTCGTCCTCCCTCGTCAGTACGCTTCGGGCGCGATCTTGGCGTCGTCCGCGACTTTATGGGTGGTGTCCCGGCCGGTCATGAAGAACAGGATCGCCCCGACGATGGTTGAGGCGGCGCACAGCAGCAGGAACGGGACGTAGCTACCGTCAGGCTCGGTGGGGCTGCGGCTGGCAGTCAGAGAGTAGCTCAGCAGCAGGGCGCCGATCGCGCCGCCGCCGTCGAGCGCCGACTTCACGAAACTGAAGATCAGCGCGTAGTTCTTGAGGTCGAAGTGGCGTGAAACCAGATAGCCGCCGATGTCGCCCTCGGCCCCCTGAGCGATGCCGATGGTCAGAATGCCGGCCGCCAGCAGCATCACCGCGGAGGTCGGCGAGGCGAGCACGAGAAAGCCTATCGCCGGCAGGGACAGCGCGACCAGCGCGACCATGTTCGCCGGCACCCGGTCGAGCAGCACCCCGAAGATGATCCGCCCGATGATCACCCCGACCGCGTAGAGCGAGACCATCCAGGTGCCGACATCGTCGGCGACGCCTTTGGCGAGCACCACCAGCTTGAGCTGCGAGGCGGCGAACGGCTGGGCGATATTGATCATCGCCATCCCGGCGACGATCAGGATGAAGACCCGGCTCTTGGCCACCGCCATCAGTTCGGCGCGGCTGAGCTTGATGCTTTTGACTTCCGTCGGCTGGCCCGCCTTGCGGGCCGCCCGGCCCATGAAGACGATGCAGACCAGCCCGCCCATCGCCGAGAGCACGGCAAGGAAGACGAAGCCGGCGCGCCAGCCCTGGCTGGCGATCACCCAGCCGAGGATTGGCGCGACCACGGCGCCCGAGATCGGCGGCCCAAGCATCAGCGCCGAAAGCGCGCTCCCCCGGGCCTTGTCGAACCGCTCGACGATTACGCGGGTGAACACCAGCGAGGTGGTCATCACGCCGAACATGTGCTGGCCGAGCCAGATGGCGAAGAACAGGATCAAGCTGCCAGTCATCACGCTCATGCCGAAAAAGCCGAGCGAGATCGCGACAAAGCCGAGCGATGCGGCTAGGCGGGCGCCGAACCGATCGGTGAACCGTCCCGCAAGCGGAGTGATGATCGCCGTAACGATCGGCAGCGCGCTGACCAGCGCGAACTCCGCCTTCGACCAGCCGAACGCGGCGATCAGTTCGGGCGCGAACAGGCTCATCGTGTAGTGACTGAGCGCCTGGCCGGTGGCGATCCCGATGAAGGTCGCGAGCACCGTCTGCCAATTGACCTGAAACTCCCGGACGTAGCTCACCCGCGTCTCCCAGCCGGCGGTCCATTGGGCAGACCGATCCAGGTGTCGGCGCCGTGGTCAAGCTTGCAAACCTTCGCCACGACTAGCCCGTGGGTACGTTGCGGTGCAGCTTGGCAGCAGCGTGGGGCTCGCTCTAATCTATCCCTTGGTGAAGCGCTAGGCACGCTGGACATATTGGATAAAAAAATTGACCAAGAATGTCGAGCGCGATAGATAGCGGGAGGTCCGTCGGCAAAAGGAGTCTCGATGAGCGTGGCCGACGATCGCCTCTCATGGTGGGAGATGCCCTATCGCATCGTTCAGACGAACCTGCGGCTGACCGACGCCAGACTCGATCCAGATGCACTCGCGCGGCAGGTCCGGGACTTCGGCGCCACGGTCGTCACGTTCAACGTCGGCGGCATCTACGCGTGGTATCCGACCGAGCTGGCGCTGCAGGCGCGTAACCCGTTCCTCGAGCACGGGTGCGACCTGACCGGCGAAATGTTGCACGCGGCCCACCGGGCCGGGTTGAAGATCGTTGGGCGGTACGACCTCTCCAAGGGCACCCGCATCGCCTACGAGGCCCATCCGGAGTGGTTCGTCCACAACAAGGCGGGCAAGCCCCAAGAGTACAACGGCACCTATCAAGCCTGCGTCAATGGCGGCTGGGCTAAGGAATATGGTCTGAAGATCCTCGAGGAATCGCTGCCGCGCTACGATCTCGACGGCGTGTTCTTCAACATGACAGGCTACCAGCCCTACGACTACGGCAACAACTACCGCGGCATCTGCCATTGCCGGAACTGCCAAGACGGCTTCGCAGCGATGTTCGGCCGTGAGCTTCCGGAGCGCGAGGATTTCTCCGACCCCGCCTACCCCGATTACCTCTTGTTCAAGAAACGGACCAGCCGCGCGGCCTCGCAGCGGATCTACGACACCGTCAAGCGGCTGCGGCCGGGCGCCGGGGTGATGGGCAATGGCCGCGGCAGTTGCGACTTCATGCGGCTCGAGTTGCAGCGCGCGGTCGGCCGGCCGGCGCCGGAATGGCCGCACCAGGCCGGCGAGCTGTGCCGCTGGGGCGCGGCCAGGAACCGGGGGATGGCCTACGCCACCGCTTCGACCAACTTCCTCGACTACCAGTGGCGCTACGCATCGGAGACGGCCGCGCACCACCTGCTCCGGTTCGGCCAGACGATCGCCGCCGGCGGGCAGATCGATTATTACCTGCTCGGCCTGTTCGAGCAGGACAATGCCGCGCCACTCGACGCGGTGCGCGCGTTCATGCATTGGCACAAGGCGAACGAGGAGCACCTCGGCCCGACGCGGTCACTCGCCAAGGTAGGCCTCTACCACTCGCGTGCGACCGAGCTTCATTCTGGCGCGACTGACGCCGCAAAGCAGCAGACCAACGCCTTCCGCGGCGCCTATCGCGCTCTGCTCGAAGGACGAGTGCCGTTTGACTTCGTCAGCGACGAGCGCATGTGTGACGCGGACATCGCCGAGCAACTCGCCGCCTACGATGTGATCGTCTTGCCCAACGTCGCCTGTCTTGGCGATGGCGAGGCGGCGGCGCTCGATGCGTTCGTGGAGCAGGGCGGAACGCTGGTGGCCACCGGCGAAACCGGCGCCTATGACGAGCGCGGGCGCCGGCGCGAACGGTTTGCGTTGGCCAGCTTTCCGGCAACACGGCTGAGTCTCGCGAAGAACGGCCTCGAAACTTACATTGAGATCGGCGCAGACGAGTTGAATATTCCCAGGACCCGACTTCTTCACCTGGACGGCTGGTATTTCTATCACGATGCCAAGGACGATGCTGAGCGGCTGCTAAGGCTGCTGCCACCGCCCAAATATGGCCCGCCCGAGCTGTGCTTTGCCGAGATGCCGGCGACGGACAACCCGGGCGTCCTTTCCCGCCGTCACGGGTGCGGTCGGGTCCATTATCTGCCGTGGCTGCCGGAATGGCTCTACTTCCGCGATGGCCTGCCAGATCACCGCGAACTGTTGCTCCATTTGGTCGGCGGTGCCTCGCGGCCTGAGGTGAAGCTGACGGGAGCAGGAACTTTGGAAGTCACCGTTCGGGCCAGGGACGAAAGCTCGGGCTGCCGCATCGTGCACATTGTCAACTACGCCGGCCAGCGTGGCAGCGCTTACGAGGAGCCGCCTGCGCTACACGGCCTGCGTCTCGGTGTCCGCAACGGCGGCGGTGCGGCCAAAGCGCTGGTCGCGGGGGTGACGATCGAGCCCGGTGCGGCCGACGACGACTACGCCTGGCTCGACCTGCCGCCGATCAGACATTTCGAGGTGCTGGTGCTTTCGGCCGGCGAGCCCTGATCATGCGTGGCATCGACCCGCTGACGGTGATCACCACCCTGCGATACGAAGGCGATCACTGGCGCCGTGTCGCCGAGGCCCTTGATGGGGCCGAGATCATGCGCTTCGACAGCCCCGACGCGCCAGGCTTCCCCGAGGCGCTGGGCAGAGCCGATGTCGCGATCCTCGCCAAGGATCCGGACGAGCGGATTCTCGGAGCCCCGAACTTGCGCTGGATTCATATCGACCACGCTGGGCTTAACCGGGCGGCAAGGCCCGAGGCGTTCCGACCCGGCCTGACGGTGACCGGCTCGGCCGGCCGTTCGGCCCCGGTGCTCGCCGAGCACGCGATGTTCTTCGCCCTCGCTTTGGCCTATCGTTATCCGGCGTTTCTGGACGCTCAACGGGCGCATCGCTGGGGAGTGCCTGGTCAGGACGACCTGCGCGGGCTCTACGGGCGGACCATGGGGATCCTCGGTCTCGGCAACACCGGCCAGGAACTTGCGCTGCGCGCCAAGGCGTTCGGCATGAGGGTCTTGGCCTACCGCCGAACACTGGCACCACCGCCGCCAGGAGTGGACCAGTTGTTCGCCGCCGACGATCGCGAGGGGCTCGAAACTCTGCTGGACCAGAGCGACATCGTGGTGCTCGTTCTGGGGCTTTCCGATAAGACCCATCACCTGATCGGCGAGCGTGAACTCGATCTGATTGGACCCAAGGGATACCTCGTCAATATGGCCCGGGGGCCGGTGGTGAATGAAGCGGAGCTGGTGCGCGCGCTCCAGAATGGCCGCATTGCGGGGGCCGGGCTGGATACCTTCGAGGTTGAGCCATTGCCGCAAGACAGCCCGTTGTGGGATGCACCTAACACCCTGATTACGCCTCATGTGACGCCGCAAGTGCCGGACCGCACCGGGCGGTCTGCCGACATCATCTGCAATAACATCCGTCGGTTTGTGACCGGTGAGCCGCTGCTTAACCGATTGACCAGGGCAGACGTTTATTCCGGATGACTGAGCCGTCTAAGGCGCCGTGCAACCGGCCCCACGACCGCTCTAGGACTGGTTGCCTGTTCTGGTCAAAAATGTTAGCCAAAAGACGGGCCGCCGGTTTGCCAGCCACGTGCCGCTCGTAACCTTACCATGCGAGGCCGTGTGTCCCTGTTAGATTCCTCACCCGCGCTCGTCACCTCTTGCGGAGCCGACACTGCCGATAGCCGCGCACGTGCCTTGCTGCGGTGCATGATCGACGCAGCGATTGCTGCGGCAGACCCTGCAAAGGTGCTGGCGCCTTTTCTGCCCGCACGACCGCGGGGAAGGTGCGTCGTGATTGGTGCCGGCAAGGCCGCTGGGTCAATGGCTGCTGCAGTCGAGGCGGCGTGGCCGGACGTAGACCTGTCGGGCGTGGTCGTAGCTCCGTACGGCTATGCCCAGACGTGTTCGCGGATCCAGGTACTCGAGGCGGGCCACCCGCTGCCCGATGCCAACTCGCTTAATGCTGCGCGTAAAATCCTGTCCGCGGCCCAGGGGCTCGGCGCTGATGATCTAGTCCTTGCGTTGATCTCGGGCGGCGGCTCCGCCGCCATGAGCTTGCCGGTTGATGGCGTCACCCTCGAAGACAAGCGGATCACCAACAAGCTCCTGCTCGCCTCGGGGTTGGATATCCGAACAATGAATGCGGTGCGGCGACGGATCTCGGCAATCAAGGGCGGAAAGCTGGCCGCTGCAGCCGCTCCCGCGCGGGTCGTCACCCTCGCAATTAGCGACATTCCAGGCGATGATCCTACTGCGATTGCTTCGGGACCGACCGCGACGACAGATGTCGACATGGATCTGAGCGGCATTCCGGCAAGGCTTGGGCCCAAGCTCCCCGCCAGCGTCGCAGAGCTCCTCGTCATGCCCGCGAAGCGGCAGGAGCCCGGCACCAGCAGTGAGATTAGACTCATCGCGGTGCCGGAAGCATCCTTGAAAGCAGCCGGCGAAGTCGCTCGGGCCAGCGGCATCAGGCCAGTGATACTCGGCGATGCCATCGAGGGTGAAAGCCGCCTTGTCGCCCAGGAAATGGCGAGCTTAATCTGTGAGGTTGGCGAACCAACAGTCTTTATCTCAGGAGGCGAAACTACCGTAACGATCCAGGACCAAGCCGGGCGCGGCGGTCGCAATACCGAGTTCATGCTGGCGCTTGCCTGCGAGTTGGATGGCCATCCCAATGTTTGGGCAATCGCCGCCGATACTGACGGCGAAGACGGCGTCAATCTTGGCGCGGCGGGAGCGATCGCCGCGCCGGACACCCTTCAGCGCGCGCGTCGGTTGGGCCTGAACCCACAAGCCTACCTAGGCGCCCACGACAGCGGTAGCTTCTTCGAAAAGCTTGGTGACCTTGTGGTCACGGGCCCCACGCGCACAAACGTCAACGACATTCGAGCCATTCTCGTCCTGCCTCAAGGTGGGCAGCTGAAGTACAACGGAGATTGAGATGAACATCGGATTCATTGGGCTTGGGATCATGGGGCGGCCAATGGCGGGGCATCTGCTCACCGCTGGTCACCGCCTCGCTGTTCTCAACCGAGGATCACATCCAGCCGAATTCGCTGAGCGGGGTGCGCTCGTCTGCGGGTCGGCCCGGGAGATCGCCGAGCAGTCCGATGTGATCATCAGCATGGTTCCCGACACGCCCGATGTCGAGGCCGTACTGTTTGGTGCGGCGGGGGTGGCTGAAGGTCTTAGCGCAGGCAAGCTTGTCGTGGACATGAGCTCGATCGATCCGATCGCTACTCGCAACTTTGCCGAGCGGATTCGGGCGCTAGGCTGCGACTACGTCGATGCGCCCGTCTCCGGCGGCGAGGTCGGCGCCCGCGCGGCATCGCTCACGATCATGTGCGGCGGCGAACCCGAAGTGTTCGCGCGGGCCCGGCCACTCTTCGAGTTGATGGGTAAGTACATCACCCACGTCGGGGGCGTCGGTGATGGTCAGGTCGCGAAGGTAGCCAACCAGATCGTCGTCGCTCTGAACATAGAAGCCGTGGCCGAAGCAATGGTCTTCGCCGCCAAGGCCGGAGCCAACCCGGGCAAAGTGCGCGAGGCGCTGCTCGGCGGCTTTGCCTCGTCCCGGGTGCTTGAAGTGCATGGCGAACGCATGATCAAGCGCACTTTCGAACCAGGCTTTCGCATCGGGCTCCATCAGAAGGACCTCAACCTCGCCCTGAGCAGTGCGCGCGCGCTGGGCATCGCGCTGCCGAACACGGCGACAACCCAACAGCTGTTCAGTGCCTGCGTCGCAATGGGCGGAAAGGCATGGGATCATTCCGGATTAGTGAAGGCGCTCGAAGCACTTGCGGCGTGCGAAGTCGGGGGGTGATGCTTGTCGTTTAAGCGCGTCGTGACGGACCATCCTTGTTTTTGCCAGATCGCGATCAAACCCGCTATAGCTGCCTGATATGTCCTTACCCTCGATCAGACCTGCCAAGCTCGCAGATGCCATCGCTCAGCACTTGCAGGAGCTCATTCTGGAAGGCGCGCTGCCGCCGGGTGAGCGACTCCTGGCTGAGCGAGAGTTATCGGCCAAGCTCGACGTCTCGCGACCTTCGCTCCGCGAAGCTCTCGAGAAACTGGTAGAGCGGGGTCTCCTGATGACCGACGCAAATGGCGCCTGTTACGTGAGCGATGCCATCGGGAAATCCATCCGCGATCCCTTGCTCATGCTGTTTGATGAGCCTCAGGGCCGGTTCGACTGCATGGAGTTCCGCTCCATGGTGGAATCAACGGCGGGGGCGCTCGCAGCGAAGCGCGCATCGGAAGTGGATCGTCAGGCAATCGAGCGGTGCTTCATATCGATGGAAGAAGCCCACGAGAGCGGAGACGTCGACGCGATCGCCAAGTCTGACGCGGATTTCCACTTCGCAATTTACGACGCCACTCACAACATGATGCTGCTTCAGATCATGCGCAGTCTCGAGCCGATCTTGCGGTCGAACGTCTATATGAATCGTAAGAACATCTATGAGCACCGCAGCGAACGCGACGGGCAGCTGGCCGAACATCGCGAGGTGTTCGAGGCTATCATGGCCCGTGATCCAAAGCGCGCCGAAGAGGCGGCGCGGCAGCACATGGTCTCGACGATGGAGACCCAGCGTGAAATCCATGACGAGGAAAAGCGGCTGCAAACCGCCATCCGTCGGCTATCTCGCGAAGAGCTGCTTGTTTCTCCGAAGCAGAGGCAACGGGCACCCTGATCTACCCGGCGATTGCTGGTGCCGCGCGCAGCACTCTCGGCCGTCTTAGAGCCGCGAAGTGCTAGCCCGAGGGACGGTCCGGTCAATGAGCGGTCCTCGCGTCCTTTGCTACGTCCACATCCTCCGCGATCGCAGGCCTGAGCAGCGCCCAATGGAACAGATTGTTGTCGTTTCGGTGATTATCAGGCGGGTTGTAATGCGCCAGCGGCATGTCTGCGTAGATCGGGCGGGTGATGGCGACGACTTCGTCCCAAAAGCCTAGCGACTTTTCCAAGTGCGCCACGGCAGCTTGCTTGTCTTCTGGGCGGCCGCCCAAGCGGTAGGTCTGCAAGGCGACCGCGCCGCGCAGCTTTTCGGCATAGTAGAGGCCGAGGTTGGCCCAAATTTTCACGTCGGCGACTTCGTACATCAGTGAGCGATTGCGCGATGAATCAATAGCCTTCACCAGACCAAGCGCCTTGCTGCCGTCGTCGGCCATCCGATCCGCAAGCATGAGCGGCGTGATGGCATCACTGGGCAGCATGTCGCCCGCCCGGCGCTTGGCAACAAAATCCTGCACCGAGAGCCACTCGGGCGGCAATGGTTTCTGGACGATCAGTTGCTCGACGGACATCGGCTGCATGCCCTTGGGCCCGAGCACCATCATACCTTCACCGTAGATCGTAAAATCCCAGGTGAAATCGGTCGCCGAGGCGAAGTTCAGCTGGGTTGACGAGGCGGCGGCGTAGGCTTTCAGTAGCGGCCGCGCCGCCTCGCCGTAGCGATGGACGAACTCCGCCTCGAACACGCTATCCGGCGTGGCCGGGTCATACAGCAGGCGACCCCACAGCTTGTAGAACAGCCACTGCCGCTCGAACGCATAGCTCCAGTCGACCGGCCCGCCGGCAACCGTGAAGTAGTCCCTCGCCGGGATGTAGTTCTCCGAGCCGACGAAGTAGCCGCCGACATATTCGTGGCCGCCGTTCATGCGCAGGTGGTCGCGGATGAAGCTCGGCACCCCCCAGCGTAGCGTGTAGAAGTCCTCGTTGCGGATCATCCACGTGATCTTGTAGTTGGGAGGCGCAGGGTTGTAGTAGGCGTCGTTGAGCGGTCCGCCGTGCGTCTTGATCAACTTGGGCGTGGAATGCGCGTGTGACCAGTTGAACTTGATCTCCATCCAGATCGGGCCTTCGAACGTGTTACCCAGCTTCTCGATGGCCTTACGGGTAAGGCGTTCGGTCTCGACGCTCGTCGACCCGCCTTGGCCGAGGTCGGCGGAGAGGGGCGCGCGGAAGATCATCTTGGTCGGGCGCCTTGCCCCCTTCATTCCGGCGATGATCGTCTCGTCGATCCAGGCTTGGCGCTGTTCCGGCGTCATGCCCCCCATCTGCTCGGCGAGAGTGAAGCCGAAGCCGGTGAGGTCGGGATATTCCTCAAGCATCTGCGTGACGCTCTCGCGCGTGTAGCGCTTGACGATATCGCCCGTCTCGCCTTCGCCCTTGTAATTGGGCCAGAAGTTGTTTCCCTTTAGCCCGTTCGCCTTGGCAAATTCGGGGCTGACCAGAATGTTCCAGTTGACGACATAAGTGTCGATGCCGCGCTCTTTCGCCATTCTGAAGATGGCTCGATACAGCTTGCGCCATTCTGCCATCTCGGCGTCCGTGAAGCGGCTTGCTTCAGGGAAGTTCTTTGCCTGGATCATGTAGGGGAACGGGTGAAGGTTCCACAATGTCAATGCGTTGAACCGGTTTTCCGCCATCATGTCGAGGAACGATTCCCAGAACTTGACGTCCCGAACCGTGTCGTAATGCAGGTCCAGCGCCGAACTGGAACGGTACGAATCCCACGGAAGGTTGAACTTGATGGCCCGAAATGGAAGCGCCCCTGTCTCTGTGTTGGATCGGAGTGCTTTCAGCCCCACGCCGTTGCGCAACTGCTCGGCGGCCGACAACGCGCCATAGATCAAGCCGCGCCCGTCCCCACCGGCGATGGTCAGCGAGCGCCTGCCAGTCGTGGTGGCAAAAGCCTCAGGCCTGAGTCGGGTGGAATCAAGCGTCAGTGTGATCACAAAATCGCTCTTGCCGCACTTACGTGCGATCTCATGTCTGCTGTCGCGAAGCGCCGAAGTCAGCCGCTCGGCAGCGTAGCGTGCCTGAGGGTCTGCCGCATCGAACTGCAGCCGGACAGGTTCCGCGAACACTGGACTGGCAGCAGCCCACAGGAGCAGTGACAACAACGCTAGGAGATACTTCATCACTGCACCCGTCTCCTGCGCTCCCCCCTACCGCTGTTACTCTGCTGCCCCCTAGAAAGGAGAGGTACAGTTCGGGTTGCGAGCCTTGGGCAGCGCGATGAAGTTCACGCTGTGGCCGGCCAAACTGATACGCCCGCCTGCCCGCTTGACTGGCGCGATAGATGGAAGCGTGTCGCCCTCGCCGAGCATCAACGGCTTCCCATTGAGCAGGACGGTCTTGCTTGTTAGCTGCGGGGAGGTGAGCGCATAGACCTCTGCGGGACCAGGAATTTTGATGCTGGCTGCCGAGGGCTTCAAATTGAGCGCCATGACCGTTACGCCTCCCCGAGTTCCACGGAGGCAATGCGCGTAGACGTGCAATCGTCCGGGCTGAATCTGCCCTGCATCGAGCACTTGGGTGCCCACCAACTTCCGCCACATCAGCGCCGCCCAGTAGTCGGCGTTCGGCAGGAAAGACTTCTCGTCGATCACTCCGTTGCTGCCGCTGAGGATGGCGTGGGTGAAGATCGCATCCATGCCCAGTTTGGCGACGCGCGCCTGGGTGTCGATGAAGCGGAAGGTATCGAGGAAGCTGGTCTGCCACCGCGTGCCGCCGCACGCTGCGCCGCCGGTTTCGGTGTTCCAGATCCGCGCGCCCGGAGCGAACTGGTCGCGTAATTTAACCCGAGCCAGGAGTGGTCCGTCCTGTCGGGCGAGGTAGTCCTCGGACAGGGCGTTCTCTTGCTTGATCCCCCTCGGCGAGTCCGGACCGGCGCAGCGCTCGGCGATCGCCGGGTAGAAGTGGTAGGAGAGGATGTCGAACCTGGGCTTGGGCTCGGCGGTCAGATAGGATCGCGTGTCCGGGGTGCCTTCCATCGATCCCCCGCCGGTTTCCACGTCGCTGGGCCCGACCAGCTTGATCCGTGGATCGGCCTTGGCGATGAACTCGCGAAAGATAGCGTAGTCCCGGGCGAAAGCTCGGGCGTCGTATTCCTTCCCTAACCGGTTGCTGTGGCCTTCCATGTTCGGCTCGTTGAACAACTCGGCAGCGTAGATCTCGCCTCCAATGGATTTGTTGTAGCCGAGCCAGGCTTTCGCATGAACGGGCGTCCAGACGCCTGCCTTGTCGCGCACGCCGTGCCCTACGGAGAAACCGGTATAGATCTTGGCATTCACCGCCCTGGCAAAGTCAAGCGCCTCGCGCCACCGCTTGCGGGTGAGCACCGCCGTATAGCCTTCCGGAGCCGTCTCGAGCTTCGGTTCTTCGTTATCCTGGAAATAGACCGTGTTGGTCGTGGTGCCGCCGTAACGAATGTAGAGTGGTCCCAGTCCCGCGACCAGAGTGCGGAACCGGCGGTTCGAGAGATCTGTCGGCGCTCGAGGCTCTCGCACCGGAGACAGATCTCCGGTGTACTGACGCTCCTTCACAGCCTCGGGAGTCATCTTGTCATAGGACACCCAGGTGTCCCCGCCGGTCAGATGCGAAAAGCCGAGTTGGAACGACTGGAACCGCTCGTCCATCGTTCGAACGAGTGGCAGCCTGCCGGGCTGGATCTGGACCGCGGCCGGCGAGCCGCCGGGTGCGGCGGCGGCGAGAGTCCCCAACGGGACGCTGGCGAGCGACGTGGCGACAATCAGGTTCATGGTTTTACGCTTCATTTCACACACCATCCTGAAATAATTACTAGCAGTAATTCTCTCTCATCGAGAACTCGACTACGATCTGCTCGGCTCGAGCACGATCAACTGCAGCGCGTTTGCGGTAAGATCGACGCTCACGTTGAGCCGCGCGCCCGGCTTCACCACCGCGTCCGACACCTGCTGCAGGTTGGCGGTCGCGGGGTTACCCCAGTAGTTGCTGATTTTGTCATCAATCCGGTACATCCGCTGGCGCAGTGTCTTGCCCCGCAGGTTTGCCGGCAGCTGCCCCATGTCGATCGCCACTCGGAAGGGCTGGGCGGCGGCCTGCTGGTAGTTCCACACCATCACCGCCGCGCCACTGTCGTCGCGCGTTGCCAGCGCATAGACGCCCTTGCCGGCCTGAAGCGCGCTCGACCAAGCCCCGACGCGCTCCCTCTTCAGCTTGGAGAACATCAGCATCTGATTGCCGTAGGGGGTGAATGTGCGGGTGGGCAAATCCTCGACGTTGTCGGCACCCTTGGTTTCTATGCGCTGACCATTGCGGGCGCGGGTTACCAATTGGTCCTTGCGCTCTTCCTGGGAGTGGCGAAGCACCCAGTTGAACGGGACATCTTTGGGGTTTTCCAGGTACCAGTACATGTAGGACGCCATGATCGCGGCCTGCCGTAAGTAATCCGGCCGGGGGTCCTGCTTGTTGTCGTAAGACGGCCCCGGATAGCCGCCGGTCTCGGTGAGGAAGCTGGGGATGTTCACGTCGAGCCCGCGCTTGCGCAGTTCATCGTCGGTCCGCGCGCGCTGGCCCGCCAATATGCTGGGATCGGTCCGGATCGGCTGATAGTCGCTACAGGTCCTCTGGTTCTTGAAGAAGCCATAGGCATGGTACGACAGGAAATCGAGCCGCTTGCCGGGATCACGGTCGGCCGCATAGGCGTCGAGGAACTTGGGGATCCAGCCCATGTTGTTCGGTCCCGGCGGCGCCCAGGGGCTGCCGCATGAGCCCGTGGCCGGGCCGCCGATCAGCAGCGGAATCTTGGGTTTGAGCTCGCGGTTCACTTCGTTCACCGCCTGATTATAGACGCGGTAATAGGCGTAGAGCTGCTCCGGCTTCATGAAGTCGCGCAGATTGTGGTCGGGCTCGTTGAACGGCTCGATGTACTTGACCTGCGAATGACGCTCCTTGATGTAGCGCAGGATCGTCTTGACCGGTGTCCTGAGCTGCTCGGGCGTGCGCCTTAGCTTGCCCATCGACTCGCGCGTGTCGAGGACGACCAGCAATTCATCGGACAGCCGGCTGACGTCAGCCAGGTAGTCGTCGATACCATCGTAATTGTAGCGCCCGGTCTTGAAATCATGGATCTCCTCGACGATGATCCACACGCGGTAGATATGGCCGTGAAGGCCCTGCTCGTTGAAGAACTGGACGTCGGCGTCACGCTGAGGTAGCCACCGGTTCGCTCGAGTGAGATTATTGTAGCGCTCGGTCCTAAGCAGTGTTCCCCGCGTCTGGCCGAAGTCGACAGTCACGGCGGCATCGCGCATTCCAGCAGCAGGCGCCGGCGCACCTTGGGGCGTGGCAGGCGCCTGCGCCTGGGTGGCGGCTGCGGTCATCACCAGGCATCCGACGAGCGATAGCAGTCCCGAGTGCTTGGTACCCTTCACCAGTTGTTCCTTGGTCATCGTTAACTCCACCATGGCGCTATCTTGATTGCTCGAAAGGCTCGGTCGCCCGAAGCCGGAGTCTTGAAAACTAGGCCATGGTCGACAAAACTGGCCCGGCCGGCGGGATTGAGTGCCGACCGGGGCCAGAAACCGTCTCTCGATGGAGAGATCATTAGAACTTCTTCTGGACGCCGAACTGCACCAGGCGCCCCAGAGTGAAGCCGTTGATGAACCCGGGCGAGCTTGCGCCGATCGACTGGAACAGCGGGGGATCCTCGTCGAACACGTTGTTGACGTTGAGCGTGAAGCTCAGGTTCCTGAGCAGCTGGCTTTCGCTGGGCACTTCGTACTTGAAGAACAGGTTGACGGTATTGAAGTCACCGGTCCGGCTTTGCGGCAGGCCGGCTTGCGTGGGCACACCGGTCGTGGACGGCCGGCAGGCGGGAACCGTTGTCGGATCGCAACGGAGCACTTCGAACCCCGACGAGTGATTCAAGGTCGCCTGCGCCCGAAAGGTGCCGACGTCCGCGCCAAGGGTCGCCTGTAGCTGAAGCCGTGAGGTGTTCTGCCCGACATCGAACTCATTGATTATCGGTGCGCCTATCCCGGTCTGCGTCTTGCGGCTGAGCAGGTAGTTGCCGGACAGGCCGGCATCGATTCCCCCGAAGCCGGTGGTCCTCCGGTAGCTCGCCGAGAAATCGAGGCCTTCGATTTCGACGGTCCCGTAGTTGCCGGTGCGGAAATCGATGATGGCGTACACGTTGCAGCGGCCGTTAGGGAGACCGCAACGCGGCGTGACCTGGCCAAGTGTCGTTGCCACATCCACTGCGCCACCGGCGTTCAGGAAGTCGGTGATCTGGCCAAGCGTGAGCCCTGCCGGGTCCGACGTAATCAGCCCCGGAAAGTTCGTGTAGATAGAGGTGTTGGGTGAAGGTTGGCGGATGATGTTCTTGAACTTGACGTTGTAGTAGTTGGCGCTGGCGCGCAGCCCCTCGATGAACGGCGGATCGATGTCGACGCCGAATGAGTAGGTCTTCGCCGTCTGTGGCTCCAGCCCTCCCGGAAGCGCCCCCCTGAGCGAGACCAGTCCGATAACGGAAGGGACGTCGCCGGGACGGACGAACGGTGCGTTGGTCAGGCTGAAGGCCGAGGTCGTCTGCGCCGCGTTGAGCTGATCGATCGGGGCCGGGGCGTTGAACGACGTACTGTAGTTGCCGCGGAAGCCGAGCCAGGACACCGGCTTGAAATTCACGCCGATCTTCGGGTTGGTTGTGCTGCCGACATCGCTGAAGTCGTCGTGGCGGATCGAGCCAGCCAGCGTCAGCGAGTGAATGAAGCCCATCCGGTTGCCGGCGCCGACGATTGGCACCTGAACCTCCGCGAACGCCGAGTGGACCCGCCGGGAATAAGGCCGGAAAGGTCGCGTGAGGACGGTGCCGATGGGCCCGGTATTCAGGAATCGCTGCTGGAAGCCATCGTGCATGTACTCATAGCCGACAGCCAGTTTGACGTCGCCGCCCGGCAGGGTGAACAGGGCACCATCCAGAATGCTGCGGGCATTGAACAGGCTTTCCTTGCCCTGACCTGCGTCCTCATTGTTGATGAGCTGCTGGATGTTTGCCAGATCGTTCACCCCTGCACCGGGGTTGTAGAAGTTAATCGCGGTAGCTGGCGTCGTGGCTCGCCCGAACTGCGTCGCGAGCGCGGGACTGATCTGGTTGATGCTGTATTCGCTGTTGCTGCGGCTGTAGTTGAACAGCGTCCGCAGGCTCCAGTTGTCGTTGAGGTCGGCCCGGAACTCGGCGTTCGCACCCCACTCCTGAAACTCGCTGGTGGATTTCGCGCTGTTCACACCAAGCAGCGGCGCCAGGGTGAAGAACACCGTCTGGTTGATCGTCTGGTTCTGGCCCGGCACGGGCGTGTAGAATGCCTGCCTCGGGTTTGCGGCACTCGAACCGCCGGTGACAGAGACGCTGCCGCGGAAAGGCGACAGCGATATCGATGAACGCTCGCCATAGAAGGCGCGCAGATCGACCGTGAGCCAGTCGGCCAGTTCCTGGTGCAGCCCGGCGAGTGCGCCATGGCGCGTACTCTGCGGGATGCGGCTGACGTCGTCGGTCGGATCGCAGGCGTTGAAGCTGCCGACGGTCGCCAATGGCGCGCCGGCTGCATTGAGCGCGAACGAGGTCGGGACGTTGCTGACGTTGAACTGCACGTTGCCAGGCGTGCACGACCGGCCGCGCGGGGTCAGGTCAGACGAGAGGAAATCGACGTCGCGGATGAAGTCGCGGTCGCGGCCAAAGATCGCGTCGTTGTGCTGATAGTTGTAGGCGGCATATAGCGAACCGGAGCCCCAATCCTTGCCCGCCATGGCGCCCGCCTCGACTTGGTAGTAGTCGTCGGCAAAGCCGTACCGTGCCTGAACCTGCAATCCATCGAACCGCTTGCGGGTGATAAAGTTGATCACCCCGCCGACCGCGTCGGCACCGTAGGTAGCCGATCCGCCGTCGGTCACCACTTCGACCCGCTCGATTGCAATCGACGGGATGAGGTCGGGATCGACCGCGTTCTGGGTTACGCCGACCGAGGCGATGCGGTGGCCGTCGAACAACACCAGGGTCGAGGCCGACGAAGCCGTCTCAGGAGCCAGGTTACGCAGGTTGGGACGCACCACCTGGACCTGGTTCACGTTCGTCGCGAGACGCGAGGCGGGCACGTTGTTGAACAGGTTGCTGACTTGCGGCACCGTCGCCAGCAATTCGTTGGCCGTGGTTGCGCCCTGCGTTTGGATTCGGTCCTCACCGATGCTGATCAGGTTGGAGCCGACCGGCGGCGCGCCGCGCAGGATCGTGCCGGTGACAACGATCTGGCTCTGATCGACGCCCTGATCGGCCGCGGAACGATCGACCGCCTGCGGCTGGCTGCTCTGAATCTGGGTGCTGCCCTCCGGATCGGCTGCAGTCTGGTCCTGCGCCGTCTTGTCTAGCTCGTTAACCTGCGCCCACGCTTGCGGAGCGCCAAGAGACAGAGCAGCTGCGATCACCGGAAGAGCGACACCTCTGCGCACTTCAGATTGGCGCCTGCGGAATTTAGATGGTTGCCCGTGAACAACGCGATTTGAAGATTTTGCCGGTCGCAGCGTGATCGCTGGACCGGCCAGGATAATCGTCGCTGAAGTCGCGAAGCGCCGCTCAGAACGCGCAGAGGGCCCGCTTAGCGGGCCAGTGCGGGCTC
>JAUYQH010000014.1 GCA_030697365.1 Novosphingobium sp. | reverse complement strand
GATCACCGAGTGGGACCAGTTCCGCGCCCTCGACCTCGACCGGGTGAAGGAACTCATGAAAACGCCGACCGTGGTGGACCTCCGCAACGTCTACCAGCCCAGCGATATGGAACGCCGCGGGTTCAACTATGTGAGCGTCGGGCGATCGACATGACCTCTAACCCACCGAAGGGGAGCGTCAGCGATAAAGTCACGCAGGCCGTTTTCCTTGTTGGAGGGCGGGGGACGCGACTAGGCGACATTGCACAGCAAACTCCAAAGCCGCTGCTTATGATCGAGCCCGGCCTCCGTTTCCTCGACGTCCTGATCGAGGAGGCAGCGCGTCACGGATTCGACGACATCCTCTTGCTCGCAGGTCACAAGGCCAATCAGGTGGTCGATGCCTATGACGGAAAAATTGTGCGTGATGCACGGATACGCGTAATTTGCGAGCCTGAGCCACAGGGCACGGGCGGCGCCCTGCGCCTTGCGGCAGATCGTTTGGCGGACCGCTTCCTGATGGCCAACGGCGATTCGTTGTTCGAATTCAATCTGAGGGCGCTTACGGCCCAGCCTTTGAAAGGCCTTGCCAGACTCGCGCTGCGCCGCGTTCCGGACGCCGCGCGATTCGGCGCTGTCGAGTTCGACGGACGATTCATCACAGCTTTCCGGGAGAAGGATGTTACCGCGACGGGTCCTGCGATCATCAATGGCGGTGTTTATCTCATAGATCGCCGGATTCTCGATATCATCCCAGGTCCGTCCTCAATGGAGAAGGATGTGTTTCCGCAGTTGGTCGCAGAGCGTCGTCTCGAAGGCGAGGTCTTCGACGGCTACTTCCTCGACATGGGTTTGCCGGAGACCTATGCGCAAGCACGTGCCGAGGTTGCGACACGTCGCCGACGTCCTTGCGCGTTCCTCGACCGCGACGGCGTGCTCAATGTTGACGACGGCTACACCTTCCGACCCGGCGACCTTCGTTGGATCGACGGTGCACGGGAAGCTGTCAGGACGCTCAACGATTCTGGCTATTTTGTAATTGTAGTTAGCAATCAGGCAGGCGTTGCGAAGGGATTTTACACGGAGGAGGACGTTAAGAGTTTCCATGCCGAAATGTCCCATCAGCTTGCGACTCGGGGCGCGCACATTGATGCTTTCTACTTCTGTCCTCATCACCCAGACGGTATCGTCGAACGTTACCGTGCTGCCAATCATCCCGAACGAAAGCCAAATCCCGGCATGCTCGTGAAAGCCATATCGGAATGGCCAATAGATGTCGGGGGTAGTTTCCTTGTGGGAGACCGCCAGGCTGATCTCGATGCCGCCGCTGCCGCTGGGTTGCCAGGATTTTTGTTTAACGGCGCCGGGCTCGATAGGCTGGTTCAGAGCGTCCTTGATCATGCCCCGCACAAGCGAGTGTAGCTGACCCTTGACGATTTCGCTCTAGCCGTCAGGCATGTCAAAATACTTCGAGCCAAAGATTAGGAGAGGCCGTTGTCTTTGCGCATAAGCATTGTCATGCCGACAAAGAATGCGAATGCGTTCGTCGCCCGAGCCGTCAACAGCTTCTCGTCCCAGTCCTGGTCCAACAAACAACTTGTTCTCGTGGATGGCGGATCGGATGATGGCACCGTCGAAACCGTCCAGCGCCTTCTCGGTCGCAACGATGTGCTTCACGTTCAGGCGGATAGAAACGCGACCGAAGCCGTCAATCGCGGGGTCGGGCTATCGGATGGCGACGTAATCGCTCTCCTGATGTCAGATGACTGGTTGGAACCGGGCGCTCTTGAAGTGATCGCGCGGGCCTTCACGTCCGATCCGCGCGCAGATCTCGTTTGCGGGGGCGCCCGCCTGTGGAGCGCAGCTAGGGACGGTGAGAAAATTGAGGACGCGGTATCCGCAAAGGAGGACAGAGCGCTCTCGCTCGAGCGATTGCTGGGTGTTCCCTATATGGCCGCGTATTCGTTTCGAAGGCGAGTGTGGACGGCTATGGATGGGTTTGGTGTCGACTACAGGTATGGAGCCGACCGGGATTTTCTGGTTCGCTGCAGGCTCGCCAACCTACGAGTGAAGGCCGTCGACCCCTTCGTATACAACTACCTCCGCCACGAGGGCTCTGCCACGCTCAATGATCGCGACGATGTGGTGCAGGAATTCCTAGCAGATCACCGCGTCATGTCCGCGCGCTGGTTGAAGCGTAGCGACCTGTCAGAGAGTGTTCGTGCAGAGATTCTGGCATGGAGGCGCGGAGAGACCCTCGCTCTCGCAGACCGGCAGATAATGGGCGGGAAGTATCGCGAAGTCGCAATGATGCTCGCTATGGAATTGTTCTCACGCCCGGCCTTGGCGATCGCAGGTGGCCGGCGAATCGTAGCCCATATGCGGCGTCGTGTTCGGCGGGCGCTGGTCCGGTGACGATCCGCGATCGACGAACGTCCTCTAGGAAGAGCACGTTGCTTTCAACGAGCCTCGACCTGCTTGAACTGCCGCTGGAGTCAGATGAGGGCATTGCCCGGGCCGGCCAGCAATTTATCGCTGATTTTGCCTGGCGTTTGGCGCGATACGGGGAGCATCGTCTGAAGGGCGGATGGTGGGTGTTCGAATGTAGAGGAGAGGGCGACCTTTCCAGTGTCGAGGTTCGGCTATCATCCTCCGCGGATCCCCTCATCGTATTGTCAGCCCAGGATAGCACGCGGCTCTTCTTACATGGCGGCGAGAGCTTTCTTGTGGCGCTGCTCGTGTCGCCGTGGCCCTACCGACGGCGATTTAGTATGTTGCGACTGAGACGCTTGCAGCCGCCGGAGGAATTCGCGCTGATGGCTGCAGGAGCAAGCCGTCTTCTTAGGCGAGACATGCCTCTCAAGCGCATCGCAAGCGTGGCGAAGCGTCTGTTAGCGCGCCAGGTTCTCGGAGTACGACTGTCCGCAACGTCAGAAAAACAGGAGCGGTCGCAGGCGCGCGTTTGGGAACGCGCGGCGCCGACCGAGTTTGTCGTGGCGCAGGGCAGGGACTGTTGTGCTGTCATCGCGGCGGGAGACAGGCTTAGCGCGTGTGCATTGGACATCGTCGGTCGTGAATTCGCGCGCTTCGAACATGTGCAGGCGATCTACAGTGACTGTCGTGAAGAGGGAAACATCACGCCGCAGCCGGAGTGGGACGACGACTTCGCAAAGGTTGCCTCGTTTGTCGGACCGCCAGTTTTTTTCCGCGGCTCCGGCGACAGTGCGGGCGTAAATCCGTGGGCCCGGCTCAAGGAGGTTTCGACGCATTTCGGATCCGCCGCCATCCGTCGCATCGCCCTCCCGCTCGCTGAAAGAGATATCGCGATCAAGCCCAAGATCGAGCGCCCAGATGTACCTAACCTACCGCGTATCCCGCGTGTTTCGGTTTTGATTCCAACAAAATATCAAGTCGACCTGTTAGAGAAATGTCTTGCCGGCCTCGTCGACCGAACTGGATACCCGAATCTTGAAGTGATCGTCATCGACAATGGGTGCGAAGATCCGCGTTTTCACCAAGTGCTCGCAAAGGCGGGCCGGAGGTTGGATATCGTCTTGGTCGAGGATCGCGGAAGCTTCAACTTTCCCCGTCTGATCGATTCGGGTGTGAAACGCTCATCGGGCGAAGTGCTGCTACTTCTGAACGACGACATCGAACCTATAGAATCAGGGTGGCTGCATCGGATGATCGCATCGGTGCTTGAGCCAGGCGTTGGTGCCGTCGGAGCGCGTCTCATCTATCCCAATGGTGATATTCAGCATGCCGGCGTGATGCTTGGGCTTGGCGGAGTGTGCGGGCACCTATGGAAAGGCATGCCTCCTGGAAGGGCGGCAATCAATGCTCGTATCGCGCTTCCGGGCAGACGCGCGGCGGTTACTGGAGCCTGTCTTGCCGTTCGCCGCGAACTCTACAATGCAATTGGCGGTCTAGACCAGGCGGCATTCCCCGTCGCGCTTAACGACATCGATTTTTGCCTGCGACTCAGTGCTCAGGGGTATCGCACCATGTATCGCGGTGACGCGATCCTGGTTCATCACGAAAGCCAATCTCGCGGTCCAGACGATGCGACGATTGAAAGTAGAAAGCGTTTGGCCGCAGAAACACGCATCTTCCTCGAACGTTGGCGCTTAGCTGCAGAGGACGATCCCTACGGATCGCCAGCGTTTGACCGGCGGTCAGAGAGTGGAGCCGTTCATCCCGCGCTGCTGCGGCCTTGGCCTGCAGGATAAGGCCAAGTGGGCTGAGCTAGGCTCGTGCACCGATGCGCAGTACTTCTGCGAATGCCAGGAAGATATGATAGAGCGTGGACGTGGGAATCTTGTCAGCGAAGGGCCGGCCGTCTGCATCGAAGGAATCTATCCACGTGCCGGCGGGCTTGTGATTGAGATGATGCCTG
>JAUYQH010000189.1 GCA_030697365.1 Novosphingobium sp. | reverse complement strand
AGGCGTTGCCGACCAGGGCGAGCGGGCCAAGAACCGCGAAGCTCTCGTGATCGATGGGAAGCGGCGTAGATCCGGCGGCCGTGCAGTGAAGGAGTGCGTTCTTACCTGGGGAGATCTCGCCTTGTGCCTGAAAGGGCGACGTCGGCTGCAAGGCCGGCGGAGCGAGAAGTCAGCCGAGGTCGTAGTAGTCGGTGGGAAGGCTGCGAAGCCGTCCCGCCGGCGAAGGGCCGAACGAGAGGGAGTGTTCAAGACCATGCCGATGTGGCGAGCATTGCGTCAGATGCCTGCGCAAGCAGGGCGGTTCGAGGAAGGGTACGGTGAAACCGTGTCCCATTCGGGCAGCGACGAAGCTCGTCGCCCGCGGCATAGATCGGAGAGCGCAGGGTCATCCTGACACCTCAACCTCTTGAACCGCCCGGTGCGGACCCGCATGCCGGGTGGTGTGGGAGGGGAGGGGCCGCAAGGCTCCCCCCTATCCCGATTGCACTATCCGGCTTCGGGGACTACGAGATTGGGAAACATCAACTCGGCTCCCCGCACTCCCGCAACAGTTTCCGCAGTTCGCGGATCGGGGGAAACACTTCCCTGTTCCAGTCCGCGCCTTGCGCGTCATAGGCGGCCTGCTCCATCTCGACGATCTCGCAATCTTCCGCGAACACCCGGCTGGTGAACCAGGCCAGCACCGGCCAGGCGAGATCGAGCAGGCCGGGAATCTTCGGCCGGCGTACCGACAGCACTACAAAAGTTCGGTTACGGTGCTGCGCGGCATCGACCGGGGTGTAGCCCAGCCACACGCTCAAGACCGGCTGCTCTCCGCGCGTCCACATCCGCAGGGTTTGATAGGGGTATTCGGTACGAACGGTCATCAGGTCCCGCGCCGTCCTGGCGCGACCGCGCAAGGCGCCGACGATGACGGCTTCGCCCAGCGGCGGCTTCTGGTCGGGACGCGAAAAGCTGTAATCCACTTCGATCCAGCCACGGCCGGAGCGGCTGCCGAGATAGCGCGGCGCGACTTTGCCGGTGGTCCGCCGGTGCAGGACCTGATGGTTCATATCCATCAGGTTCTCATGCATGAAGGTGTAGTGGCACTGCACGACTTTTCCGAACCTGCGCGTCCTGTAGGCGGGGTCTGCCGCGGCGCCGATGCGTTCGGGCGGATCGGCTGTCGGCGCCAGGCCCGGCCACACGAATATGATCCCGTCGCGCTCGAAGCAGGGATAGCACCGCACCCCGTTCGGCAGTTTGCCCTTGCCGAGATAGGGCACGTCGATGCAGCGGCCGGAATCATCGTAGCGCCAGCCGTGATAGCAGCACCGGATGCTGCAGCCATCGACGACGCCTTTCGACAGCGGCACCTGCCGGTGCGCGCAGCGGTCTTCCAGCGCGAACACCGGACCGTCCAGGGCGCGCACCAGCACGATCGGCTCGCCGGCGAAGCCGGTGGCGAAGGTCTTGCCGGCTTTCAGTTCGCGCGACCATGCGACCGGATACCAGTGATCCGGATGCGCTCCGATACTGCGCAGATCGGCCAACGCCGCTTCTGGATGTTCAGGCATCACCGTCATTGCGCCATCGCGGCCATGGCTCAAGGCAGCGTCCGCATTTCGCGGGCGGCGGCGACCATGTTGGCCAGCGCCGGCCGGACTTCCTCCCATTTGCGGGTCTTCAATCCGCAGTCGGGATTGATCCAGAGCTGCGCGTCGGAAAGCCGCTGCCTCGCCAGTTTCAGCAGTTCGGTCATCTCGCCGATTTCGGGAACGCGCGGCGAATGGATGTCGTAGACGCCGGGGCCGATCTCGTTGGGGTAACGATAGCTCCTGAAGGCATCGAGCAATTCCATTTTGGAGCGGGAGGTCTCGATCGAGATGACATCGGCGTCCATGGCGCCGATCGCGTCGATGATGTCGTTGAACTCCGAGTAACACATGTGGGTGTGGATCTGGGTCTCGTCGCCCACGCCGGAGGAGCAGATGCGAAAGCTCTCGACCGCCCAGTCGAGATAGGCCTGCCATTCCGATTGGCGCAGCGGCAATCCCTCCCGCAGCGCCGCCTCGTCGATCTGGATCATGCCGGCGCCGGCGGCTTCGAGATCGATGACCTCGTCGCGGATCGCGAGCGCGATCTGGCGGCATGCGGCGCTGCGCGGAATATCGTCGCGCACGAACGACCAGTTGAGGATGGTCACCGGCCCCGTGAGCATCGCCTTCATCGGCCGTTGCGTGAGGGACTGCGCATATTGCCACCATTCCACCGCCATCGGCTGCGGCCGCGAAACATCGCCGAACAGCACCGGCGGGCGGACGCAGCGCGAGCCATAGGATTGCACCCAGCCATGCTGGGTGAAGGCGAAGCCGGCAAGCTGCTCGCCAAAATACTGCACCATGTCGTTGCGTTCGAACTCGCCATGCACCAGCACGTCGAGCCCGATATTTTCCTGCCAGCGCACGGTGCGCGCGGTCTGGTTCTGCAGGAACATCTTGTAGGCGGCATCGCTGAGCGCGCCCCTTGCATGGGCGGCACGGGCATTGCGGACATCGGCGGTCTGCGGGAATGAGCCGATGGTCGTGGTCGGAAAGCGCGGCAGGTTAAAACGCTCGTGCTGGATTTTGGCGCGCTCGGCGAAGGCGCTGTCCCGTTGGCCCAGTGCCGGGTTGAGCGTTGCGATCCGTTCCGTCACGGCGGCGTCGTGCACCTTGGGCGACGCCCGGCGTGCCGCCGCGGCGGCGGCCGACGCGGCCAGGACGTCCTTTACCGATTCCCGGCCGTCCGTCAGCGCCTTGCCGAGGGCTGCAAGCTCGCTCATCTTCTGAACCGAAAAAGCGAGCCATGCCTTCAGATCGGGATCGAGATCGGTCTCCTGATCGAGATCGATCGGGACATGAAGCAGCGAACAGGACGGCGCGATCTGAATCTGGCCGGCGCCCCGCCCGGCGACAACAGGCTCAAGCCGGTCGAGCATGGCGGGTAAATTGGCCCGCCAGATGTTGCGGCCGTCAATGATGCCGAGCGACAGCACCAGTCCCTTCGGGGCCTTCTTCAGGATGTCCTCGATCTGGTGCGGCGAACGAACGAGATCGACGTGAAGCCCGGCGACCGGGAGCGCCATCGCGGTATTGAGGTTGTCGCCGAGGCCGCCGAAATAAGTCGTCAACATGATCTTTAGCTGAGGCAACGTCTCCGCAAAGGTTGCGTAAGCATGGCGCAACGCATCGCGGGCCGCCGTATCGAGGTCGAGCACGAGGCACGGCTCGTCGAGCTGCACCCATTCCGCGCCGCTGGCGGCGAGCTCACGAAGGACCTCGACATAGACCGGCTGCAGCCGGTCCAGCAGCGACAGCGGGTCGAAGCCGGCGCCGTTGCTCTTGGCGAGTTTTAGAAACGTGACCGGTCCGATCAGCACCGGGCGGGTCTGGTAACCCTGCGCCCTGGCTTCCCGGTATTCCTCGATCGGCTTGCGCGAGGCCAGCGCGAAAGCCTGATCCTCGCGCAGTTCCGGCACCATGTAGTGATAATTGGTGTCGAACCATTTTGTCATTTCCTGTGCCGGCACGCCGTGACCATGACGGTGACCGTGAGCACAGGCGTCGTCGTGTGTTTTTTCCGATCCGCGCGCCATCGCGAAATAGGTCGCGAGCGATACCGCCCCGCCTTTCCAGCCGTAGATCTCCGGAATGGCGCCGACCATGACGCTGGTGTCGAGCACCTGATCATAGAATGAAAAGTCGTTCGACGGGATCACGGTGACGCCGAGTTGTTTCTGGCGCGCCCAGTTGGCGGCGCGAAGGCCGGCCGCGGTCTCGAGCAGGGCCTTCTCATCCGACGCGCCGGACCAGAAATTTTCCAGCGCCAGTTTCAGTTCACGGCGCGGCCCGATGCGCGGCGTGCCGAGCGTGGCAACAGCGATTTCGGAAACAGAAGTTGTAGATGAAGACGTTATCGAAGAAGACATGGCTTAACCCCAAAAGTTGGGGGCAAAAGGCCAAAGTGACACGTCTGGACTCCGAACAGCACAGTGCGCGCGGAATCGCAACCGCACCACCGGGACACCCCGCCCGAGGACGTGTATGTTGTCGAGGCAGGTCTCCTGGCTCACGGGTCGATGCTGCTGTCCGGCCTTCCCGAAACCGTGTCAGGTCTCAGTGACATTTTTGGACAGCGGCTCACCGCTTACAGTTGCGGGGGCAGCTCCGGCTTTGGCTTAACG
>JAUYQH010000131.1 GCA_030697365.1 Novosphingobium sp. | reverse complement strand
CGATACCGGCATAATAATCCATGGCTGTTCCTCTCATGATGCTTGGGGCCGATCGCTCGGACCCCGTTTCAACACCATCATTCTGAGGGACAGCCAACCAACTTGGCTACTCTTGTGACGCCGGCCCATTACGGCATCTAGCTGCGGGTAACGCTGTCCAGGGGCTCGCCGGTCACCGGATAACCCGCGTCGGCGGGTATGCACAGCCAGGGAACGCCGTCGCGCTGTTCGACAAACGGAGTAAGCATCCGCGCCGGGATCGCCTCGGCCTGCGCGCGGGCATCGGGGAAGTTAGCGAAGCCCGCCAACCGTTCGAGGTTGCGGCGAGTGGGGAAGATGATCTTGATCTTGCCGGTATCCGCCAGTTCCAGCGCCCTGGCGGCGCTGGCCCAGAACAAGTGGGTGTTCTCGGTATCGTCGACCAGCAGATCGACCGCGCCGGTGCCGAGATCGGCGAGGAAAAAGCGCGTGTCGAACACGCGCATGTGGCGGTGCTTGGGCCGCCACCGCGCGAAATAGGTGAGGTCGCCCAGTCGCAGCGACCAGCCGTGCCGCTCGAGCACCGGAGCGAGAGCCCCCTGTTCGCACAACAGCGCGCGCGCGGCGAGCGCCTCGGCGTGATCGACCGCGCGATCGATCCCCACCACCAGACCGGTTTCCTCGATCGTCTCGCGCACCGCGGCGACGCGTCCGGCCAGATCGGCGATCGTTTCGTCATCGGCATTCGGCGCGGCGAGCGTAGCGGCGAGGTCGCGGTCGGCATCGTCGACCCGGCCGCCGGGAAACACCGCGGCGCCGCCGGCGAAATTCATGCTGGCCGAGCGCTCGACCATCAGCAGTTGCGGCGCGCCGCCATCGGGATCGTTGCGGAAGATGACCACGGTGGCCGCGGGGGTGGCGGGCGGAGCCTCGTCGTGCTCGGCGTATTCGTCTTCTGGCGTCATAGTTTTCGGCATGGGGCGGAGGTTCGACGTTGCCAAGCGGAAAGTCTTGCAATGAACCGGCAGCGACCTGTCGGTAGAGTTTACACCGGTCCGATGCAGACTTGCGAGCTATGAAGGTAGAAACCTTGAATTCAGCCGTTTACACGACTTGGCACGGCCCCTGCATAGTAACGGTTACCCAAGAAGTCTTCCTTAGAGGCGGAGCCGCCCCCCCCGGTCTCCAACGGCTCCGCCTCCCCGGAACTCTCCCCCCAAAACTTAAACCAACCCAAGCTTTGCCAGTTCGCCGGCCAGCTTGCCGGGCATGATCTCGCCCGGATCTTCTCCCTCGCCCAGATCGCGCGGCGCATCCGCGTCGGCCAGATAGCGCCAGCCTTGGTGGGCGCGGCGGGGTAGCGGGTAAACGTCGATCAGCCGGGTGGAAATCAGGATGTGGGTGCGTCCGTCCTCGCTGGGTTCGAACCCGAGGATCGGCGAGCGCGCGACGAGCTGGTGCTTGTAGATCCAGAACAACGAGCCGCCGATCAGCTCGGCATGGCGCTTGGGGAGATAGCGCGTGGTCAGCCGCGCGATCTCGCCGCGGCTCGCGAACCAGCCGTGCATCTCTTCGAGCGACTGCGCCTGGTACGCTACCTTGGTCATATGCAGCGGCATCAGCCCGGCTTCACGCGACGAGGCCGCTGGCCACCGCCAGCCCGAGGAACACGAAGAAGCCCATCGAATCGGTGATCATGGTGACGAACACCGACGAGGCCACCGCCGGATCCTGATCGAGCCGGTCGAACAGCACGGGCACGATCACCCCGGCGAGCCCTGCGGTGATAATATTGATGATCACCGCCGAGGCGATCACCCCGCCCAGCAGCGGGTTTTGGAAGAACAGCGCGGTGGCGATTCCGATCAGCGCGGCGACCGTGCTGCCGTTGAGCACGGCCACGCGCAGTTCGCGCCACAGGATGCGCCCGGTGTTGGAGCGGGTCAGTTGGTTGGTGGCGAGCGCGCGGACCGTGACCGCCATCGTCTGGGTGCCAGCATTGCCACCGATCGAGGCAACCATCGGCGAGAGCGCGGCGAGCGCCACCAGCTGCTCGATCGCGCCGCCGAAGCTGGCGATGATGCTGGTGCCGAGCAGCGCGGTGACGAGATTGGCGATCAGCCAGCGCACCCGGCTGACATAGGTATCGCGGATCGGCTCGTTGATGTCGCCTTCGCCCGCGCCCGACAGCAGCAGCACGTCCTCGCCCGCTTCCTCCTGGATGATGTGGACGATGTCGTCGACGGTGATCTGACCAACCAGCCGGCCCGCGTTATCGACCACCGCGGCCGAAATCAGCGCGTACTTCTGAAAGCGCAGCGCGACCTCTTCCTGGTCCATCGCGACCGGGATCAGCGTCTGGTCGCGCTTCATCACGTCGGTCAGCGCGACCCCGCGCGGGGTGCGCAGGATCCAGCTGAGCTTGCACGTGCCCAGCGGGCGGTGGTGCGGATCGACGATGAACACTTCCCAGAATTCGTCGGTCAGCGCGGCGTTTTCGCGCAAGTAATCGATTAGCCCGCCCACGGTCAGGTGCTCCGGCACCGCGATCAGGTCGCGGCTCATCAGCCGCCCGGCGCTCTCCTCGGGATAAGCCAGCGCGCTTTCGATTGCGGCGCGGTCCTCGGGCTCCATCTCGGCGAGAACCGCGGCCTGATCGTCCTTGTCGAGATCCTCGATCAGCGCGACCGCGTCGTCGGTCTCCATCTGCTCGGCGAAATCGGCGACGGTTCCGGCGGGCAGCGCCTCGACCAGCAGCTCGCGGACGTGGTCGTTGAGTTCGGCGAGTACCTCGCCGCCCATCAGGTCGGAGATCGCGAGCGCAAGCCGCGGCCGCTCGTCCTCGTCGAGCAATTCGAACAAGTCCGCGATGTCGGCGGGGTGGAGCGGCTCGACCAGGCGATAGGCGGCGTCGCGATCGCCGCTGTCGAGCGCGTCGGCCACGCGGCGGACGAAGTCGGGCTTGAGCGTGTTCTCGTGCGCGTCGAGGCTTTCGGCAAGGCGCGCGGCGTCGCTCGCGGGCAGCGGCTCGCCCGCGCGGGGATCAAGCTGGTCGGCGTCGCGCTCCATTGCGGCTGCGGCTTAGGGCGTGCGCGCGACAGCGGCAACCGCCGTGATCGAGCGGGCGTGACAACCCCGCGCAAGCCCCTATATCGGCGCGCGCAACCCGAAAGGATCGAACCCCATGGCCGACGACACGCTGACTTTCACCCTCGACAACGGCAACGGCAGCGGCGGCGACGTGGTCATCCGCCTGCGCCCCGATCTGGCCCCCGGCCACGTCGCACGGATCACCGAGCTGGCCAAGGAAGGCTTCTACGACGGGGTGGTGTTCCACCGCGTGATCGACGGGTTCATGGCGCAGGGCGGCGATCCCACCGGGACGGGGATGAGCGGCTCGAAGAAGCCCAACCTCAAGGCCGAATTCAGCCCTGAAGCGCACGTCCGCGGCGTGTGCTCGATGGCCCGCACCCAAGACCCGAACAGCGCCAACAGCCAGTTCTTCATCTGCCTCGACGCCGCGCGCTTTCTCGACAAGCAGTACACCGTGTGGGGCCAGGTCGAGAGCGGCATGGACCACGTCGACGCGCTCCCCAAGGGCGAGCCGCCGCGCAGCCCCGGCAAGATCGTGAAGGCGGTGGTGGGCTGAAACCTGAGAACTCACAGGGTCGCATGTGAGAGTCCACCCGGTTCCAATCGCTTCGCAAGGCGCAGGCGCCAATCCTTGCCGGCTGTCGATGACGCCGCGCATGATCATGTGGCCTGCGCCGGACGATCTGGCACCTTACATCAGCGGCTATCACCTCTACGTGGTCGGCGAGAACGATCGAGAGCCTCATCGTGGTGCGTTCGAACCCGCCTGGGCGAGCTTGCGGATTGTGTTGACCGAGGACAGCGAGTGGCGCGTCCGATCGGGCAACGGGAAATGGCTTTCCCCTCCTCCCGTATCTCTATTCGGGCCAAGCAGCTTGGTGACATGGTCGGAATCGCAAGCCGGAATCTTGATCGGCGCGGGAATCCGACCGCGCGGCTGGCTTCGGTTATTCGCAGCTCCGGCATGCGATTGGGCGGATCGCATCGACGAGGCGCCAGCTCTCGGCATCATGACGCCCGCCGCGATCCGCGATGAGTTTCGCAAGACTCCTCACGACGACGCCGTGCCATGCCTGTTCAACGCGCTGTTCCGTCGCGTGCTACGCCCGCCATCGGCCGCCGATAAGGCTATCGCGCGGATCGAGGCCGCGCTGGTCGATCCCGCGATCGAAACCGTGGATGCACTCACCCAAAGCACCGTGCTGCATGTCCGGCGGCTCGAAAGGCTTGCGCTTCGTGCATTCGGCTTCCCGCCCAAACTGCTGTTGCGGCGGGCGCGGTTTCTCCGTTCGCTTCATGCGCTGCGCGCCACCGGTCGCGGTGGCGGTTCGACTGCGATCGACCTCGCCTATACCGACTATTCTCACTTTATCCGCGATTCACACGATTTTCTTGGGATGTCCCCACAGGCCTTCCTCGAAACTGACATGCCGCTGCTCAGGCGTTCTCTGGAACTGCGCAAGGCGGTGCTGGGCACTCCCGCGCAAGCGCTCGACTGCGCTCCGGGCGTCGATCCCAGCCACTAAACCTTGGCTCTAGAGCCCCGCCTTGACCAGCCAGTCATGAAACAGCCGCACCGCCCGCGTTTCCAGCGCGCGGGGGCGGCAGACGAACCAGTAGCTGTAGGGGCTCGCCACCTCGATATCGAACAGCCGCGCTAAACGGTCATCGTGGGCGCGGGTGAAGTGGTCGTCGTGCATGATCGCGATGCCCAGACCTTGCGCCGCGGCTTCGAGGATCAGCTGGCCTGAATCGTAGTGATCGATAGCCGCGGGCTCCAGCGCCTCGAGGTCCATCGCCTGCTTCCACGCCTCGAAGCTGGCGGGAAGATCGGTGTGGATCATGAACGTCTGGCCCGACAGCCGCGCGACGTCGGGTTCCGGCCCGATTTCTGCCGCCAGCGCCTGCGAGGTGATCGCATAGACCCGGTTATGGTCCAGCCGCACCGCGTGGAATGCCGGGTCGGGTTGTTCGCTGAGCACGATTGCGGCGTCGATGGTGTCGCCCAGCTTTTGCTCGGCATGACCCATCGAATCGATGTCGATATGGAGCAGCGGGTACATCCGGCGCAGCTCGGGCAGGCGCGGGAACAGCCGCTGGCTGCCGAACAGCGGCGGCACACCCAGCCGCAACCGCAGGATTCGGCTGTCGTCCATCTGGCCGGCGATCTTGTCGGCAAGTTCCTCGAGCACCGGGGCGACTGCGTCGTAGAACGCCTCGCCGGCGTCGTTGAGCTTCATCTGCTGGTGCTGGCGCGCGAACAGCTTCTTGCCGACGAAGATCTCGAGCTGGCTGATCCGGCGCGATAGCGCCGACGGGGTCAGCCCCAGTTCGGTCGCAGCGGCCTTGGCCGAGCCGAGCCGGACAACGCGCACGAAAGCTTCGAGCGAACGCAGGGGCGGAAGGCGGCGCATCGGCAGGACGAAACTCTCAGGCGCTCAGTTCGGGGTTGCGCGGGGCGTGGAGGCGCAGGCGATCAACCCGACGCTCGTCCCCTGCGGTGACTTCGAGCCGCCAGCCGCTCGGGTGATTGAGGATGCTACCGACCGGTGGCACCTGACCGGCAAGAACTACCGCCAACCCGCCGATGGTGTCGATATCCTCGTCGACTTCGGCCAGCCGGGGATCGACCTCGATCGCCACGTCGTCGAGCTCGGCGCGGGCATCGGCGTCCCATTCGAGATCGGACAGGCGGACGAGAAGCTTTTGCGGAGCATCGTCGTGCTCGTCTTCGATGTCGCCGACGATCTCCTCGACCAGATCCTCGATCGTCACGATCCCGTCGGTGCCCGAGTATTCGTCGACCACCACGGCGAGGTGGATGCGGCTAGCGCGCATATCGGCCAGCACGTCGAGCGCACCGCGCGCTTGGGGGACGAACAGCGGCTGGCGCAGCAGCGCGCTCCAGTCCTTGGGCTTGGGCTTGTTGGCAGCGATGATCGGAAACACGTCCTTGATGTGGATCATGCCGACGATCTCGTCGAGCGAATCGCCGTAGACCGGCATCCGGCTGTGGCCGTGCTCGGCGAACGTGGCGACCAGCTCGTCGAAGCTGGCGGACGCAGGAATCGCGATGATCTCGCCGCGGGGGATCGCCACGTCGTCGGCATCGTGCTCGCTGAAGTGAAGCAGGTTTCGGACCATCTGTCGTTCGATCGGGGATAGGTCGCCCTTGGCATCGCCCGGATCGTCCTCGTGCTCGTCGATCGCTTCCTCGAGCTGCGCGCGCAGCGACTGGTCGCCGTCGCTACGCCCGAACAGCGCGGCCTTGAACGCACGCCACAGGACGCTGCTACTGTCGCTTTCTCCGGATCGGCGCTCGCCTTCCGGCCCGGCCGAAGAGGCCATGGCTCAGAAACTCCCTTTCATGCTGCGGCGCAATATGGGTCCGCAATGCCCATCAGCGCAAGGGCCTTCGTTTCGAGCGCCTCCATCGCCTGCGCCGCGGCCTCGCCAGACTCGTGATCGTGCCCGGCGAGGTGGAGTAAGCCGTGGACGATCAGGTGTGCGGCGTGGTCGGGCACCGCGATGCCCTTGTCCGCCGCCTCGCGCGCGCAGATCCCGTGGGCGAGGATCAGGTCGCCGAGCATGCCTTCGTGGTCTTCGTTCAGCGCGGCGTGGAACACTTCCTCGCGGCTGAGCATCGGAAACGAGAGCACGTTGGTCGGCTTGTCCTTCGCGCGCCACTGCTTGTTCAGCGTCTGCACCTCGGCGTCGTCGCCCAGCACCACGCTGACCAAGAGATTCGCATGGGCCAACTCGGGTGCGACGCACGCGGCAACTTGCGCTGCGTGCGTGGCCAGCGCCTCCCAGTCGGTTGAATCGCCCCACACAGGATCGACGTCGAGTTCGAGTGTTGGGGCGGTCATATCTGGACGACGATCACGCGCCATCGCCCTCATAGGCCTCGACGATCCGCCCGACGATCGGGTGACGGACCACGTCGGCGCGGGTGAAGCGGATCGTGGCGAGGCCTTCGACTCCCTCAAGCCGCTCGACCGCGTCCTTGAGCCCGCTCATCGCATCGCCGCCGGGTATGTCGACTTGGCGCGGGTCGCCGCAGACCACCATCCGGCTGTTCTGGCCGAACCGGGTGAGGAACATCTTCATCTGCGCGGGCGTGGTGTTCTGCGCCTCGTCGAGGATCACGAAGGCGTCGGCCAGCGTGCGCCCGCGCATGAATGCTATCGGCGCGATCTCGATCTCGCCGCTGGCGATGCGCCGCTCGACCTGTTCGGGGGGCATGCAATCGTACAAGGCGTCGTAGAGCGGACGCAAATAGGGATCGACCTTCTCTTTCATGTCCCCGGGCAGGAATCCGAGCCGCTCGCCCGCCTCGACCGCGGGGCGGCTGAGGATCAGGCGCTGGACGCTGCCGGTCATCAGCTGGCTGACCGCCTGGGCGACCGCGAGATAAGTCTTGCCGGTGCCCGCCGGACCCAGCGCGAAAATGATGTCGTGGCTGGCCAGCGCGCGCATGTAATCGATCTGGGTGGCGCTGCGCGGAACGATGGTCTTGCGCCGCGTGCGGATCATGATCGGCGGCTGGTCGTCGATTCCGCCGACGATGCCCTCCAGCGTGGGTTCAGAGGACATCGCAATCAGCGATTCGACCGCCCCCGCGTCGATCTCCAGCCCCGAAAGCAGGCGCTGGTGCAGCCCGCGCAGCACATCGCGCGCGCGCGCCACAGCGTCCTCGGTTCCCTCGATCTGCACATGGTTGCCGCGGGCACCGATATAGACCCCCAGCCGGTTCTCGAGCTGGACCAGATTGGCATCGAACTGGCCGAACAGGGCGCCCAGCACACCGGGTTCGTCGAACTCCAGCTCGGCCCGCGCACGGCGGCTGGCGCCGCGCATGTCTTCCGGGCGGAGGTGCGCCGATTCATAGGCGCGAGCGGGTTTGCGAGCCATGCGCTCCTTTCACAGCCAAAGCGGATCGCTTTGGACACCGTTCAAGATAGCCGCCAGCCATGCGCCCGCAAGGGGCGAGGCTCGCTATCCCCAACTATGGTCGAGCGTTACGGGTACTTCATCCGGACATGAGTGGTCAGTCCCGACTTGGGAACGTTGAGCCGCACCGACCGGAAAGCGGGCAGGCCGGCCACGGTCGCCGGGTTGTTGGAGAATCCATAGCCTTCGGTCGGCAGGCCGAGCCCGCTACGGTTGAGTTTCCGACTGCCGTCCTCGTCGTGATAGACCGCGATCGCATAGACCCCCGGCTTGGGAACGAACACGCAGGCGCGGGTTGTGGGCGCGGTCGCGTTGAAGCGGTTGTTCTTGAGCGTACCCCCCTTGGCGAGAAACTGGCGCGAATCATCGGGATAGACCGCCACGGTGACGAGGCCGTTGCCGTTGCGCAGACCCTCCACCGAAACGGTGAGCCAGGTATCGCTGAGGACGCCCAGGCAGCCGGCTGGCGCGGCCGCGGCGGGGGCGGTGACCAAGGGCGCGGCGAGCGCGGCAGAGGCGGCAACGGCAAAGGCCGCGGCGCGGAGACGTCTCGGCTTAATCATGATGAAAATCCCGATTGTTGCATCCAGAGCGCGCGCCCAAACGAGGCATAATTCCGCGCCATTCAAGCGTCGGTTCTCTTCCGGCGCCGGGTAGGCAAATGCGATCCGGGCGCTGAATGCGTCCTGAATTCATCGTTCATGCTTGTCTCCATTGCATGACTTGATCGTCGCGTAATGCAGTCAGCGATATCTGGTGTGGAAAAGCCCGATTTCGTGCCTTGTCCCCCCAAGGGGTGGTGGCTAACCCCGCGGCAACCATGGCCTCCCCGCTTATCGCCCCTTCGATCCTTTCGGCCGATTTCGCGCGGCTGGGCGAGGAGGTTCGGGCGATCGACGCAGCGGGGGCGGACTGGATCCACATCGACGTGATGGACGGGCACTTCGTCCCCAATCTCACGATCGGCCCTGGGGTGGTCAAGGCGCTGCGTCCACACACGGCCAAGCCGTTCGACGTCCACCTGATGATCTCTCCGGTTGACGGCTTTCTTGAAGCCTTTGCCGAGGCCGGGGCGGACATCATCACCGTTCATCCCGAGGCCGGACCCCACACCCACCGGACGGTTCAGGCGATCAAGGCGCTGGGCAAAAAGGCCGGAATCTCGCTCAACCCCGCCACCCCGGCCAAGATGCTCGATTATCTGATCGACGACATCGACCTGGTCCTCGTTATGAGCGTCAACCCAGGGTTCGGCGGGCAGAGCTTCATCACCAGCCAGCTTCGCAAGATCGAGGCGGTGCGCAAGATGATCGACAAGAGTGGGCGCGACATCCGCCTCGAAGTCGATGGCGGGATCGATACTGCCACCGCCCCGCAGGCGACCGCCGCAGGGGCCGACGTGCTCGTCGCCGGGACCGCGACCTTCCGCGGCGGGCCCGATCGCTACGCGGCCAATATCGCCGCGCTTAAGGCAGACGGGTAAATCGATGGCGGAGCGCGGCGCACTCGGTCTGCTGCCCCGCCAGCGTGGTAACGAAGCGGACGATGGGCCGGCGCTGGCGATGACAGCTTCGTCCGCGGGCGACGTGGCCCACATCGCCGAAGCGCCCGAGGCTGCGGCTCCCGGCGAGATCATCGAGCCCGGCCGGGTGTTGGCGCTTGCCGATTTCGCCCCTCCGTCGCTCGGGGCGGGCGAGCGACTGGTCCGCCTGGCCTACCGGCTCGGCGTGCCCGGCGGCGTGCTGCGCGCGCCGTTTCGCAAGGCGCCGCGCGCGCGGCTGCTGGCGACGGTGGAGAACCCGCTCCCCGGCCAGCGCGCCGCTGGCACCGCCTTGCGCGCGGGCTGGCTGACGGTCCACGGCGGGCGGCTGGCGCTGGCGGATCTCGACTATGCGAGCAAGACGATCACCCCGCCGTTCGAGCGCGCGCTCCACGGGTTCCGCTGGCTCGACGATCTGGCAGCGATCGGCCCGCGCGAGACCGGCGCACCGATCGCCGAAAGGCTGCTGGGGAACTGGCTCGATGCGCATCCCCGCCCCGGCAAGGGGCCGGCCTGGGCGGTCGGCAACGCCGGTCAGCGGCTGCTCGGCTGGCTGATCCATGCGCCGCTGATCCTCTCGGGTCACGACAAGGCGTTCCGCGCCCGCGTCCTGCGCGGGCTCGACGACACGGCGCGCTGGCTCGACCGCCATGTCGGCAAGGCAGAAGACCGGCTGGGAGAGGTTGCGGGATGGTGCGCGATCGTCGCCGCGGGGCTGCTCCTGCCCGAAGGCAAGCCGCGTCGGCTCTATGGCGAGGCCGGCCTGCTGCGCGCCCTTGGCGAGCTGGTCGGCGACGACGGCGGGGTGCTGTCGCGCAGCCCGTTGGCCCAGATCGAGGCGATCGAGCTGCTGGTGCGCCTCCGCGCCTGCTATCGCGCGGTCCGTCGCGACCCGCCCGAAGCGATCCCAGCAATGCTCGGGCTGCTCGTCCCGCCGCTGCTGGGCGTGCTCCACGGCGACGGTGCGCTGGGCAGCTGGCAGGGCGCGGGGGCGATCGAGGCGGCGCGGATCGAGGCATTGGTCGCGGCCTCGGGCGTCCGCGCGCGCCCGTTGCGCGACGCGCGGCAGTGGGGTTATCAGCGGGCCTCGGCGGGTTTGCCCCGATCGGCGACGGTGCTGGTGGTCGATGCGGCCCCGCCCCCGCTCGCCCGCCATGCCCGCGACGGCTGCGCCTCCACTTTGGCGTTCGAGCTTTCCGCCGGGCGCCAGCGGCTGGTGGTCAACTGCGGCGGCGCGGCGTTCGCCGGTGGGGCGATCCCCGTGCGCCTCGCCCAGGGTTTGCGCGCCACTGCCGCACACTCGACGCTGACAATCGACGACACCAATTCCACCGCGGTGCTGATCAACGGGCGGCTGGGCGCCGGGGTCGACGAAGTCGAGGTCGAACGCCGCCAGGTACCGGGCGAGGGCGGCCGCCGCGGAGCCACGCGGATCGAGGCCGCGCACGATGGCTATGCCCCGCGCTTCGGGCTGACCCACCGCCGCATCCTGTTGCTGCGCGACGACGGCGGCGAGCTCGTGGGCGAGGACCAGCTGGTTCCCAGCGGACGCCGCGGCAAGCGCGGCAAAGTCGGCTTCGCGATCCGTTTCCACCTCGCCCCGGGGGTGGAGCCGTATTTGTCCGAAGACGCCCGCGGTGTGGCCCTGGCCCTGCCCGACGGCAGCCACTGGCAGTTCCGCAGCGGGGGCAAGAGCGACGGCATGCGCGTCGCGATCGACGATAGCCTGTGGGCCGACGGCCAGGGCCGTCCGCACGCGACCAAGCAGATCGTGATCTCGGGCATGGTCTCGCGCGGCGGCGGCAGCTTCCCGTGGGTGTTCAAGAAGATGAGGGATGCCTGAGTTGACCGAAGTGACCATCCGCCGGGCGCTGTTGTCGGTATCCGACAAAACCGGGCTGGCCGAATTGGGCAAAGCTCTTGCGCAACGGGGCGTCGAGCTGGTTTCGACCGGGGGCACCGCCAAGGCCTTGCGCGAGGCAGGGCTCACGGTGCGCGACGTGTCCGACCTTACCGGATTTCCCGAGATGATGGACGGGCGGGTCAAGACCCTCCACCCGATGGTCCACGGTGGCCTCCTCGCGGTGCGCGACGATCCCGCGCACGCCGCGGCGATGGCCGAACACGGCATCGGCGCGATCGATCTGGTGGTGGTCAACCTCTATCCGTTCGAGGCAACCGTGATGCGCGGCGCGGACCGCGACACGATCATCGAGAACATCGATATCGGCGGTCCCAGCATGGTCCGCTCGGCGGCCAAGAATCACGCCTATGTGGCGATCGTCACGGACCCCGCGGATTACCCCGCATTGCTCGCCGAAATCGAGCAAGCCGGCGGTGCCACCACGCTCGATTTCCGCAAATTGATGGCCGCGCGCGCCTTCGCCGCCACTGCCGCTTACGACGCGATGATCAGCCAGTGGTTCGCATTTGCGGACCAGCAGCAACTGTTCCCCGAGATGCTCGCGGTCAACGGCCGGCGCGTCGGCGAACTGCGCTATGGCGAGAACCCGCACCAGCGCGCCGCGCTCTACACCCCGGTCGGACCTCACGGTAAGGGCATCGCCCAGGCCGAGCAGGTCCAGGGCAAGGAGCTCAGCTACAACAACTACGCAGATGCCGATGCCGCGCTCGAACTCGCCGCTGAGTTCCGCGGGCAGGATCCCGCAGTGGTCATCGTCAAGCACGCCAACCCCTGCGGTGTCGCGCAGGCCGGATCACTCCTCGAAGCGTGGCAGGCGGCGCTGGCCTGCGACGACGTCTCCGCATTCGGCGGGATAGTCGCGGTCAACCGCCCGCTCGACGGCCCGACGGCCGAGGCGATCTGCGCGATCTTCACCGAAGTGGTGGTCGCCCCCGCCGCCGACGAAGCCGCGCGCGCGGCTTTCGCGAAAAAGAAGAACTTGCGCCTGCTGCTCACCGGCGATCTGCCCGATCCGCGCCGCGGCGGGCTGGCGATAAAGCCGATCACCGGCGGGCTGCTGGTCCAGAGCCGCGACAACGGCGCGATCAGCCAAGCCGAACTCAAGGTGGTGACGAAGCGCGCGCCCACCGAACGGGAACTCGAGGACTGCCTGTTCGCCTGGACCGTGGCGCGCCACGTCAAGTCTAACGCGATCGTCTATGCGAAGGACGGGGTCACCGCGGGGATCGGCGCCGGCCAGATGAACCGCCGCGATTCATCGCGGATTGCCGCGCTCAAGGCCGCCGAGGCGGCGGAGAAATTCGGCTGGGCGCAATCGCGCACCGTTGGCTCGGCGGTGGCATCGGACGCGTTCTTCCCGTTCGCCGACGGTCTGCTCGCGGCTGCCGAGGCCGGAGCGACCGCGGTGATCCAGCCGGGCGGCTCGATCCGCGACGACGAAGTGATCGCCGCTGCGGACGCGGCGGGATTGGCGATGGTGCTTACCGGAATGCGCCACTTCCGGCATTGATCGGTTACCGCGGAGCGCGAACCTTTGCTCCGAACCGCCCATGCTTGCGATAGCGCACCATCCACCGGTCGAGAAACAGCCCCAACGGGCGCGGGGCAACCCCCAGCGCGGCCATCCCGTTCGCACCTTGGAGCACGTTCCCCACTTTGAGCAGCGCCCACTGGTCGATCGAGAGCGGCGCCCCCGGCAGCCACCCGGTCGCCGCCGCAAACGCCCCCGAAACCGCATCGGGCAGCGCGATGAACGTCCGCTCACGCCCTTGTGCGCCAGCGATGCGCCGGTTGAGATCGAGCATCGAAATCGGCTCGGGTCCGGCGATGTCGTAAGCCTTTCCGCCATGGCGCGTGGGGTCGGCCAGCGCGTTCGCGATCGCCTCGGCCGCGTCGTCGACGTTGAGCGGCTGGAGCTTCGCCTCGGGCCCGAACACCGGCAAGATCGGCAATGGGGCGGCGATCAGCCCCGCGAACATGTTCACGAAGTTATCGTCCTCGCCGAACAACACCGAAGGTCGGATGATCGTCGCTTGCGGGAATGCGGCGCGCACCGCCGCCTCGCCCTCGGCCTTGGTCCGGTTGTAATCGATCGGCGATTGCGCGTCCGATCCCAGTGCCGAAACCTGGATGTATGCGTGGACCCCGGCTTCGCGCGCCAGCCTGGCGATCCGCCCCGCGCCCTCGCCCTGCAATGCGTCGAGGTCGCCCGCAAACGCGCCGACCAGATTGACCACGCCATAAGCCCCCGCCAGCACCGCCGCGAGGCCGGCGGGGCGGGTCACGTCGCCGCGCACGAACTGGACCTGGCCCAGGTTGGCCAGCGGGCGCAGCCGGAACGCGCGCTCGGGCTGGCGGCTGACGATCCGCAGGCGGCACCCGCGCGTCAGCAGCGCCTGGGCAAGATGCGCACCGACGAAGCCGCTGCCGCCGATCAGAACGACCAGCTTGCCGTCAAGGTTTCCGTCCGTCCGTGCCATGCCGCCGTGTCGTCCTGTGATTGCGATGCCGCTGCGCCCATGCCGCAACCCGCGCCACGCCGCAATGCTTCGCAAGGGGTGTGAGCGCAGCCGCATTGACAAGCCGCCACCACCCCCGCTATCGGCCCGCTCCTACCCGGCGCACCGCCCTCTCGCGATGCGCCCCGTGCCCAGATGGCGGAATTGGTAGACGCACCAGCTTCAGGTGCTGGCGCTCGCAAGGGCGTGGAGGTTCGAGTCCTCTTCTGGGCACCAGCAACCCTTCCGCGGACGACCGCAGAGGGTTGCAAAACCGGCAGAAATCTGCGATAAACGAGCTCTGGCTGACCGCCGATGTTCGCTCTCGTTCGCCCCCTGCCGGGGCCACGTGGGGGCCACCCTGGGGGCCATGCCAAACCGAGCGAGAAAGTGGCCCCCAGCACATGGCGTTAAGCGACACCGTGATTCGAAATGCGAAGCCCGGCGCGAAGCCGAGCAAGATTTCCGACGAGAAGGGCCTCTTCCTTCTCGTCCAGCCTTCGGGCGGGAAGCTCTGGCGAATGAAGTACCGGTTCGCGGGGAAGGAGCAGAAGCTGTCCCTGGGCCGATACCCCGATGTCTCGTTGAAGGAGGCGCGCAAGCGCCGCGACGAGGCGCGGATCATGATCGCTTCCGGAACCGATCCGGCTGCGGCCAAGCGCGAGGCGAAGCTCGAGGCGCAATCGGAAGCGACGGACACCTTCGCTGCGGTTGCCGACGAATATCTCGCCAAGTGCTCACGCGAGGGTCGCGAAGCGGTGACGATCAATAAGAGCCGATGGCTTGCGAACCTGTTTTCACCAGAAGTCCGCGATGCGCGGATCGGTTCGATCTCCCCCGCTCAATTGCTTGCGGCGCTCAAGGTCGTCGAAGCGAAAGGACACTTCGAGACAGCGCGAAGGATGCGATCGTTGGCCGGTCGCATCTTTCGCTATGCAGTCGCGACCTCGCGAGCGGAAGGCGATCCCTCGGCTTTGCTCCGAGGTGCGCTGACTGCGCCGGTCGTCAAACATCACAGCGCGGTTGTCGATCCGAAACGGGTTGGCGAGCTGCTAGTGTGCATCGACGAATATTCGGGCAGCCCCCTCGTCGCGCTCGCGTTGAAGCTCACGCCCCACGTCTTCGTCCGGCCGGGCGAGCTGCGCGCCGCCGAATGGTCGGAGGTCGATCTGGACGCGGCCGTCTGGACGATCCCGGCCGCCAAGATGAAGATGCGACAGGCCCATCGGGTTGCCTTGTCGGCCCAAGCGGTGGCAATCCTGGAATCTGCCAGAGCTCTGACCGCGGGCCAGCGATACATCTTCTCGTCGCTCCACACCGGCGAGCGGCCGATGTCGGAGAACACCATCAACGTGGCGCTCCGCCGCATGGGCTTCGGCAAGGACGAAATGACCGCGCATGGGTTTCGCGCGATGGCCAGCACGCTGCTCAATGAATCCGGAGAGTGGTCACCCGATGCGATCGAACTCGCGCTCGCGCACGATATCGGCGGAACGGTTCGCGGCACTTATCATCGCGGAGGCCACTGGGAGGAGCGCAAGCGGATGGCGCAGTGGTGGTCCGACTACCTCGACCAGCTGCGAGCCGGTTCGCTCGCACGCATGGATGCTGCCGGGGACCAGCGACAAGCGGCGCCACCGCGTGTTCGCACTGGCCAGATGCAGACCCGACACAGGGGTAAATTTGACGCCCGGCAGCGCGGCGAGAGCACTGGCATTGCCGCCCGACGGTCTCGAGACTGACAGCATCCGGAATCCGGCGGGGTGGTCCCGGAGCTGTTCGGATCTGCGACCATCCCGGCCCGGCCGACCCGGTTGCATTTGGCCCTGGTCTATCTTGCAAGTTCGCCTGTTGCCGATTCAAGTTTGCGCAGGCGCCGGGGCGAAGGCCGCGTCGAATTCAGGCACGCCTTAGTTCTCGCCTCTGTCCGAAACATGCCTACATTTTTCGGACAAGCGAACGTAGACAATGTCCGAAATTGTGATACAAATTTCGGACATGGACACCCAGTCTCCTCGTCTCAAAGCCCTCATCATTGACCGCATCGGCCGAGGCATGGCGGGGACTGTGTGGACACCCACGGATTTCCTCGATCTTGGCGGACGCAACGCGGTGGACAAGACGCTCCAGCGCCTCGTCAAATGGGGCGAGTTGCGGCGAATCGACCGCGGGCTCTATGACAAACCGCAGCTCAACAGTCTCACTCAGCAGGTAAGCGTTCCCGACCCGCGCGCAGTTATCGATGCCGTTGCACGCCGCGACCAGATCCGTGTGCTGGTCGACGGCATGACGGCTGCCAATGATCTCGGCTTCACCAATGCTGTCCCGGCAAAGATCGTCGTACACAGCGAGGCCCGGCCCAAGTCGATCAAGCTCGGCAACCTCGCCATCACGTTCAAGCATACGGCCGCCAGCAAACTTTATTGGGCGGGGCGCCCGGCCATGCGCGTTGTTCAAGCCCTGCACTGGCTGCGCGACACGATGTCAGGAGACGAGGATGGCCAATGGCACCAGCGCTTGGCTAGTCTGCTGACCGATCCCGTGCACGGCGCAGACCTGCGGGCCGACCTTGCCGATGGCATGACGACCCTTCCGGCCTGGATGCAGGAACTGTTGCAACCACTCGTCGCCGACGAAGCATCCGTGGCATGAATCCCGCATTTGACGAAATCCTGCGCGCTGAGGCCCAGACCCGAAGCGGTCTGTTCGCAGCGACAGCTCAGCGACTTGGTACAACACCGCAGAATGTCGAAAAAGACTTCTGGGTGTGTTGGACGCTCGACGCCCTGTTCAATGGGCTCGGCGACGGCCCCCGCCTGCTGTTCAAGGGCGGCACTTCGCTTTCCAAGGCGTTCGGGCTGATCCAACGCTTTTCAGAAGACATCGACGTCACCGTCTTCCGCGACGATCTTGGACTTCCGGCGTCCGTCGAAGAACTGGCTGCACTAAGCGGGAAAAAGCGCACCGCAGCCCTGGATGCGATCAAGGAAGCCTGTGAAGCCTATATCAACGGCCCGCTTGCCGAGCGTCTGACGATTATATGCGCCGAAACGTGCGCCCGCAGCGGACAGGCGCGCAATGCCCTTACCGTACAGGCCGACGCGCATGACCGGCAGACACTGCTCATTGGCTATCCCAGTGTCACGCCGACAGACGCCTACATTGCCAAGTCCGTCAAAATCGAATCCGGTGCCAAGTCGGCGCTTGATCCGAATTCGCAGCGGACGATAACGCCCTATGTCGATGCCGACGTTCCGGGGATCGATCTGGCAGTGCCGGGGATCACCGTGGTCGATGCCGAGCGGACCTTCTGGGACAAGGTCGTGATCCTTCACGGCCTGCGCCGCTGGTACGACATTCGCGGACAGCTCCGCGGCAACGGCCAGCGCATTTCGCGGCATTATTATGATCTCTTCCGTATGCTCCAGTCCGACAGTGGGAAGGCGGCAACGAAGGACACAGCGCTTGGCGCAGATTGCCTGGCCCATGCCCGCATGTTTTTCAATCGACCCGATTTCGATTTGGCATCGGCGCAGCCACCGACATTTGCCCTGTGTGCCGATGGCGGGATGGTGGACGACCTGCGGCAGGACTATCGTGCCATGAGCGTGATGATCTTTGGGGAGCCTCCCGCGTTCGACACGGTCATTGAGGCCATTGCGGCGCTGGAAACCGAATTGAACACCCAAGGCGCGCAGTCATGACGGGGTTTTTCCAAATGAGAGGTGGTATTTCGGTTCTTGCCGATGGCCATGGCGAGCTTGAACTGATTGCGCCTTATCTGGTGCGCATCGAGGCAGGGCTGGGCAGTCAATACGCCAGAACGGGGTCAGCCGACGGCTTCCGCCAGGCCCGAGGAGATGTTGAAGTCCTTGGCGTCGCCGTCGGTCGAGCCGATGAGCCAGAAGGGCACCCGGGTCTTGAATAGCGCGCGCAGGGCCTCGCGCGTGGCAGGGTTATAATTCGCCTTATACGCCTGACCGTATAACCAGGAAATATACGTTCTAACGTATCAAGCGGCTACTCCGCAAACGCTCGACGAGCGCGTCGATGCTGTCCTGAAGGACTAACGTGCGCCGGCCGATCCGGATCGCCTCCAGCTCACCGGAGGCGAGCAGCTCGTAGAGCTTGGTTTTCCCGATGTTCAACTCGCTCAAGGCCCGATCGACGCGCACGCAAATCGGCGCGGCGTTTACCCCGCCACGACCCTCTCGTCGCCCCGCTTCTGGCACCGGCATCACCCGCTCCATGGACGCAGCACCAGGTCGCGATGGACCAGAAGGCGGACCAAGGCGCCCGGTCGAATGGTGATGGTGGGCTGAATGTCGAGGCCCTTCGACACGATCTGGTCGCCGGCTCGCGCGCCACCCTGCTGCACGGACTCCCGCACCGCCCGAACGAGATCGCTTTCGCCGGAAATCGACAGGTTCGCGCCCACGCCGAGCAGAGTCGAAAGAGCCACGCCCTTGAGCAGCGCCCAGGTGTGGAAATCCACGCCATCGGCCAATCCGGCGTACCCCGACGCATCGGTCGCCGGGACATTGTCGATTGTCAGCGCCGAGCCGTCCGGCAGAATCAGCCGCTGCCAGACGATGAGCGCCCGGCGTTGTCCATAGGCAACGACGCTGTCGTAGGTGCCCAACAGCCGCGCGCCTTGCGGAATGAGAAGGATTTGCCCGGTCGGGCTGTCGTAAACCCTCTCCGTAACCTGTGCGGTGACCAGTCCTGGCAGGTCGGAATTGAGACCGGTGATCAGGCTCGCCGGAATGATACTTCCGGCGCTCAACGTAAATGGGGAGGCCGCCGACTCCAGCCGATGCCGGCTCGTTCCCGCGGAGCTTGCGGCCACACCGGCACGCCGCCGCCTTGGATCGTCCGCGAGGGCGGCACTGGCTCCACCCGCTTCGGACGATTGTTCGCTGTCAGCTGCCGAGCCGGACGTCGGCCCGCCAGCGGCCGGCGAAGTCACCCGGGCCAGCACCGCCGAGGACCTCGCCGCGCGACGCGCTTCCTCGATCCGTTCACGCCGCTCGCGCTGGAGTCGGACCGACTCGGGCTCCCGTTGCTCGTAGGCAATAGTTTCCGGCGCAAGTGCATCCTCCCTCGTCTGCTCGAGGATCGGCCGACCCAGGTCGCCAGGAAGGGGAGGTCCCAATCGGGGCACGTCGCTATAGCTTCCCGGCAGCGCGGTCAGCGCGTCGCCGGGCCTGGCGGTTACGACGCGATCGCCATCATCGGCCGTGGCGGTAGCGAGCTGCGGCAAAACCCGGGCGCGAGGCGACATCGCGGCCGACCACGCCCCACAGGTTGGGTCCGATGCGATCGGGGCCGTCCGGCGCGAAATCATGGCAACTCGCACAGGCACGGGCCTTGGTTTTTCCGGAATTGGCGTCAGCGCT
>JAUYQH010000188.1 GCA_030697365.1 Novosphingobium sp. | reverse complement strand
GGGCTACGAAGAACGCCGATTTGAGATTGAGATCGAGCACCGCGTCGAAATCGGTTTCGCTGACCTCGGTCATCGGCTTCGGGCGATTGGTACCGGCGTTGTTGACGAGGATGTCGAACGCAGCCCGACTCCCGAAAAATCCCGCGACCGCGGGCAAGTCCTGGACATCCAGCACCTCCCATTCGCCGTGCATGAGCGCCGCTGCCGCCTCGATCTCGTTCGAGTTTCGCGCGACGAGAGTCACGACCGCGCCAGCTTCAGCCAGCGCCGCCGCCGCTGCGAGCCCGATGCCACGTCCCGCGCCAGTCACCAGCGCCCGGCGGCCATCTAGCCGGAAACTTGGCGTTTTGGGCAGCGTCATGCGACAGGCTCGGCCCTGCCGCCGTAAGGGACGTTCCTTCCGCCAAAGCGGCGCACGCGGATATTGGCCTGCTCGCCATGGCCGGCAAAACCTTCGAGCGCGCAGAGGCGGCTGCAGTATTCGCCGATCATCGTCGAAGCTTCGTCGGTCAGCACCCGCTGGTAGGTGCAGGTCTTGATGAACTTGCCGACCCACAGGCCACCCGTATAGCGCGCGGCCTTCTTGGTCGGCAGCGTGTGATTGGTGCCGATCACCTTGTCGCCATAGCTGACGTTGGTGCGGTTTCCGAGGAACAGTGCGCCGTAGTTGGTCATGCGATGCAGGAAATAGTCGGGATCTCGCGTCATCACCTGGACGTGTTCCGAAGCGATTTCGTCGGCGATCCGGACCATTTCCTCGTCGCTTTCGGCCAGGATGACCTCGCCGAAGCTATCCCACGCGCGGCGGGCGATTTCGGCGGTCGGCAGGATCGTCAGCAGGCGATCGACCTCACGCATCGTATCCTGCGCGAGGGCCCGACTGGTCGTCAGCAGGATCGCCGGGCTGTCGGGGCCGTGCTCGGCCTGACCGAGCAGGTCCGTGGCGCACAGTTCGCCATCGGCGCCAATCTCGTCGGCGATGACCAGCGTCTCGGTCGGTCCGGCGAAAAGATCGATCCCCACCCGCCCGAACAGCTGCCGCTTGGCCTCGGCGACGAAGGCGTTGCCGGGCCCGACAAGGATATCGACCGGCGCAATCGCCGGGGTGCCGATCCCCATGGCGCCAACCGCCTGAATACCGCCCAGACACCAGATCTCGTCCGCCCCCGCCATGGCCTGCGCCGCCACGATCGCCGGCGCGGGCTTGCCGTTAAACGGGGGCGCGCAAGTCACGACGCGCGGGACCCCGGCCACCTTCGCGGTAATCACGCTCATGTGCGCCGAGGCCAGCAACGGGTACTTGCCTCCGGGCACATAGCATCCGGCGGCGTTGAGCGGGATGTGCTTGTGCCCCAGCACGACCCCGGGAAGCGTCTCGACCTCGACATCCCGCATCGAATCGCGCTGGATCTGCGCGAAATTCTTCACCTGGGTTTGGGCGAATTCGATGTCCTTGAGGTCCTGTGCGCTCAATTGGTCGATGCAGCCCTGGATCTCGTCGGCAGTCAGCCGATAATCGTCGCGATCCCAGCTATCGAATCTGACGCTGAGTTCGCGGACTGCGTCGTCGCCGCGAGCTTCGATATCCGCCAGGATGGCTTCGACCGTATCGCGCACCTGGCGGTCGTTGGTCGCCTTCGATTCGGCGGTCGCACCGCGCTTCAGCCATTCCGCCATGTCAGGTCCTTCTTTTCGGAAGCAGCGCGTTCATCCGTTCGAACACGTCGATGCCCATTTGCAAAAGTAGATCGGGGATATCGATCATCACCCAGTTTTCGGCGAGCAACTCACCCTCGCGCCGCCAGAAATCCATCACGCGCATGGTGACCTGGCGCCCCGTGGGCGCCAGCCCGAGCCAGCCGCCGCCGCTGTGCGTCGCGGTGATGCTGGGCCAGCCGGTCGAGGCGACGTAATTGCGTTCACCGATACGGGCTGCATGGTTGCCGCCGACCCGATCGGGAAATGCGGTCAGGAACGGTCCCTGATGGCCATGCTCGTAACTGGGGTGGCCGCAAAAATTACCAATCGGCGCGGGGCCGAACCACCAGAAATCCTCGGTCCAGTAGTTGCGCATCCCCATCGACTTGAGCGATCCGTCGAACACGTGCAAACCGCCGATCATCGCCTCAACCAGGGCGAGACTTTTCGCACCCTCCACTGGACCCGCGGCGTTTGCGACGCCATCGTGGGTCGCTGGCGAGGGCGCGATCAGCAAGTCGCCCATCGGCGGAGAAAGCGGCCAGACCCCGGACTGCATCATCAGCGCGGGAAGATCGAGCAAGAGGATGGTTTCGGCGAGTTCGTCGCCTTCGAAGCGGTCGAAACGCCCGAACCTGACGAATGCCACCCTGCCGGTCGGCGGAATTCCGAACAGCGGAGCCGCAAAGACGCCCGCGACATGGCCACTGCGCGCCAGCCAATGTCCATCCTTAAAGACGCCCGAGAGCGCGATGTCTGTCCGTTCTTCGAGGTGGCCGAATGCAGCGGAGAGGGGGGTGGAAAGGCCCTCTTTCCAGAATGCCGCTCCGCGCCCTTCATTGATCGGATGGCAGGCGCGCAGCTTGAAGTCGCCGGTAGATCGCAGTGCGTCGCGCGCGCCGAGCCCTGGCGTCTTTTTGATCATGTCCAGAGTGTCCAACATTGCGATTCCTTCCGTGCGACACTTATTGACTTCGAATGCAATCTCGTTCAAGTGTTTTCGTGTGGACCCCAAAAAAGAGATGGCTGACCCGGTGACCGAATCCCCAACAATGTGCTGGACTCCCGTGGCCATGGAAGCACGTATCGTGCGCTATGCGGACCTCGCGCCCTGCTACAACGCGTTTATCGATTGCCGCACGCCTGGGTCGGAAGCCAAAGAGAACTTCACGATAATCGGGCCGGGCGTTTCCGAGAATCCGGCGCAGCATGTGCATATTGCCGAGCCGCATGGCTTCAATATCGGGGGCGCGCGCCAGCCTCCTGGCTGTGTGAATTCGCAGCACAGTCACGATACCGCAGAAGTGTTCGTGGTGCACTCGGGTTCGTGGCGATTCGATCTTGGAGAGCATGGCGAGGATGCGCAGGTCGAGCTTCATCCCGGCGATGTCATTTCATTGCCGGTAAAGATTTTTCGAGGGTTCACCAATATCGGGGACGATGTCGGATTTCTCTGGGCGGTGCTTGGGCAGGATGATCCCGGGCACGTGACCTGGGCCCCCAAGGTGTTTGAAATGGCCAGGGACTATGGTCTGGTTCTGCTCGAGAACGGCCAACTGGTCGATACCGCCGCAGGCGAGGCCATCCCGGCGGGCGCTCAGCTGATGCGTCCCACCAGCGTGGATGACGTGGCAAAGATGAAGCGAGCGAACAACAGCGAGGCCGACCGCATGGTCGTGCGCGCCGGACTCGCTCCGCACGGAACCGTCGCGACTCCGATCATAGGCCCGGACGGCCCGCTCGACTGGCCGCACGGGTTCACGCTCGAGCGCCTAGACATTGCCGCGAGCGATCGCATCGCCGCATCGGCCAGCTCGTCGGCCGTGGTAATCTTTGTCCATCGCGGGCCGCTGGCGGTTGACTGGGATGGCGGCGAAACCACGCTGGGCGATGGCGACACGATGACGGTGCCTGTCGGCCTCACGCACTTTTATCGCGCCGACCGCGACACCATCGCCTTCATCGTGCGCGGCGCCCAATGACGGCACGCTCCATCCATGGCCGCGACATCGCGGAGCTCCTCGCGCCGCAAGGCGCGCAGCGGCAGAACCTGCCGGGATTCGACGCCGATTATGCGGACATCGTCGATTACATCATCCGGTGCACCCATCGCATCTGGGAGCAGAAGGATGTCGGGCTGATAGCAACGCACTATGCCCCGGATATCGTGGTCCACACCATGACCGGCCCGGTCGTGGGCATGGACGGTGTGATCGCCGGCACCGCCCGCACATTGTCCGCGTTTCCCGACCGGACGTTGATCGGCGAGGCGGTGATCTGGTCCGACGAGGGTGACGGCGCCTATCTTTCATCACACCGGATCACGAGCATAGCGACCAATACAGGGCAATCCGAACTCGGACCCGCGACCGGGCGCCGCATTGCGTTCACCACGATCGCCGACTGTCTGTGCAAAGCCAACCTGATCGTCGAGGAGTGGCTGGTGCGGGACTACAGCGCCATGGCCCTCGGGCTTGGCTATTGCCCGCGCGCGATAGCGCAGGACCAGGCCGAAGCCGATCGTGCAGCGGGTCCGCCAGCCCGCTGGCGCAGTGAAGCGATGGAAGAAATTTCCGCGGTGGCCTCGACTCCGTTTCCCGATGGTCCGATGGCGCCGGTCTCCGAACCGGAGGATTTTGCGCACGGCTATTTCGACCGGGCTTTGAACCATCGGCGGTTCGGCACCGTTCGCGACGTCTATTTGCCCGCCGTTCGCTGGTATGGCCCGGGCGGACGACGGCTGTTCGGGCACGGCGAAGTCACCGGTTGGCTGACCGCGCTGATCGGAACGTTTGGCGATCTGCGAGTCCGGGTCGACCACGTCGCCGCGGTGGGCGACGAAATCGCGGTGCGGTGGTCGGCGGCAGGGACGCACGATGGCGGCGCGCTCTACGGCGCGGCTTCGGGCCGACCGGTCTACATCCTCGCGGTTACCCATTGGCGCCTCGCCCACGGTATGATCGCCGAAGAGACGACGATTTTCGACGAAGTCGCGCTGCTTCGCCAGATCGAGGGCGGGCTGTGAGCTATTTCCATCGCACGAGCCGGACGACAACGCTCGATTGGCTGCGCGGGCGCGACGCACTGGTGGCGGCTGACCTTGCGGACCGCATCGAAACCGGCGAATTCGCCGTCCAAACCGCGACGGTCGGCTGCGTGACCTTGCACCGCTTTCGGAACGATGCCGGCTCGGGATGGAGCCGCCACGTGTGGTCTCGCATCGAAGGCGAGTATGTCGTCGGTGAGACCTTGATCGAGGACGGGGCGGCTCGTTGCCGGGCGCTCGGATATGACTTCGAAACCAAAGTTCAACGATTGGCAGAAGGCGCGGTTATCCACCCACCGTTGGGGGAACTGCGCGCCGGCTCGGGGCAATTTGCGGCCGGGGAAACGGCCTTGCTCCCACTAGGTTTGCACGAAGCCATCCGTCCGATCGCCGACGCCATCCACCGCGCCTTGAATGGACGCGACTTTGCCGCGCTCGATCGCCTGTGGGCACAGGATGTCGCCTGGACGGGCCCCGACGACCAGCAGGGCAACCGCGAGGCGCTGGTCTCGTGGATCGCTGCGCTGATCGGCAAGTTCGACGACGCGGTCCTGCTGTTCGAAGATGCTGTCATGGAGGGAGACAGGGCAGCCCTTCTGTGGCGGCTGCATGGGCATCACAGCGCCGAGGCCTTCGGTGTGGTGCCAGCCGGGGCCCGGGTGCGCTTGATCGGCAGCACCGTTCTGCGTCTGCTCGACGGCCGCGTGATCGAGGACGAAACGCTCATCGATCCGCTGGCGGCAGCGGCGCAGCTTCGCGCCCAGCCGATTGCCTATTGAAATCCGGCTGCGGCGCGCAACGAAGCGACGCCGCTGCGCATGAACGAATGGTCGGAGCCGAGCAGGAACAAGCTTGCTCCGCGCGCACGCCACTGGGGGACATCGCTGGCGCGGGGCAGGAACATGCCCACCGGGCGGCGGGCCGCAACGCAGGCGGCGACGATCCGTTCGCACGCCGAAACCACGAGGGGATCGTCGGGGCCGTCGCCGCCGAGTGAGATCGTCAGATCGATCCGCCCGATGAACAGCGCGTCTATTCCCTCGACCGCGGCGATGGCATCGATTTCATCGAGCGCTTCGGCATCTTCGATTTGCGCGATCACCGTGGAAGTCGCGGCGCTTCCGCGCTTGTGTTCGGCCATGCTGGCCAGGCCATAGCGAGCCGCGCGGGTGGATCCGGCATAGCCGCGGCCTTTGCCATAGTGGGCTGCCGCGGCGACCTCGCGCGCGACTAGTGCAGACCGGACATGCGGCACCAGCACGCCTTCAGCTCCGCAATCGAGCGCATTCAGAATGCTTTCGGCCGAGCTGTCGGGGGTACGCACGATGATCGGGATCGATCCCCGGCCCGCCATGATGCACAGGTCGAGATCGCGCCGGTCGAACGGGGCGTGCTCGGCATCGAGTGCGAGGCAATCGAGCCCGCACGTCGCCAGCACTTCGACGATGTGCGGATGCGGGGTCTTGACGAACGTGCCGAGCAGCGCGTCGCCCGCGGCGATTCGTGCCTTCAGGCCCACAGCGATTTGCTCGCCAGCGCAGCACCCTCGGCCAGTGTGGCGAGTTTGGCGTAGACAATTTCGGAATCGACCGCGCCGAACCCGGCAAAGGTCGAGAACCCGCAATCGGTGCCCGCGATCACCCGGTCGCGGCCGATGATGTGGGCGAACCGCTCGATCCGTTCGGCGACCACCCGGGGATGCTCGACGAAGTTGGTCGTGCTGTCGATCACGCCCGGGATCAGCGTCTTCTCGCCCGGAATGAGATCGATCATCTCGAGGAAATAGTTCCAGTCGTGCTGGTGACGCGGGTTCGACGTCTCAAACAGCAGCCCAGTAGGCTTGGCATTCATAAGCGTGGGCAGGATCACGCCCATCTCGACATCGTGCGTGTGCGGACCTTCGTAGTTGCCCCAGCACACATGCATCCGGACCCGCTCCGCGGGCACATTGCGCAAGGCATGATTGAGCACTTCGACATGCCCGCCGATGAGCGTCAGGTACTCGGCCTCGGTACGCCCCTTGTACATCATGTGCCGGCCCAGCCCGAGATCCGGGCTGTCGAGTTGCAGGATCAGGCCCGCGGCGACGATCGCCTCGTACTCTGGCCGCATCGCCTCGGCCAGGACTTCCAGGTACTCGTCCTGCGTCGCGTAGTGCTCGTTGGGCTGGAACAAGGCGATCACGCCTGGCGACGCGGCGTTCATGAACCCGCCGACCGGCCGATGTTTCGCCAGCGCAGCCGCCATGCGCTTCAGGTCGCCGTCCAACGGCGCCAGGGTCTTTGGCACCACCGGCCCAACGCATTTGGGACGGCGATAGGTCGGGGTTCCACCGCCCTTGTTCTGCCGGTCGAGGAACGCCGGATAATCCTCGAGATCCGCAGGCGGCGTGCGCGGGGAATCGCCATCGAAACCGGTGATGCGATCCTTGATGTAGGTCGCATAGGAAATCTTGGACATCTCGCCATCGGAAACCAGATCGATCCCGGCCGCGACCTGACGGCGGACCACTTCGTCGACTGCTTCGCCGATCACCGCGTCGAACCGCGAGGGATCGACCAGCTCGCCGCGTTCGGCGGCGAACACCAGGTCGGTCACGGCAGCCGATCGGGGCAACGATCCGACGTGGGTGGTGAGGATACGATCGGTCATGCAAGTTCCTTTTTTCTCAACCAGCCGTCGAGCGCGCTCGCCACCGCCGGGGCGTCTTCGAGCGGCAGCATGTGACCGGCTTCCGCAATTTCAAGCAACACGCTGTCCTGGGCCAGCGCGGCCCAATCGCGATGCCAGTCGGGCGGGCACAGCGAATCTTCCGTGCCGCACATCAGCAGGACCGGCCCTGGATAACCGCGCAAGACGGGGCGAAGGTCGGGGCGGGTCCGCAGCGCCTCGCTTTGCGCCACGAACACCTCTGGACCCAGCGCCATCCCCATGTCCCGGAGGAGAGTCAGCAACGCCGCATCCCCCCGGTTTTGCTGCGCGAGATAATGGGGCTTCAATTCCTCGATTAGCACCCGCTCCAGGCCGCCACCGCGTACCTCGGCCTGTTGCTGCGGGCGATGGGCGGCGCGCTCGGGCACGTCTGCACCCGCGTTGAGGCCGATCAGGACCAGACCGGCAATCCGCTCAGGCTGCTGCTGCGCCATTTGCAAAGCGACGATCGCGCCCATCGAAAAGCCGACCAACAGCAGCTTCCCCCGAGTCTGCTTCAGCGCGCGATCCGCCATCCCGAAAATGGTCGCATCCCGGGTGGTGTCGGCGTCGATAACCTTGGCAATCTCGTGCCGACCAAGCGCTGCCCGCAATGCATCGTTCGAACCGCGCCACATTCGCGCGTCACACATGTTTCCTGGGATCAGGACGGCGGTCGTCTTGCTCATCGGGAAAGGCTGGCCGTGCTTCCCGGAATGAGATCGCCTGAAAAGAGCCGGCGTTCAGGTCCGAGGTCCGGATTCTCGATCCGTTCGAACAGCATGGAGATCGCCGCCGCCGTCATCCGTCCGACCGGCTGGCGGACCGTTGTCAGGTTATAGCTGCGCCACTTCGCCGGCGCGACGCCATCGAAGCCTACGATCGAGAGGTCGCCGGGGATAGCAAGCTTCAAGTCGAGCCGCGCGGCGTCCATCGCGCCCAAGGCCATCACGTCGTTGGCCGCGATGATCGCATCGAGCTTGTGTTGCGCCAGCAGCCGATGCGCGGCCTCGTAACCAGCTTCGTACGAGAAATCGCCACGGTCGATCGGCGGAACCGCAAGCCCCGCCAGCGATATGCGATCGCGTGCACCCTTGACCCGGGCTTCGCCGACCGTCGAATCTTCTGGCCCCCCGATGATCGCGAAGCTTCTGCAGCCGCTGGCGATCATGCCATCGACCAGGAGCGTTTCCCCCGCAGCGAATTCGCAGCTGACCGATGCCACCGGCGCTTCGTCGCTTTCCCGGTTGTAAAGCACGAGCGCGGTTCCGCGTGTTTCGAATGCGCGCAATTGGGCCGAAGACAGCCGCGCCGCGACGATCGCGCCGTCGACCTGATAGCGCCAGACCTGGTCGAGTACGTTGTCGATGTCGCTTTCGGCCTGGAGGGTGAACAACAGCACACGTGCCCCGCGTTCGGACAGGCGCTGGGTAAGCTGGGCGAGAACTTCAGGATAGTAGAGGTTGGTCAGATTGGAGATGATGACGGCGACCATGCCCGAGCGCCGGGTGATCAGGCTTTGCGCGATGGCATTGGGCCGATAGCCGAGTTCGTTGGCCGCTTCGATTATCCGCGCGCGCGTTGCCGGAGCGACCGAGGCACCGGGACGAAAGCATCGCGAGACGGCGCTTTGCGAAACGCCAGCACGCCGCGCGACGTCGTATGAAGTTCCCCCGGTCCGTGGAATTTCCCTTTCGCGCATTATGGCACCTTGTCTGTTTGCGCAGTCACTGTGGCACGGCTCCAACCCGTCTGGAAGGGGATCGGTGCGTGGTTTCGGGAAGACTGAGCCAGATCACCGCCGCCGCCACGAATGCGACGGCTGCCAGCAACATGACTGGCGCCATACCCCACATCGGCACGAGCGAGGCTGTGATGATCGGTGCGGTCATGCTGATGACGCGGCCCCAGTTGAAGATCGACGCGGCGGTCGAACGCAGGTGCGGCGGATAAAGCTCGGATAGCCACGGTCCCCAGATTGCGCTGCACGACAGCGCAACGCCATACAGGAAGCCGACAATCTCGAGCATGTCGAAGGAGAGAGGCGCGAAGAGATAGACCGGGATAATTGCCGACGCGATCAGGAAACCGGTCGCGGCGCTGCGCCGCCCGAAGCGATCGCTGATCCACCCCCAGATCAGGCCACCCACCGCCGCGCCGACGAACTGCCAGCCTACCACGTCGCCGACCACGTCGTCCGCCACCCCTCGCACCGTCTTGAGATAGGTTGTCGCCCAGCCGGTAAACGCCTGGTAGGCGAAGAAATTGAGGCCGGTCATGGTCGCGAGCAAGATCGTTTGCCGGGCCACCCCGGGCGCAAACAGCTCGGTTATGGGGAGCGACGCCTTGGCAACTGTCTGACCATCGGCGATGCCATCCATCGGGATCAACTTGCGATCATCGGGGATGATGAAGAACGCGAACACGGCAATCGTGACCGGCACAACACCCGCCCAGAGCAAAATCTTCCAGTCATAGCCTGCCCGGAACGCCGCGGCGGAAAGGAATCCCAGCGCCGCGACCGCGACATTGTATGTCCCCAGAACCACGCCCGCGATCCGCCCGCGCACCGCGCGGTCGAACAACCCGGAGTAAATCCCCACCGCGATGGGGAACATCGAGCCCATGAAAAAGCCCAGTCCGATGCGCTGGAATATCACCTCGAAATACGTCGTGACCCACAACGCCGACAGCAGACCGAATCCATAGCCGAACATTGAAATGACCAGGGCGTTGCGCCGCCCGATCTTGTCGGCGACCTGCCCCATGACCACCGCCCCGACGATCGCACCGATCGACTGGAGCGTATAGAGCGATCCCGACTGGGTCAGGGTAAGGTTCAGGCTGTCCTTGATATAAGGGCGCAGAATATCGACGGTGTTCCACGACCAGGCGTAAAAGAAATAGGCAACGAGCAGGAAACTCAGCGCGGCGATGCGCCTGCCGGCCGAAAGATCGCGCGCGTCAAGCCATTTGCCGGTGCCGGCCATCGCGGTTGGGACTTCGTTTTTCATCAGGCAAGTCACTTTGCTTCTGCGCCCGTGGTGACTGCGAATGTCAACAAACACAAGGCCTTTGATTCCCTGCTACCGTGGTCAGGAGGGTGGTTGGGTGCACCTCATTTCGGCGGAAACAGGAAAACATCTTGCATTCGAATGCAACGATAGTCTACAACATTCGCAAGAGGCAGCGACGGCGAGCCTCGAATCGGTGGGGAGGTACGGAAAATGAATCGTTTTGGGCTTTTGACGGCAACGGCTTTGGCAACGGCTTTCGCCGGCTCAACCGCTCGGGCGCAGTCCGCGCCGCCGACCGAGGATGCGACATCGGCCGAGTCCGAAAGCGGGATCGGCGAAATCGTGGTTACAGCCCAGCGGCGCGAGGAAAACCTCCAGGACGTGCCCATTTCGGTGTCAGCGTTCGGCGCCGATGCGATCCGGGACAAGGGTCTGACCGACGTCTCCCGGCTCGAGGGGTTGGTTCCCGGCTTCACCTTCGGGCGGTCGGGCGTCGATGCGCGCCCGGCGATCCGCGGCGTGCGCACCGAAAGCGTCGACGTCAACGCGGACACGACGATCGGCTTCTTCGTCGACGGAATCTACCAGTCGCGCGCCTCGCAGGCGACGCTCGGCTTTGTCGATCTCGAGCGGGTCGAGGTCCAGCGCGGCCCGCAGGGAACGCTCTACGGACGCAACACGTTCGGCGGCAACATTTCGATCGTCACCGCGCAGCCACGGCTTGGCGAAACATCCGGCGGGATCGACCTGACCGGCGGTTCCTATGGCCGGGTCCGCGTCGAGGGACACGTCAACGCTCCGCTGGGCGATATCGTCGCGATCCGTCTGGCTGCCGCTTACGAGAAATCGAACGGCTATGTGAAGAACGTCACCCTGCCGAAGAACGACCTGTTCGACGACGACAACACCTACTTGCGCGCAGCGGTCCTGTTCGAACCGAGCGATGCCTTCACCGCGACTTTCAAGTTCGACTATTCCGAGCGTGGTGGCGCGGGTGGCTCGGCGTTCGGCTACAAGCTCGTCGGCAGCTATTTCCACGTTCCGTCGAACCAGCAGCTGTTCAACGCCACCCCGGTGATATTGAATACGCGCGCCGGCAACCGCGATGGCATCATCGACGCACCGTTGACGATCGATGCGGGAATTCCGCTGTTCGCGGCGGGTGATCCCTATCGCATCGACAACGATTATCCGGCCGCGCTCGATCTGCGCAATACCAGCGGCACGGCAACCCTGGCATACGATTTCGGCGCAGCGACGCTGAAGTCGATCACCGGCTACACCGATTTCAAGACCACCCGGACGCAGGACACCGATTTTTCCAGCAGCCAGATCGGGATCGACTACCAGCTCACAACCGCCAAGACGTTGAGCCAGGAACTACAGCTGCTGTCCAATGGTCGTGGACCGCTGACTTACGTTCTGGGCGCTTACTATTTCGACGACAAACTGAACGGTACCTTCATCAACCAACAGCTTCCGCAGATTGTCCGCGTCGTGACGCCCAACATTATGCGCGCTGCGGGCAACGGCTTTTACCAGGAGTTCCGGGCCAAGACCGAATCGATCGCGGCCTACGCGCAAGGAAGCTACGCCCTCACCGAGCAACTGAAGCTCACCGCCGGGCTTCGCTACACCCGCGACAAGAAGGACTTCCGGTTCGCCAACGCCAACGCCATCCTCCCGCTGGTGGGCGGAATTCCGCAGGCGACCGCGATCACGATCGCGACCGGCCCGGTACCGGTCAGTGCATTCGGCGTGGAAGGCGCTCCGACGAATTGCACTTACACCTCGATACCCGCCCCGCAGCCCGGCTTTCAGTGCCTGGCGGCCAATACCACCGTGTTTACAGGCGCGACTTTCGATACGGCGACGTTCAAGAAGGCGACCTGGCGCGCGGGCATCGACTATCAGGTGGCCGACGATAACCTGCTGTACGCGTCGGTCTCGACCGGGTTCAGCTCGGGTGGCTTCAACGGCAGCCAGACCGCCGCAGCGCTCGGTCGTGCGACGTTCAATCCGCAGACGGTGACCGCCTACGAAGTCGGTTCGAAAAATCGTTTTGCCGACAATACGCTTCAGTTGAATCTGGCGGCGTTCTACAACCGCTACAGCGGCTTGCAGGAACAGCGCCAGGTGCCGATCGGGGTGACGACGACCTCGATCACCGAAAACAGCGGCAAGGCCCGGTCGTACGGCGCCGAGCTGGAGGCCATCTGGAGGCCGGTCGATGCGCTGACGCTGAACGCCAGCTTCGCCTACCTCAACGCCAAATATACCCGCTACGATCAGGTCGCGGCGCCTTTCGGAACCTCGATCCTGGTTGCCGACGCCACGGCTTTGACCGCCACTGTGGTCAACGGGGTGACGATTGCGCCCGCCGGGCAGCGCCGGTTGTTTGCAGTCGGCTACGATTGCGGCCTTATCGCCGGAACGGGTGGCCCGGGTCAGCCCGCTGCCGCGTATGGCTGCGATCTTAGCGGCAATCGCATTCCCCATTCGCCCGAATACAGCGGGTCGGTCTCAGCCCAGTACGCGATCGACCTGGGCAGCGCGGGAACGCTGACGCCCTATGCCCAGCTCAGCTTCTCGGGCGCGTTCTTCGGGAACCCGTTCAATTCGCCGCTCGATCGGCAGTCGGCTTTCTCCAAGCTCGATCTGCGGCTGACCTGGGATTATGACGAGATGTTCTCGATCCAGGGGTTCGTCACCAACGTTACCGACAAGGGGACGGCCACGCGGTTCGTCTATGGCGGGGGGGGCAACTTGCAGGCCAGCTATGCGCCGCCGCGACAGTGGGGTGTTCGCGGCAGCGTCCGCTTCTGAGATGGAAATCGCTGCCCCGGGCCGAAGCGCTCGGGGCCGTGATCGCCGGCTGATATGTGCCACGCAATCGGCGCAAGTGAAGAAGGCTGCAATGATCCAGTTTCCGCCAACGGCGGGCGGAGCGACGTCGGCGCCGATCGCCACGCTCGAGATGATCGATGCCCGCCTCCGGTGGCTGGCGTCGTGGACGATCCACCATGCCAACCACTTGCGCGACAGCCGTGACGGCCTGAAGGTCGGTGGCCATCAGGCGAGTTGCGCCTCGATCTCGACGATCATGACCGCGTTGTATTTTGCCGAGCTGGGCCCCAACGACCGGGTCGCGGTCAAGCCCCATGCGGGTCCCGTCCTTCATGCGATCGAGTACCTGCTCGCACGCCAGTCGCTCGACCAGCTCAAGCGCTTTCGCGGCTTCGGCGGGATGCAGAGTTATCCGAGCCGGACCAAGGACCGGATTCCAGTCGATTTCTCGACCGGCTCGGTCGGGCTTGGCGTCGCGGTCACTGCGTTCGCTTCCATCGTCCAGGACTATCTCGTGGCCCATGGCAAGCTGGGCGAGAACGACGTCGGGCGGATGATCGCGCTGCTGGGCGATGCCGAACTCGACGAGGGCAACATCTACGAATGCCTGATCGAGGCGTACAAGCACGACGTCCGCAATTGCTGGTGGATCGTCGATTACAACCGCCAGTCGCTCGACGCGACCACCGCCGACCGGATGTTCGACCGGTTCGACGATATTTTCGAAACCTGCGGCTGGCGCGTGCTGACGCTCAAGCACGGGAGGTTGCAGAAGGCGGCTTTCGCCCGGCCGGGCGGCGCATCGCTCGAACGCTGGATCGACACCTGCCCCAACGCCGATTTCGCCGCGCTCACTTATCAGGGCGGCGCGGCGTGGCGCGAGCGGCTGTTGCGCGACGTAGGAGATGAACCGCACGCCGCCGAGCTAATTGCGACGTTCGACGACGACGGCCTTGCCCGACTGATGACCAATCTCGCCGGGCATTGCATCGAGACCATCCTCGATGCCTTCGCGCAGGCGCAGGACGACAAGCCGACGCTGTTTATCGCCTATACCATCAAGGGCTATGGCCTGCCGTTCGCAGGCCACAAGGACAACCACGCCGGACTGATGAATCCCGGCCAGATCCACGCTCTACGCGATTCGATGGGGATCGCGAAAGGCGACGAATGGACAATGTGGGCGGGGTTGGGGAACAACGCCGCGAACGAGGCGCGCGCCTTCGTCGAGCAATCGCCGCTCCACGCCAAAGTCGCCGACCGCCCCTACGCTGCGGTCCCGGTGCCGGATGTTCTGCCGGCGCCCGACGGGGACGAACAGTCGACCCAGGCCGCGTTCGGCAGAATCCTGCTCGATCTTTCCAAATCGGGGCATCCGCTCGCCGATCACATCGTTACGACCTCGCCCGATGTGACGGTTTCGACAAACCTCGGCGCCTGGGTCAACCAGCGCGGCCTGTTCCGCCGCCAGAACATGGCCGACGTCTTCGCCGCCGCGCGCATTCCCTCCGCGCAAAAATGGGCGGCGCGGCCTGCGGGCCAACACATCGAACTGGGAATTGCCGAATCGAATCTGTTCCTGATGCTGGCGGCGGCAGGGCTATCGGCGCCGTTGTTCGGCACACGTCTGCTGCCGATCGGCACGGTCTACGATCCGTTTATCGCCCGCGGGCTCGATGCGCTCAACTACGGCTGCTACCAGAACGCACGGTTCCTGTTGGTGGCCACCCCATCGGGCCTGACCCTGGGACCCGAAGGCGGGGCGCACCAGTCGATCAACTCGCCGTTGATCGGGATCGGGCAGCCCGGCCTGACGTAT
>JAUYQH010000130.1 GCA_030697365.1 Novosphingobium sp. | reverse complement strand
CCCACCCGGGCGGCATCAAATCGGAACGGTGGGCGCGATCAGATCGGAATGGGTGGGCGGCATCGTCGGAATCCGCACGCCCTGGCCGATCGCGAAGCGGGACTGGCCGGGCCACGCTTCTATTCCGGCCCTGACGATGATCGATTCCAGCGTTTGCGGGCCTCGATGGAACAGGACTGGACGCCGGGCATGGCACGGATCCTTGAGATCGAGCCAGCGGACTTGCCGGTCATCTGGGACGCGGACTTCCTTTTGGGCCCGAAGACTCCCGCCGGCGACGACAGCTACGTGCTGTGCGAGATCAATGTCAGTTCGGTGTTCCCGATTCCGGACGAGACCGCCGATGCGCTCGCCGAGACCCTGCTTCATCGACTCGAGGTTGGAAGGTCGTGCACTATGTACCGCTGAAGGTCGGCTATGCTCGCCTCTGCGAGCGCCCGAGTGAAATCCCTGGTCAATCGAAAGCGGACAGACGGCATCGCAAGTCAGGCAACCAGAACGGCTGCGCCCTTGATGGTGCCAGCGCGGACATCCGCAAGAGCCCGATTGGCCTCTTCGAGCGGAAAACAGGTGACGGTTGGGCGAATTCCAGCTTGTCTGGCCACTTCCAGAAAGCTCGTTCCGTCATTTCTCGTGAGATTGGCGACAGAGAGTATCTGCCTTTCGCCCCATAAGTCTGCGTAAGGGAAAGCGGGTATTTCGGTCATATGTATGCCGGCGCAGATGACCCGTCCTCCTTTCCGCACAGTCTTCAATGCCTGCGGCACGAGCGCTCCGACCGGCGCAAAAATGATCGCGGCGTCCAGCAACACCGGAGGAGGTTCATCCGAAGCGCCTGCCCACACACAGCCCAGCGAACGAGCGAAATCCTGTCCGTCAGCATCCTTTGGCTGCGTAAAGGCGTACACGGACCGTCCTTGCCAGTGAGCGATCTGGGCAAGGATATGCGCCGCAGCACCAAAGCCATAGAGTCCGAAATGTTGGCCATCTCCTGCCATCCGGTAGGCACGCCAGCCGATGAGGCCGGCACATAGCAGCGGCGCAGCTTCGGCATCGGGAAGTTCATCGGGCAACGGGAAGCAGTATCGTGCATCGGCGACAACATGGGTCGCATAGCCGCCGTCGCGAGTTGCGCCGGTGAACTTGGGATGATCGCAAAGATTCTCTCGCCCGTCGCGGCAATAGGCGCAGCGGCCGCAGGTGTGGCCAAGCCAAGGAATCCCGACGCGGGTACCCAGGCTGAAACCAGCAACTCCTCCCCCTGCAGCCAGTACGGAGCCGACAACCTCGTGGCCCGGCACGATCGGATAATGGGCCGGAATCTCGCCATCGATGACGTGCAGGTCAGTCCGGCAGATGCCGCAGGCCAACACCCTGACCAGCAATTCGCCTTCGGCGGGAGTGGGCAGGGGGCGCCGCTCTTCGCGCAGCAGGGTACCGGGCCCGTCGCACACCATTGCGATCATGGGATCTATCGCGGATGGATTTCTAGCGATTTTGGTCATCTGTCGGGAGTGCTCCCATTTGCCGATATTGCCAGTTTGAAAATTGTGAACGGCGATACTTGACCTTCGAAGCTCACCGCCTTCATTCGGCCTATCGGCTATACCCAATCGGCCGGACAGATTCGCCCTCTCGGACATTCAAGACACGATCTGAGCCGCCTTTTTCCAGACATTCGTTCCCGGAGAACGAGAGTGGCTCTGATGATGCGTCCAGAGCCGGTCCAAACTCAAATTTCGGTACGTTCGGCGAGGGGACGCGCCGTCAATATCCACACCCAGATATCGAATCATCGTATTCTCGATCTTTCTGTGACCGGGCAGTATCTGCATGGCGCGCATCACATCGGCCGTAGGCGACCATTTGGACTTTCCGGCTTTGCCGCAGGAGGCGCAAGGCCAGTTCGCTCTGTTCGCGCTTGTGCGGGAGGCAGCCAGGGGAGTATGATCTCAAGCATGAGCCATTAGGCGATCCTCGTGCCGAGAAAATGCCCGGTCGCATGGCGGCAATGGGGCGAACCTAATCCGGCTTGGACAATGGGCAATGTCCCGTTCGAGGCCTGCGAAGGCGCGGCCTGACATGGGGCTGCAGAGGAGTGCGGGCAATGGCTATTGCGCACCATGCTGGCTTCGGTATCGCCAGAGAAGAAATCTACATTCGCGAGCTTGGTCTGCATGACTTGGCCGTAGCGCTTGCCCAGGGCTGGGACGATTTCTTGGCCAAGCGCGGGGATCTGATCTTCATCGGGCTGTTCTACCCCACGGTGGTAGTGGCGGCGAGCCTTTATGCCCTGAACACATCCTTGTTATATTTGCTGTTCCCATTGGCGGCCGGATCGATCCTGTTCGGTCCAGCCGCCGCCTGCGGCTTCTACGAACTGGCGCGTCGGCGCGAACAGGGGCTTGACGCGCGGTGGCGCCATTCTCTCGATGTCGTGCATGGTCCGTCGGCGTTCTCGCTGTTCGCCCTGACCGCGGTCGTGACTCTCCTCTTCCTGCTGTGGATCGCCGCAGCAGGGGCCATCTACTCCCTGACGCTCGGTCTGCAGCCCCCTGCAAACTGGGCGTCATTCGTCCGGGCAGTGTTCACCACTCCCGAAGGCTGGCAGATGATCGTTACCGGGAATCTGGTCGGATTGGGTTTTGCCATCCTGACGCTAGCGATTTCCGTCATTTCCTTCCCGATGCTGGTCGATCGGCCGGTGGGATTGGCGCTAGCGGTGCGCACGTCGCTCCGGGTCACCGCGAAGAACCCCGTCACCATCGCGGCCTGGGGACTGATTGTCGTTGCGATGCTGGTGCTGGGCTCGCTTCCAGCCCTTATCGGCCTGGCCGTCGTCCTGCCGGTGCTGGGATACGCCACTTGGCATCTCTACACCCGGGCAGTGGTGCGGTAGGGTGATGGCCAATTACCTGGCGCCCGGACCTTGCCCCGCCGCCAAGGGTTTGGGCAGCGGCGGAGGACTGCCGCCAAGCGTAGCAAGATATTTGACAACGGCGGCGCGATCTTCCGGGCGACCCATGCCCGCGAAACTCATCCGGGTGCCCGGCACAGCGCGCGCCGGCGATGCCAGATAGGTGAAGAGCCGGTCATAGTTCCAGCCGCCCGGCAGCGCTGCCATGGCGCTCGAATAGGCAAAACCCGGGCGCGAGGCGACATCGCGGCCGACCACGCCCCACAGGTTGGGTCCGATGCGATCGGGGCCGTCCGGCGCGAAATCATGGCAACTCGCACAGGCACGGGCCTTGGTTTTTCCGGAATTGGCGTCAGCGCT
>JAUYQH010000174.1 GCA_030697365.1 Novosphingobium sp. | reverse complement strand
CGATTTGGCCGGCCGCCGCCATTGATCGCACCCCGCACGCCTGCATAGGCTCCGCCGGGACACGCCGCGTTGAAAGGTTTGGGAGAGCACGATGAGCGACGTTCTGGGATATGCCGGCAAGCGGGTGATCGTCAGCGGGTGCTTCTCGGGTATGGGCGAGGCGACGGCGAGGCTGCTGCTCGATCTGGGGGCCGAAGTCCACGGGCTCGATTTCAAGGAATGCGCATTGCCGCTCGCCTCGTTCCACCAGATCGACTTGCGCGATCCGGCGACGATCGAGGCCGGGATTGCAGCAATCGGCGGCAAGATCGATGCGCTGTTCAACTGCGCCGGGCTTCCCGGCGGCGGGGCGTTTCCGCCGCTCGATACCTTCAAGGTCAACTTCGCGGGCACGCGTCATCTCACCGAATGCGTGCTGCCGCTGATGGGCGCAGGCGCTGCGATCGTCAGCATTGCCTCGACCGGCGGGCTCGGCTGGAGCCGCCGCATTCCGGTGCACATGGAGTTGATGCAGACCAGGGGCTTCGACGGCGCGATGGCCTGGGCCGAAGCCCACCTGGACCAGGTCGCGGAAGGCTACGCTTTCTCCAAGGAAGCGGTGATTGTCTGGACCCAGTTTTCGTGTGCGAGCCTGATCAAGCGCGGCATCCGGATCAACTGTTCGCTGCCCTCGCCCACCCAGACCCCGATGATGGACACATTCCAGGCGACCGCGGGCAAGGAAGTGATCGACGCCGCCGCCGAGCCGCTCGGGCGCTACTCCACCGCCGCCGAACAGGCCGGCGGCGTGGTGCTGCTCAATTCCGCGCTCGCCGGGATCGTGACAGGGGTGGTCCTGCCGGTCGACGGCGGGTTCATGGGTTCGCTCGCCACCGGGCAAATCGACATCAGCAAGATGATGCGCCGGGCCGAGCCGGCATGAACTTCGACCTGACCGCCGAACAGGAGATGGTCCGCGATACCTTCGCGCGCTTCCTCGACGAGCAAAGCACGCCGCAGGCGGTGCGCAAGGCGGAGGCGACGGGGTTCGATGCCGATCTGTGGCGCGGGCTGGCCGAACTCGGCGCGTTCGGGCTGCGCGTGCCCGAGGCGCACGGCGGGCTGGGTCTGGGCACGTTCGACGCGGCGATCGTGATGGAAGAAGTTGGCCGCACGCTCGCCGCGGGGCCGGTGGGCGAGGCGATCCTCGCCGCGCGGCTGGTGGCGATGCTTGGCGGCGACACGGACGCGATCGTCGCGGGCGAACGCGTGGCGTCGCTGGCGCTGCATGATCTTGCCGAGAGGCCGCGCCAGTTCCTCGCCGGCGGGGCGGTGGCGGAGTTGGTGGTGGCGCGGCGCGGGAACGAGGTGGTGCTGGCCAAGGTGCCCGCATCCGCCCGCCCCGCCGAGCCGAACCTCGCCTCGACCGGCCTCGCCGAAGTCGATTTCGCAGACGCTGAAATCACCGTCCTCGCCAGCGGTGCCGGGGCGCTGGCGCTGTTCGCGGCGACGCTCGAGGAGGCCAAGCTGCTGCTCGCCGCCGCACTCGCCGGTTTGGGCCGCCAGGCGCTGCGAATGGCCGCCGCCTACGCCAGCGAGCGCAAGCAGTTCGGGCAGCTGATCGGCCAGTTCCAGGCGATCTCGCATCCCCTGGCCGACAACTTGTGCGAGGTCGATGGCGGCAAGCTGCTGGTGTGGAAGGCGATCCGCGACATCGCCGATGGCAGCGGCGAGGCCGCCCCGACCGTCAGCCTCGCCGCCTGGGCCAGCGCCACCGCCGCGGCCAGCGCGGTCAGCCAGGCGTTGCAGACGTTCGGCGGTTATGGCCTGACCACCGAGTACGACATCTACCTCTACAACTTGCGCGCCAAGGCCTGGCCGCTGGTGTGGGGCGATCCCGATGTTTGGCTCGAAGAAGCCGGCGAGCGCCTCTACGGCGGCGCCACCGTCGATCTGCCTGAGGTCGGCGAGACCCCGATCGAGTTCGACATCGGCGAGGAAGCGCGCGCGATGATCGCCGAAATCGACGCGTTCATGACCGCCAACGTCACCCCCGAAATGCGCGAGAAGTTCCACTATTCGTGGGAAGGCTTCGTCCCCGAACTGCACAAGAAACTGGCCGAAGCGGGGTTGCTGTTCCTTTCGAGCCCCGAACTCGGCGGGCGCGGGGTGGGGCCTTACGCCAAGAGCGCAGCGCGCGGCGCGTTCGAGCGCCACGGCTACAACAACCCCGCCGCCGGGGTCGCCGAAATGGTCGGGCTTATGATTTCGCGCGCCGGATCGGACGAACTCAAGCGAGAGGTCCTGTCGCGGATCATCGCCGGCGAGGCCATCGCCAGCCTCGGCTATTCGGAGCCGGCCTCGGGCTCCGACGTGTTCGCCGCGCAGACCAAGGCGACGCCCGAAGGGAACGGCTGGAGCATCGAGGGCACCAAGATGTTCACCAGCGGCGCGAACCTGGCTGACTACGTCCTGATGTTGACGCGCACGAACACCGAAGTGGCCAAGCACAAGGGGCTGACGATGTTCATCGTCCCGCTCAAGGCCGAAGGCGTGACGATCCAGCCGGTCCACACCTTCCAGGACGAGCGGACCAACATCACCTTCTACGACAACGTCAGGATCCCCGATTCGTGGCGGCTCGGCGAAGTCGATGGCGGGGTGCGGACGATGTCTGTCGCGCTCGAACTCGAGCATGGCGGCAGCTTCGCCAAACCGATGCTGCAGACGCTCGATGCCGCCGAGGAGCTGTGCCGCGTGATCGACGCGTCTGGCGGGGGCAAACTCATCGCCAAGCCCCGCGCCCGGGCAAGGCTTGCACGTGCCCGGGCCAACATCATGATCAGCCAGCTGTTCGAGCACCGGGCCACTTGGGCGAGCGCCGAGAAGAAGCCGCGCGCCGCGTTGGGGCCAATGGCCAAGATGTTCAGTTCGGAGAAATTCCTGGAGGACGCGCGCGACCTGCTCGATCTGACCGCCCCGCTCTCTCTGACCAAGCGCGATGGCGCTGCAGCGCTGCTCAACCAGAGTTATCGCCACGCCCACGGCACGCGGATCTACGGCGGGACCAGCCAGGTCCATCGCTCGATGATCGCCGAGCAGGCTCTTGGCCTGCCTCGCACTCGGGTTTAGGACCGAACCCATGACCGACGAACCGCACCTGCTGACCGAGGAGATCGACGGCATCCTCGTTGCCTCGCTCAACCGCCCGGACAAGCTCAACGCGCTGTCGGGCGAGACGATGGCGTTGCTTGAGGCCGCGCTCGACCGCTTTCGCGACACCCCCGAGCTGCGCGTCATGCTGATCCGCGGCAACGGGCGCTACTTTTGCTCGGGCGCGGACATGCGCGGTGGCTCGCCCAAAGCATCCCCCCGAACCGCCAGCGGAATCCGCGAGAACCACCGCCGCGGCCTGCACGGCATGCACCGCATCTACGACGAGATGGAGCACGTCGAAAAGCCGATCGTCTGCGCGATCCATTCGGTTTGCGTGGGTGGCGGGCTCGAACTCGCGCTGTCGTGCGACTTCCGCCTCGCTGCCAAGAGCGCGGCGTTTTCGTTCCCCGAAGGGCTGTTCGGAGTCCTCCCCGCGTCGAACGGGGTCAGCCGCCTGACCCGCATTTGCGGCCCGCACTGGGCGCGCTGGCTGATCATGGGCAACCAGAAGGCCGACGCCGACAAGGCGTTGGTAATGGGTCTGGTCCACGACGTGCTGCCCGACGAGGGCTTCGCCGAAGCCGCGCTCGATTTCTGCCGCCACCTGACCAGGAGCGATCCCGAACAGATGGGTGCCGCCAAGATCGCGATTGAAATGGCCGCCGACCTCGGCCCCGAAATGGGCCGCCACGTCGAACGGATGGCCAACAGCGCGCTGATGCTTAACCCGGCATACCTCGCCCGGATCGAAGAATACGTGAAAGGCATCGGCGCGAAGAAGGACTGACCGCGGGTCAGTCAGCCGCCGCCAGCTTGCGGTAGTCGCGGATCCCCAGTTCGATCAGCCGCGCCTCGGCTTCGAGCAAGACGTGGTGCGGGTTAGTCGGCCCTGCGGACAGCGTCGGAATCCAGTCGTCCGTGGTGACGGTAACCACGCGCTCGAGCCCGGTCATCAGCACGGTAGCCATGCCCGTCAGCCGGCTCGGCGGACCGGCGGGGTCCCCGCCCATCTGCGCCACGAGCAGCCGCATGACCGGTTGGGCCGAGCGCACCCTGTGCTCCATCAAACGGCGGTCGCTCCGTTCGGACATGTGGTAGCGCAGATGCAACAGGCGCGAGTGCCGGACCCAGAACGCATAGAACGCATCGACGAATTCGCGCGCCTTCAACCCCAGCTCCTCGTCGTCCCACGTCTCGCGGACGATCCGGACGTAGTCCTGCTCGGCGGTTTCCATCACCGGCTCGAGCAGCGCCAGGATCAGCTCGGTCAGATCGGCGAAATAGACGTAGAGCGAGGCCATCCGCAGGTTCGCGCGGCGCGCTACTTCGCTCAGCGTGATCATCGCTTCGGGCGAATCGGCGATGATTTCCTGCGCGACCGCGATGATCCGGGCGCGCGTGTCGCGGCCCTTGCGGCCCAGCCGCTGGCCGTTGAGATTGTAGCTGACATCGACTGCGGCGCTGCGCAGCGCACTTCCTGCCACCTGCTTCCCCCCCGCCATGCCGCTACTTGCGCCAGGCGATCAGCTTGGTCTCGAGATATTCCTCGATCCCCTCGACCCCCCATTCACGGCCGATGCCGCTGGCTTTATAGCCGCCGAAAGGCAAGTCCCCGGCGATGCACATCCCGCCGTTGACGCTGACCGACCCAGCGCGGATGCGCCGCGCGACCGCCATCGCCCGGTCAAGACTGCCCGAGGAGACGCCGCCCGACAGGCCATAGCTCGATTCGTTGGCAATCCGGATCGCATCCTCGTCGTCCTCGAACGGAATTACCACCAGCACCGGGCCGAAAATCTCTTCCTGCGCGATTCGCATGTCGTTGGTGACATCGACGAAGCAGGTCGGCTCGATGAAATAGCCGGTGCGCCCACCCCCGGGAGTCTTGTCCGGTCGCGCCCTGCCGCCCGCGAGCAAGGTCGCCCCCTCCTGCTGGCCCAGCTCGATGTACGCCAATACGCGCTCCATCTGCCGCTGCGAGACCACCGGGCCCATGATGTGCCCGGGCTCGTCGAACCCGCCCCAGTTGTCGCCGAACTGGGCGTAGGCGCCTCTCAGGATCGCCTTGGCCTCTTCGTAGCGGCTGCGCGGCACCAACAGGCGCGAGTGGACCGCACAGCCCTGCCCGGCGTGGAACACCAGCATGGTGGTCGCCACGTCCATCGCGAAGTTCTCGGAATCCTCGAGCACGATCTTGGCCGACTTGCCGCCGAGCTCGAGGAACACGCGCTTCAGCGTGGCCGCGCCCTGCGCCATGATCCGCTTGCCGATGCCGGTCGATCCGGTGAAGCTGATCAGGTCGACCCGCGAATCCTGGACCAGCATCTCGCCCGCCAGCGCGGCGTCTGCACCGAACACCACGTTGAGGACGCCCGCAGGAAATCCCGCCTCGGCCGCCAGCTCGCCGAAGATCGCACCCATCCCGGGGGTGTTCGGGGCGGGCTTGAGGATGACCGTGCACCCCGCCAGCAGCGCTGCGACGACTTTACCGACATTGACGTAGAGCGGAACGTTCCACGGGGTGATCGCGCCGACCACGCCGACCGGCTCGCGCACCGCGATCCGCTCGTGCATCATCCCGTAACCGGCGCGCTCGCCGTAACTTTTCTGCCATTCGACCTGGGGGAAGACCGCGAGATAATCCTTCCACCCGTCGAGCGCCATATCCAAATGGGCGCGGCCGACCGCGCCGATCGCCGCCCCCGCCTCGAGCCGCGCCAGGTCCGAGAGGCGCGCGCGGCTAGCGTCGAACAGGTCGTAGAGTTTCCGGACCAGCGCCACGCGCAGGTCGGTATTGGTGGACCAGTCGGTGGTGTCGAACGCGCGGCGCGCGGCGGCGATTGCCGCATCGACGTCGGCGGCCGAAGCATCGGCGGCGCGGCCCACCGGCTGCCCGGTCCACGGGCCGATGATGTCGAAGGTCTTGCCGCCTTCGGCATCGCGCAAGACGCCGTCGATGAACAGGCGGGCGTCGGGGAGGGTGGTCATCAGGATGCTTTCTGCGAAGGATGGCGCGCGCGCAGCTTGATGGTGGCGAAGTGCAGGTCCGGGGGGGAATCGATCACCGAGCGGAAGGCTGCTGTGACGGTATCGTAATGGGACCGCGGGCTGGCGCGCAGGTCGATCCCGACCGCTGCGTTGGCCTGGGCAAAACGCATTGAAAGCTGGGGCGGCCAGCCCGATGCGGTTTTGGTCTCATCGAACATCATCCCGGCCTGGATCACGCTCACCCGCACGCCTTCCGCCGCCAAATCGCGCGACCATTGCAGCGAAACCTGCTCGAGCGCCGCCTTGGTCCCGGCATAGAGCCACAGCATGGGCATCTCGATATCGGCGGCTTCGCTCGAGACATTGATCACGTGCCCACCCCCGCGAAGCAGCGGCAAAGCCTCGCGCACGCAGAAGATCGGGCCGGCAAGGTTGGTGTGGATCAGCGAGTAGACCTGCTCGTCGGTCACTTCGCCGACGTCGAAAGGCTGAAAGATCCCGGCGTTGTTGATCAGCACGTCGATCTTCGGATGCGTGCGGGCAATCTCGGCGAAGGCGGCGCGCACCGAATCGGGCTGCGCCACATCGCACTCGATCGCCCGGTGCGGCGCACCGATCTCGTCGGCCACCGCCTGCACTTTGGCCAAGGTCCGCCCGAGCAGGATAACCGTCTCGCCGTCGCGCGCAAAGCGCCGCGCCAGCGCCCGGCCCAGCCCGTCGCCGGCGCCGGTAATCGCGATGACCTTGCCCATCGAATTCTCCTCGGTCCGTCTCCTATCGCGAACCCCGGCGTTGGGCGAGACGCAGGGCCATGCAATCGCGTTGGCGATAGTGGCCTTGCGCGTCAGGCCCCGGTGATACGGAAGTTCTCGGGGTAGACCGACAGGTCGCCCGCGTAGGCGATGCCGTCGTCCCACTGTCGGTCGCCACTGATCCGGCGGAAGAAATGGACCGTCCGGGCGACCGATCCGGCCTTCGAACGCGGTTCCATCGCGATGCCGCTGGGCGAGACCCCGCGCGCGCGGGCGCTGAAATCCTTGACGCTGAACAGCAGGTCGTCGGTCTGGTGCGCGCACATCACCAGGTCGCTCCCCGGGCAATAGCGCCGCGGCTCGAGCTGGAGGTCCGACAGCCGCCCGCGGCGCATCGCCACGAAGCCGGGAACGCGGCTGACCTCGGGCATGTGCACTTCGTCGTACCACTTGTGATACTCGGCCTCCATCCCCGGAACGAAGTTGGCGGGGATGATGAACACGCTGGAAAACGGCTGATCCTCGCGGTGGTTCGGCCCCGAAACCCAGTCCGAATACATCCGGTAGGAATGGATCCGCTCGGTCTCGGTCGAATCCTCGATCAGCCCGGCGTCGCGCGCCTCGGCGAGCAGGGGGGCGAGCGCGGGCAAGTCGATCTCGGGCGCGGGGTAGTCGAAGTCGTAGACGCTGAGGTACCGCCATGGCTGGGGAATGTCGGGCATGACCTGTTCGGGCGTCACCTCGAACCGGTCGGCGCTGCGCCAGCCGCGCAGCCGGGCCAGCGCCTCGCGGTGCGCGCCGTCGAACCATGCCGCGTACTCGGCCTCGCGCCCAGGGGGGACGTTGTGGAGGTGGATGGTGGTGTGGAGGGTCATGACGAAATCCTCACATCCTGAACCCGCGCATCTGGTTGCCGCCGTCGCACAGAATCACCTGGTTGTTGATGAAACCACCCTCGTCCGAGGCGAGGAATACGCCGAGGTTGGCTATGTCCTCGGCGGTGCCCTGGCGCTTGACTGCTTGCATCGCTTTCAACCGCTCCCAGTTGTCGTCGGCCACGCCAGTCTTGGCCGCGGGGGTTTCGATCAACCCGGGCGCGATCGCCACGCAGCGGACCTCGTCGGCGCCGAACTGGACCGCCATCGCGTGGGTAAACACGTTGAGTGAGGCCTTAGTGATACCGTAGGCGCTCGCCGGATTGTAGCTGGCCATCGAGCTCTTGTTGATGATCAGCCCGTTGGCGCGGGCGAGCGCGGGCCTGACCGCTTCGGCCAACAGCAGCGGACCGATCGTGTTGACCGCGAAGAAATGCTGCCATTTGGCCTGCCCCAACCCGAAGAACCCGCGCGCGATCTCGCCCATATGCAGCCCGGCGTTGTTAATCAGCACGTCGAGTCTGTCGTGCGCCCCGCAGACCGCTGCGCCCAGCGACTGGATGTCGGCTTCGTCGCTCATGTCGCATCGGTGGCATTCGGCGGTACCGCCGACGCCCTCGACGAGCGCTTTGGTCTCCTCCATTCCCGGCTCGGCGATGTCAGCGAGGATCAGGTGCGCGCCCTTGCTCCCGAAGGCGAGCGCATAGGCCCGGCCCAGCCCCGCCGCGCCGCCAGTGACCAGTACGGTCTTGCCCGCGAATTCTCCTGCCATGGTGGAGTCCCTACTCGTATCGCTCGAACTTGATGTGGCTGATCAGCCAGCCATTGGCAGTGCGCGCAAAGCAATCGGAATAGCGCCCAACGATCAGCATCGTTTCGCCATCCTTGCGCTTCGCATGGACCGCGACGGTCCAGTCGCCGGTCGCGGTATCACCCGCCACTTCGATCCGCGGCGAGCCGAGCATATGGATCATCCATTCCGACCCGCCGCCGACCGCGGTGGTCATGAACGCGATCAGCTTTTCGGGATCGTCGAACTGGGTGAAGCCGTAATCGGCGGTGGCATCGGGCACGAGGCAGGCGCGCAAGGCGGTCGCCGCGCCTTCGGCATCGTGCGGGGCGCTGTCTCCGGCGGCGCAGTAGCGTGCTTTGAGGTTGGCAATTTCGAGGGCATCACTCATGCCTGGGTTCCCAATCTCTCGCTCGCCAGCGCGCGCAAGTCGGCGGTTTTGATCTTGGCGGTGCCAGTGATCGCCAGCTCATCCTCGGCGAAGAACAGCACTTCGCGCGGCACCTTGAAGCTGGCGAGTTGCGCCTTGGCAAAGGCCTTGACCGCAGCGACATCGAGAGCTGCGCCATCGTGGGCAACGATGCAGGCCACCACCAGCTCGCCCAGGGTATCGTGCGGCACACCCACGGTCTGGCTGATTTTCACCTCCGGCATCGTGCGCAGCAGCGTATCGACCTCGACCGGCGACACGTTCGCGCCACCGGTCTTGATGATGTCGTTGAGGCGGCCTTCCCAATGCAGCCGTCCGGCATCGTCGAACCAGCCGCCGTCGCCAGTGCGAAAGAAGCCCTCGGCATCGAGCGTCTCGTCGAGCGGGATGCCGATATAGCCGAGCATCAGCGTCGGACCCTTGACGCAGATCTCGCCGCGCGCGCCCAGCGGAACGGTTTCGCCGGTCAGTGGATCGACGATCTTGAGGGTGTTTCCATGGCAGGGCAAGCCGTGGCTCCCGGCCACGACGTCGTCCGGTGTGTTGGCGGGATAAGTCGACATCAGCGTGAAGGTTTCGGTATTGCCAAACGCCGCGTATGGTTCGCGCCACGTCGAACTCACGGTCGGATGTTGCGCGATCGGCGATTTGCGGTCGATATAGACCAGCGATGAGAGATCCGCCGACGCCCAGTTGGGCGCAGCGATCAGCTGTTCCCACTGATGCGGCCAGGAATTAAGGAAGGTCGCTTTCTCGCGCTCCATCAGCGCCAAAGCTTCCCCGGCATCGAAGGTCGATTGCAGCACCAGGCTGCCCCCGCTGGATAGTGCGCCGCCCAGCGCCATCGAGAAATTGCCCGACCAGAAAAAGCCGTTGGCCGACCACATCCGCAATTCGCCGGGCTTCGCCTGATACCAGCGCGGCCAGCGCCACAGCTGGAGCGTGACCCCGCGATGCGCCGAGAGGATGCCCTTGGGCTTGGCGGTACTCCCCGAGGAGAAGAACAGCACCGCCGGATCGGCGGGGGTCATCCCCGCAGCGCGCGCATCGACCAGAGCTTGTGCTTCGGCGGATCCGCGGGCGACAAACGCGTCCCACGGCTCGGCCACTCCCAGCCCCTCGCCGATCGCGGCGATATGGGTGAGGTAGGGAAAGCGAGCCGAACGCAGACCGCCCGGCATACCATGGGCGATGGCCGGCTCGAGTTGCGCCGCCATGGCGACGAAATCCTTCTTGAGCACCTGGCGCTCGACCAGCAGCACCGAAACCCCCGAAGCCTGGAGCAAATGATCCAGTTCGGCGGTGGTAGAAAACGTGCTGAAGGTCGCTGCAACACCCCCCGCCAGCGCGATGCCGAACACTGCGCTGAGGAACTCAGGGCGGTTGGTCATCAGCACGCCGACGCGGGTGCCCTTGCCGACCCCGCAGGCGAGCAGTGCGCGCGCCACCGCGTTGGCGCGGTCCCACAGTTCGGCATAGCTCCAGCTAACCCGATGACCGGTTGCCAGCCCGCCTTCGTAGTACACCAGTGCTTCGGCATCGCCGCCCTGCGCGGTAACCTCACGGAACCAGCCGGTCAGCGTCAGCGCGCCGATCCCCGGCTCGTCGGCCAGGGGTGGGCCATGGATCAGCGAAGGCCTGGCGGTCATGGCCCTAGCGGTTGACGTCGACGACGACCCGACCGCGCACCTTGCCGTCGAGCAGGTCGGCCGCAGTGGCGATCGCATCGCCCAGCGCAATATCGGTGGCGATGGTATCGAGCAAAGCGGGATCGAGATCGTTCGCCAGCCGCTGCCACGCCGCCATGCGCCTGGCCCGGGGCGCCATCACGCTATCGACCCCGAGCAGCCGCACCCCGCGCAGGATGAACGGCATCACCGTCGCCGGGAAATCCGCGCCTTGCGCCAGCCCGCACGCTGCCACCGCGCCGCCATAGCGGGTCGCCGCGCAGGCGTTGACCAGCGTGTGGCTGCCGACCGAATCGACCACCCCGGCCCAACGTTCCCTGGCCATCGCGCGCCCGGGCGCTGAAAGCTCGGCGCGGTCGATCACCGTGTCGGCGCCCAATTGCTTGAGGTAGCCGGCCTCGCTCGCCTTGCCGGTCGATCCGGCCACAGAAAAGCCGAGTTTCTTGAGCAGCGCTACCGCCACGCTGCCGACCCCGCCGGTCGCGCCGGTGACCAGCACTTCGCCCTGGTCGGGGCTCACTCCCGCAGCGACCAGCGCGTCGACGCACAGCGCCGCGGTATAGCCGGCAGTGCCGATCGCCATCGCCTGGCGCGGGGTGAAAGCGGATGACAGCGGGACCAGCCAGTCGCCGTTGAGCCGCGCGACTTGCGCCAACCCGCCCCAATGCGTTTCGCCCACGCCCCAGCCGTTGAGCACCACCGCATCGCCCGCTTTCCATTCGGCATGGCTCGATTTGCGGACCGTCCCGGCCAGGTCGATCCCCGGCACCATCGGGAATTTGCGGACCACCGGCGAACGCCCGGTGATCGCGAGACCATCCTTGTAGTTGAGCGTCGAAAAAGCGACGTCGATCGTCACGTCGCCTTCGGGCAGCCGCGCCTCGTCGAGCTGCTGGAGCGAGACCTGCTGGGCGTCGTCGTTCTTGTCGATAACGATTGCGTTGAACATCGTGGTTCCTGTGATTTTCAGCGGAGTTTGGCTTGCCGCGCAGGGGCGTCGCCTTCGCCGCCCTTGCCGAGCGGCCGGGAGATCGTCTGGAGCGTTTCGGGGTGCTTGGCGGGATCGAGCGTGCCGTAGAGCGACAATCGCAGCATCTCGCGGTTGAAGCGTTGCGCCAGCCGATCACGCTCATCGTCGTTGCGCGAATGCGCCCGCGCCCAGATGGGCCAGAGAAAATACCCCGCGAGCGAGACCAGCGAAAACACTTCGACATCGATCCCCGGGCGGGCGCGCTCGGACTCGGCGAACCGCCCCAGCGAGCCGGAGTATTCGCGCCAGAACCGGTCCTGCGACGGGTTTGGCGAAGCCAGTAGCTGGAGCAGCCAGATGCGGCACAGCTCGGGATTGTCCATCGCGTAATGGCCGAGCCGATCGGTCACATCGAGCATGTCGGGCTCGTCGAGCCGCCGCTCGCCCTTGGCCGCCGCCTGGCCGAACACCGCCTCGAAAATCTGGTCCGCAACCCATTCGATGGTGGCAGCGATCAGCTTTTCGCGGGTTTCGAAGTGCTGGTAGGCGGTGCCGCGGTTTACCCCGGCGAGCTGCGCCACTTTCGACAGGCTCAGCGCTTCGGGCCCATCCTTGGCAAGCATCGTCTGCGCGGCAACGAGGATCGCCTCGCGCGTCGCCTCGGGGTTCCTTGCGCGACGTTTGCGTGTCTCGGCCATGGCACCCCGATTTTCAGCCCCGGGAGCCGGTGCTGCCCCGGGCACATGCCCGTGCGCCGCGCCCGGTGCAACCTGCCTCCAATCACCCATCGCCCGCGCGAACCTGCGCGGCTTCAGCGAGCGTAAACCGGCTCTCCATCGATGAGCGTCAAGGCCACCGGATCGGGAGCGATCGTATCGGCAACCCGTTCCCGCCAGTCGTGGTCGATCAGGCAGCAATCGGCAGGCGCGCCCGCGCGGATCGCTCCGCCGGTGCGGAACAAACCGAGCGCTTGCTGCGGGTCCAGCGCTTCGCGCGGCCCCAGCACCTCACCCGAAGTGCATTTGCGCCGTACCGCCGAAGCGATTGCGGTCCACGGGTTGGCTGGGCCGTATGGCGCATCGCTGCCACCGAGCAGCGCAATTCCCGCCGCCGCCAGCGAGGCGAGCCGGTGGAGGTCGACCCGCTGCGAGCTTTCGATTTCCGCGAGATAGCGATCGCCGCGGGTGGCGATGAACCCGGGGTTGGCGACGACGATCAAGCCGCGTCCGGCGATCTCGCCGATCAGGTTCGCCGGGATCAGGCTGCCGTGCTCAATCCGGTCGCCAGGTTGCGCCCCGCCCGCCGAATCGAGTGCTGCAAGGAAGAACACCAGTTCACCCTCGGTCACGACATGCGCCGCCACCGCGCGGCGCGCAGCGCGGGCCGCAACGATGCGCGCGGCGACCGCGTCCAACGCGGGCAAATCGCGCTCGTCGTAGAGCAGCTTGAGCGGGCCGATGCAGTACTCAGCGGCCTCGGGCAGGTCCTCGCGCCCCATCAGCGTCAAGCGCTGCGGCAGCGCGCCCGAACGGACTTGCGCGGCGAGCAGCGCCGCCTCTCCGGGTCCGTTGTGCGCGCCCGCGTCGGTCACCGACGTGACCCCACAGCGCGCGAGTTGTCGCCCCAGTGGCGCGAGGTCGGGCGGATCCCCGCCGATCCGCGAACGCAGCCAGTCGTCGCCGCGCCAGATGCGCCCGGAGGGATGGCCATAGGCGTCGGTCTCCACCGCTTCAGGCCACGGCGGATCGCCGATCAGCGCGAGCGCGGCGCTGTTGAGCGCCCACAACGCGCCGGTCCGGTCCTGCAGCCGCAGCGGACGATCGGAGAGCCAGGCGTCGAGCATCATGTGATCGGGAATTCCCCCGGCGCGTTCGTCGTAGCCGACCGCACGCAGCCACGCGCCTGGGCCGAGCATCGCGGCCTTGGTCCGAAGCTCACCAATCACCGCAACGGCGGAGGTCATTCCCGCCAGATCGACCGAGTGCAGACGCGCCGCGGTTGCCAGCAGGTGGATGTGGTGATCGGCCAGCCCCGGCAGCAGGAGCCGCCCCTCTCCGGGAAAATCGTTGTCGCATCGTCCCAGCCGCGGCTCCATCGCGGCGATTAGCCCGGAAGCAATCCCGACATCGCCAAGCGTGCCATCCTCGAGCCGAGCCTGACGGAGGATCAGATCGAACCGCACAGTCATCGGAGGACCGACCGAGCGGCAAAATCGGCGGCGGTGGCGGCAAGCGGCACGTCGATCAGGCCGCTGCGATCCGCGGCGAGATGCTCAAGCGCCAGCCGCGCGCCGCGCAAGCCGGTCAGCGGATCGGCCAGCGCATCGCCCAGAAAGCGCGGACTCCCGCCCTCCCACGCGACCAGCCCGCCCGCCGCCGCGCAATCGTCGCCGAAGCCGACGCGCATCGCCGCGGCGCCGTGAAAGCCGTGCGCGGTGATCGCGATCCAGCTCAGCGCCGGGTTGCGCGCGAACAGCCGTTCGGGGGTCAGGCCGAGCCGGGCCAGCGCATGCGGCCTGCCGCTGGTGACCAGCACCCGCGCGCCGTCGATCAGATCGAGAAGCGCGGGATCGTCGAGACGCAGCGCCCTCCGGCGCTTGCCGCCGTTGATCCGCGCGTCGAGCAACGGGCTGGTCAGCGGCGTCGGATCGGGCCTCGTCACGCTCTCCACGCGGATCACGGCCAGTCCGGCATCGGCGAGCAGCCCCGCGCACAACGGCCCCGCCCACAGCGCGGAGAGATCCAAAACCGTGGACGAACGCGTGGCCGTCGCGGACGACGGTGCGGTTGTCGCATGCGGTGGCGACGCCGTGGCTTCCCCAACTGCAGCCACCGGCAGGCTCAGCAGCGAAGCGCCCTCCACAAGCGCGGCCACGGGCTTTCGGCGAACCGGCAGTGCGATTGCATCCCAGTCGGTTTCGCCAGCTTCGACACCAAGCCAGGCGGGGAGCAGGTCGCGATCGTCGTCGCGGGCTAGATTGATCGCCAGCCAGCCGTCGGCGGCCTCGACCACCCGGCACTGGCGGTTGGGCGAGAGGGTGCCCGGTTCACACAGATCGGCATCGCGCCAGAGCAGGTCGTCGGGGCCGATCTTGACGCTGGGAGCCAACGCCCGGACCAGCGCCAGTTCACCGGCGATGGCGTCGCGCAATGCCGTGGGGGTCATCCGACGATCTCGTCGATCAAGCCCCAGTCTCGCGCCAAGCCCGCGCCGATCCGCTGCCCGCTCAGCACCAGCCACGCGGTGCGGTGGCGGCCGATAGCGCGCGCCACGCTGACCGTGCCCCCCGCGCCGGGGATCAGCCCCATCGCGAGTTCGGGGAGCTGGAACCAGGCGTCGGCGGTGGCGAGGCGGCGGTGCGCGGCGGCGGGCACTTCCAGCCCCGAGCCGATGCACGCGCCGTGGAGCCGCACCGTGGCGCGCGGACCGAGCTGGTCGAGCAGCAGTGCCGGGCTGCGCAGCGTGCGCACGACATGGGCAAGGGCCAGATCGCGCGCGGTCCCGAACTCGCCGATGTCGCCCCCGCTCGAAAAGCACCGCCCCGCCCCCTTGAGCAGCACCTCGGGCGCGCTCGGATCGTCGAGCGCATTGGCCAGCGCCTCGCACAGCGCATCACGCATCGCCGCGGTCAGCGCGTTGCGTGAGGCGGGATGGTCGAGCGTGATTTCGACCCGGTCGCCGTGCCGCTCCACCGCCACCAGCGGTCCGCCCGCCACCGGAACTGGCGCAGGCGGCCCGCGCTGCGCCAGCCATCGCTCAAACTCTCCGCCGCCGAGCAGCGTGGAGTAGGCTAGCGACTCGACGTGCAGCGCCTCCTCGAACGGCAGTCTCTCCGCCAGCCGCAGCACCCGGCACAAGACCGTTGCCGCCATCGGACTTTGGCGCACCGCGTGTTCCAGCCGCGCCGCGTGATCCGCGAACCGCGCTTGAGCGACGCTCACCCATGGCGCTGGCGCACCGGCCGCCGATGTTATCAGGATATCGAATCCCGCCGGATCGATCGCCGGGAGAACGCCCGCGGCATCGAGTCCCACGACAACCGACTGAACCGCAACCTCCGGCCTGCGCCACGCCGCCGCATCGACCAGCAGCACCGGCCGATCCCCCAGCGCCGAAAACACGTCGGCGGTCAGCCAGTCGGGTTGCAAAGGCGTTTCAACGGCGGCCATTCCCCCGCCCTATCGCGCCGCGCGGGGATAGCGCCAGCGCGATATGACGCCGCGCCCCGTCGATGGATCGGCCCCGGGGGTTTATTCCGCAAGGCGAGCGGGTACGGAAAAACGCCAGGCCGCCAGGGGATCACCGATGACCACGCCCACGCTCGATTGCTCGGACCTCGACAACTACCTCGGCAAGCCGATGCAGCCGGCGCGGATGGTCGATCCGTTCGCCAACAACGACATCCGCCGCTGGGTCCAGGCGATGCACTATCCCAATCGGCTCCATTACGACGCGGTCTATGGCATGCAGAGCCGCCACGGCCAGCTGATCGCGCCGCAGAGCTTTCCGGTGACGATGGACGACGGCCATGGCAGCGCGCCCAGCTGCATCGGCAAGATCCCCGATTCGCACATGCTGTTCGGCGGCGACGAGTGGTGGTTCTACGGCCCGACGATCAAGGGCGGCGACCGCATCTGGAACGAACGGGTGCCGTTCGACTACAAGGTCAAGGACACTGCCTCGTTCGGCCCGACCTGCTTCCAGCGCGGCGACAATTTCTATTACAATCAGCACGGCGATCTCGTCGCCAAGCAGCGCTCGACCTCGATCCGCTACAGCCAGGCCGCGGGCGAGGCGGCGCAGTCGGACGCTTCCGACGCCCAGGACGAGCCTGTGTGGCACGACGACGATCTCGAAGCGCTCGAGGCGCGCAAGTACACCTGGATCAGGATGCTCCACGATCTGGGCCACTCGGCGCGCCATTGGGAGAGCGTGAGCGTGGGCGAGGCGCTGCCCGAGCGGGTGTTCGGGCCGCACAGCATCGTCAGCTTCACCACCGAATGGCGCAGCTACACCTTCACCCAGTGGGGCTCCATGCACCGCCGCACCGATCTCAACATGGCCGAACTGGGCTTTACCGGGCCGATGGCCGGGCCCGAGCAGGACCCGACCGAGGAAGCCAACAACCCCGAGAACACCGACGGCGCTTACATCGGCCCCTCGCGCGGGCACCTGTTCCCGCGCTGGGCGCGGTTCATCGGGATGCCGCGCGGCTATGGTTACGGCGCCTCGATGGGGGCGTGGATCACCGATTACTTCGCCGGCTGGGCGGGCGAATGGGGCATGGTCCGCCATTCGACCGCCAACTACCGCAGCCCCGCGCTGACCGGCGACATCACGATCATGACCGGCACCATCCTCGACAAGTTCGTCGACGAGGACGGGCGCGCGATGGTTTCGGTCGATTGCCGGATGACCAACCAGTTGGGCGGGGTGCTCGCCACCGCCAAGGCCGAGATCGAGCTGCCGCGGCGGCCGACATGAATCTCGACACCGAAACGCTGCTGAGCGCCGCGCGCGACCAGACCGGGCTGGCCGACTTCGGCGACCCCTCGTTCCACGAGGGACTGGAGGTGCTGGTCGGCGCGCTCAACACCGAGGCCAGGCTGACCGAAACGGGTTCGCAGCGGGTGGGCGCGAGCATCGTCGCGACGCTCGCCAACCGGCTGCAGGTCGAGGATTACCTCAAGCAGAACCCCCAACTGCTCGATGCCCCGATCGAAAAGCCGCTGTTCGTGTTCGGCCTTCCCCGCACCGGCACCACGCTGGCGATCAACCTGCTCGCCGCCGACCCGGTGCGGCGCATCTTCATGCGCTGGGAGGCGTTCAACACCGTGCCGCCCGCGGCCCATGGCGCGTTGCGAAGCGATCCGCGCTGCCATGCCGAACAGGCGCGGCTCGACATGAGCCTCAAGTACGTGCCCCATATTTCGGCGATGCACCATGAGGATGCGGATTCATCGTGCGAATGCCAGTTCGCGACGACGCCCAGCTTCATCAGCCAGGTCTACGATTCGCAGTATCACATCCCGAGTTACCACGAGTGGTTCATGGCCGCCGACTATGCCCCGGCGTTCCGCTACCACAAGCGGCTGATGCAGCTGCTTCAGGCGAACAACGCCGGCCGCTGGACCTTCAAGAACCCGTGGCATCCGCTCTATCTGGACGCGCTGACCGGGGTTTATCCAGACGCCCAATTGGTGATGACCCACCGCGATCCGGGGGACGTGGTCGGCTCGGCCTGCTCGCTGGTCCACGCGGTCAGGAAACTGTACAGCGACGACGTCGATCCGCGAGCGATCGCCGAAGTCTCGCTGCGGACCTTCGAGGCGATGATCGCGCGGGTCGAGGCGTTCGAGAAGAAGCACGGCGCAGGCGCGATCCACCACATCCAGTACAAGGCGCTGACCGCCGACCCGATTCTCGAAATGCGCAAGCTCTACGCAAAGTTCAACGAGCCGCTGAGCGATGAGGCGGTGGCGGCGATGCAGACAATGCTGAACACGAAGCCCAAGGACAAGTTCGGCAAGCACGAATACCGGCTGGAGGATTACGGCCTGACCCGCGGTGAGGTGCTTGAGCGGTTTGCGGGGTATATCGAGCGGTATGGGATTGCGGTGAAGCCCGCTTAACCCGCCCCCAACTGCGCCGACAGCGAGCCCGCAGCACCCACCAGCGCGTCGCCGATGACCCCCACCCCCGCGCGCTCGACCGCGCCGCTGATCCCCAGCGCCACCAGCGCGTGGCTTGGCTTGCCGTCGCTGCGCAACACCGGGGCGGCCAGCACGGTTACCCCAGCGATGTAGTTGCCGGGATCGACCGCGTAGCCGCGCTGGCGAGCTTGCTCGACCTGGGCGAGCCAGTCGGCGAAGGCGGGGGGATCGTCCCAGCGCAGCGTGTGGAAGCGGCGTTCGATCTCGATGGCGGAATAGCCCCCGAACGCCGCAAGGCAGCGGCCCGAGGCGCTGATCAGCGCGGGGAAGCGGCTGCCGACTTGTGCGGATAGCTGGAACGACGCCCCGCCCTGCGCGGTGGCGACGACGATCATGTGGTCGAGCCCGGCGATCTGGACCCCCATCGTGGTCACCCCGTGGTCGCGCGCGAGACGGTCGAGCAGCGGCTGGGCGAGGTCGGAGAACTGGTCGCGGCGCAGCCAGCCGCGCGCCAGGGTCAGTACGCCGGCGTCCAGCGTATAGCGCTTGGTCAGTGGATCGAACGCGACCAAATCCTCCTCGACCAGCGCGCGCAGCACGTAGAGGCAAGTCGAGGGCACCAGCCCGAGCTCGCGGGCGATGGCGTTGACCCCCAGCGGCGCCGGGCTGCGCCCGAGCAGCCGCAAGATCGCCGCGGCGCGGGCGATGGCGGGGGCTTTGGTCATGCGATCCTCCCCGGCACGGGGAGGGGGACCGCGAAGGAAAGATGGAAGAGCATAAACATTCGATATATTGAATAGCGTTCGATATTTGCAACGACAAGCCGAATCGTGCATAGGCAAGCCCATGCCCAGACTCACCGACCTCTCCAGCTATGCGGACGCGCAAGCGCACGCGTCGATGGACGGACTGTGGGAGCTGTTCGACGGAGATCGCACGGCGCTCAACATCGCGCACGAGTGCATCAACCGCCACGCCGACGGATCGGGCCGGGCGGCGGTGCGGATCGCACATTCCGACGGCCGCGACGAAATTCTGAGCTTCGATACGATCGCCGCGGGGGCCGCACGCTTCGCCCACTGGCTCGACGCGCAGGGGATCGCGCCGGGCGAGCGGATCGCGTTCATGCTCGAACCGGGCCTGGCGTTCTACGTCTGCCTGTTCGGCGCGATGCAGACCGGCGCGATCAGCGTGCCGATGTTCACCCTGTTCGGCCCGGACGCGCTGCGTCTGCGGGTGGACGACTGCACGCCTTCGATCCTGATCGCCAACGCCGAGAAGGCGGAGATGGCACGCGCGATCCCCGGGCTGCGCGTGGTCGTCGCCGACGACGATTTCCTTGCTGCCCTGGCCCACTATCCCGCGACCTACGCGCCCAAGACCGCGGCCAACGACCTCGCGGTGTTCCAGTACACCAGCGGCACCACGCGCGAACTGCCCGAGGCGGTGCGCCACACCCACAAGGCGCTGGTCACGCTGATGTTCGCCGCGCTTTACGGCACGGGCATCCGCCCCGGCGACGAGTTCTTCTGCCCCTCTTCGCCCGCCTGGGGCCACGGGCTATGGCACGGCACGCTCGCCCCGCTCGGGCTGGGTGTGACGACGGGGACGTTCGCCGGGCGGTTCGACGCGGTGCGGCTGATGCGCGCGCTGAGCGAACACCGCGTCACCAACATGAGCGCCGCGGCGACGCACTATCGGATGATGAAGAACAGCGAAAAGGCCGGCAAGTTCGCGTTCCATTTCCGCAAGCTCAGCTACACCGGCGAGCCGATCGATCCCGCTACGCTCGGGTTCATTGACACGTATTTCAAGGTCCCGGCCTGCTCGATGTACGGCACCACCGAGATCGGCGTGGTCCTCGTCAACTATCCTGGCGCGGAAGATTTCACGGTCAAGCCCGGTTCGCTGGGCAAGGCGGTTCCCGGCCAGAAGCTTCAGGTCCAGCGCGCCGACGGCTCGCCCGCGGCGCCCGGCGAGACCGGCGAGCTGATGCTGTGGCGTAGGGATGCATGGGAGACCACCAAGGACCTCGCGAAGATCGACGAGGACGGCACTTTCTACCACTGCGGCCGCGCAGACGACGTGATCATCTCGGCGGGCTGGACGATGAGCGCGGTCGAGATCGAGAACACCCTGCTCAAGCACGCGGACGTGCGCGAATGCGCGGTGATCGGCGCGCCCGACGCCACGCGCGGGCTGGTAGTCAAGGCGTTCGTGGTCAGCGACCGTGCGCCTGGCGACCCGTTCGTCAAGGAGCTCCAGGACTTCACCCGCGAACGCCTGGCCCAGCACGAATTTCCGCGGCTGGTCGAATTCGTGAGCGAGCTTCCCAAGACCCCCGCGGGCAAAGTCCATCGCAAGATCTTGCGTGATCGCGAGGCGGCGAAGATCGCGGTGGCCGTATGACGAGCGAGCGCATGAAAAGCTTCAGAACGATAGTTGCGATTACTTTGGTTTTGGTCGCAGGCGCAGCCTTCGCAAACCCAGTGGAGCTGGCAGCGAATTCGGCCGCCTCGATCGGTCGGCACGAGGTCTTCACGATTCCGTTCGATCCAACGCTCAATTTCCGCACAGGCACCTATACCCCTTCGGGCAAGGTGCTGGTGTCCTATGCCAAGGATCGCGAGCAGCCCCGCCGCCACGTGATGCTCGCTACCCAGGACGACGACGGCAGCGACTTCCGCCCGTTCTTCTCCGCGCTTATCCCCGAGCGACCGCAAGACAACGGCATCCGCTTCATGATCTTCGCTGACAACAAGCGGATATTCCTGGGAGACTTCGTGCTCGAATGCACGACGAGCTTGGAGACCTGCAAGAACCCGGCGCTGCTTCCCGTTACCTACCCGGCGGAAGTCGCTTCAGGACCGCACGTGCTGCACCGCTGGTCGGAGATGATCCCAGCGCCAGACAACCGGCACGTCGCCTGGACCACGCTCTTCACCAACGGCACCGCCACGGTGTTTACCGGCGAGCTGCGCAAGCAGGGCGCCGCCTATGTCATCGCCGACACCCGGGTCGTCAGCACGATGTACCCGTTCGTCAAGGACGCCAAGCATGCCGACGGCGTGATCCCACGGCCGACCCGGGGCGGCGAGGTCAAGCAGTTCGTCCACGGCGGCACTGCGATCTCGGTCGCCGGAGCACGCCACCGCGATCTCGCCGATTCGACCGTGCTCCACCTGGCGACCGGCGAGGTCGAGGCGATTACCGACACCCCTGGATACGACGAGACGACGATCTTTTCGCCAGACGAGCGGCTTGGCGTGGTGATGACGCCGCGATTCTCGCCAAAAACCGACCTGGCCATCCTCGGGTTGATGCCGCGGCCCTACCCCGACAGCCTCAACATGGGCCTGAACTCGCTGGCCTACAATTTTTCCGTCTCGGGCGTCCGTCAGAAGCGCCCTGGCAACATCGGTCCCGCGCTGATCGAAATCGCCCGGTCCAAGACCCAGCCGAGCTACATGGGCGTCAATCTCAACACCGATGTGGACTGGGTATTCGCCTCGCCGATGTCGTGGCACCCGAGCGGCGTCAAGGCGATGTGGATCGAGCGAAAGCGCGGCGAGCGCGGCCCCGTCTACCAGCCCGGCCGGATGCAGGCGGTCCGACTGCTCGACTACAAGCCGGGTCCGGCGGTCGTGGCGAAGCCGACGCCGGAAGGAATGGCTTTTGCTTCGAGCGACCTGTCCGCGGTCAAGGACCAGGCTTCCAAGCCGCGGGACATCGACGTCAAGGTCTATGGCCGGCAATCGGGTCATCTCACCTATCGCCGCACGCCTCAGGGAGTTATCGAGAAGAGCTACGTCAATTTCAGCGACGACGGCCAGCACGTCTATGTCGGCCGCGAAACGATGCAGAGCAATCCGCGCGGCAACTCGACTTACATCGCCGACGTGGCCCTGACCGGGCCGCGGCCGGGTACGATGAGGCTGAACCTGACCTTCGGCCCGGCGACCAGCTTCTACGAGATGACCCGGATCCTGTTTACCCCCGACGCATCGGGTAAGCCCCTGTCGCACGGCTATGCCGAGTACGACGGCAAGCGCCTGAAGGTGGAAGACCTGACGCCATGACGGGCAACGCCAAACGGTGGCGGGCGACGACGATGGTGTCCGGGAAGCCGGTAGCCCGCGTAACGGTGGCCCTACTGATCGCGACGTCGCTCGCTCCGGTTGCATGGGCTGCCGTCCCGGGATCCGCGACGGCGCGAATTGATCCCCGCACTCTGGCGTTCGTCGGCACCGTCGATGAAAGGTTTATGTCCTTCCAGATCGGGTTCTCGCACCTGACCGGCGGCGAGACCTGGAAGTCCTACGACGACCTTGCGAAGGGAGCCGCCGAGAACGGCGGGTTCGCCGCGATCCGCGAGGAGCGCAAGCCGACCGATCTCGCCAACGCGCGGCTGCGGACGCTGACCCGCGCGCTCGGCCCGCTCTACATCCGCTACAGCGGCACCACCGCCAACTCGGTCTATTTCCACGACAGCGCCGCGCCGCTACCCGGCAAGCCGCCCGCAGGCTTCACCGTCGCGCTGACTCGCGCGGCATGGAAGGGCGCGGTCGACTTCGCCAAGGCCGTCGACGCGAAAATCCTCACCTCGTTCGCCAACAGCGACGGCGTGCGCGATGGCGCCCACGCTTGGTCCCCGCGCATGGCCGCGCCGTGGCTCGCCTACAATCGCGCGATCGGTGGGCAAATCTACGCCGCCGAGCTGTTCAACGAGCCGAATGCACCCGAACCGCCGCGGATTCCGAAGGGTCATACCGCCGAGGAGTTCGCAAGGGATTTCGCTGCGTTTCGTTCGTTCATGGCGCAGGCCGCGCCTGGGGTGAAGGTGGCGGGGCCCGGCAACGCGATGATGGGCGTGCCGATCGCCTCGATCGATGCGGTGAGCCCCGAGCAATACGCCGCGGCCACCCCCGCCGCCAAGTTCGACATCGTATCCTATCACTTCTACCCGGCGCTGGCCGAGCGCTGTGCGCCGCCCGGCTCGCCCGCCGGGATAAGCGTCGACAAGGCGCTCGACGAAGGCTGGCTGGCGCGGCCCGACAAGCCGATCGCGCGGTTCAAGGCGCTGCGCGACAAGCATGCCCCCGGCGCTCCGATCTGGATCACCGAGACCGGCGGGGCCGCGTGCGGCGGTCTGCGCTGGCAGCCGACCTTCCTCGACGCGTTCCGCTTTCTCGACACCCACGCCCGCTCTGCCAGGCAGGGCGTCGACGCGATGTTCACTCACGCGCTGATCAGCGGCAGCAACGGGGTGATCGACGAAAAGACTTTTCAGCCCAACGCCAGCTATTGGGGCGCGGTATTGTGGCGGCGCCTGATGGGGACGCGGGTTCTCGATGCCGGCCCCATCGCGCCCGGCCTGCACCTTTACGCGCACTGCCAGCGCGGCAAACCCGGCGGGGTCGCGTTGCTGGCGATCAACCTTGAAAGCGCGCCCGCATCGGTCGATGTCGGCGGCCCGGCCGACGTCTACGCGCTGACTTCGCCCGAACTCCAGAGCAAGGCCGTGCTCCACAACGGCCGGGCGCTCGCACTGCGCTCCGACGATACACTCCCCGCGATGGCACCGGTGCGGGTGAAGGGGGGGCGAGTGACTCTCGCCCCGACCAGCATCGCCTACATTGCCTTGCCGGACGTGCGGAACCGCAATTGCCTTGCCCGAGCACTTTGATGCGCGAACTCAATCCTCAAGACGACATTCAGGAGAACTAGAAATGGCCACACTGGCAGACGAGCCCACCACCGCCAAGTTCCCCAAGATCACCGAGCAGGGTCTTGCCGACTTGCGCGCGCGCATCGGGGTCAAGGTCGAGAACACAATCGAGCCGTGGAACTACGAGGCGAGCCGCGATGCGATCCGCCACTATGCCCATGGCATCGGCGACGACAATCCGCTGTGGTGCGATCCCGCCTACGCCAAAACCACCAAGTACGGTGACGTAGTCGCGCTGCCCAGCTTCCTGTTCACCACCAGCCGCCTGATCTCGGGCTATTGCGGCGGGCTTTCGGGGGTCCACGCGATGTGGGCCGGGGCCGACTGGACCTGGCACAAACCGGTGCTGCGCGGCGACGAGATCCGCACCGAGGCGTATCTGAAGGACTTGGTCGAGCACCAGACGAAGTTCGCCGGGCGCAGCTTCCAGCAGATATACCACGTCGACTTCTACAACCAGAACGACGAGCTGGTTGGCGAGGCCGACAGCTGGGTGTTCCGCACCGACCGCGACGAAGCGCGCGAGAAGGGCACCAAGTATACCGAGGCGCGCGGCCGGGTCGAACCGTTCACCGACGAGCAGCTTGCCGAATGGGGCAAGCTCTACGCCAACGAGGAAGTGCGCGGCGCCACCCCGCGTTACTGGGAAGACGTCAAAGTCGGCGACGAGCTGCCGCGGATGATGAAGGGGCCGATGACCGTCACTGGGTTCATCTGTTACGCTCAGGGCTGGGGCGGGCTTTACATCCGCGCCAACAAGCTGGCGTGGAAGATGCAGCAGGCGCACCCGGGGCTTGGGATCAAGAATCGCTTCAACGTGCCCGACTGCCCCGAGCGGGTCCACTGGGACGAAGCCTTCGCGCTCGAAGTCGGCGCGCCGGGCGCCTACGACTACGGCCCCGAGCGCAACTCGTGGCTGACCCACCACATCACCAACTGGATCGGCGACGACGGCTTCCTCCACAAATCGAAGTGCCAGATCCGCCGCCACAATCCCGACGGCGACGTGATCTTCATCGACGGCGGCGTGATCCGCAAATTCGAGGAAAACGGCAAGAAGTACGTCGAGATCCAGCAGCAGGCGGTGACCCATCGCGACGAGGTCTCGGCCTTCGGCACCGCGATCGCCGAACTGCCCAGCCGCGGTTGATCTCTGGGAGGGGGGATGCGGGGTCGTCAGCTACGGCTGGCGGCCCCGCAACTTGTTCAGGGCCGCATCACCCAGCCGCCGTCGATGTGGATCGTCTGCCCGGTGATCCACCCCCCGGCATCCGAGCAGAGCAGGATCGCGGTGCCGACCAGTTCGTCGGGTTCTCCGCGCGGACGCGTTGCGCAAGTCATCTCGAGGAACCGGATAAAGGGCGAATCGTCGGGCACCAGCATCTTGCCCGCGTCGGACTTCACGTTGCCCGGCGCGATGGCGTTGCAGGTGATGCCCTCCTTGCCGTACTGCTTGGCCAGCGCAGTGGTGAGCCCGACCAGCGCCAGCTTGGTGATGCCGTACAAGCCCGAGGCGGGGAAGGCGCCGCCGCTGGTCTGGTTGATGATCCGCCCTCCGCCCCGCACGCGCATCGAGGGGATCACCGCGCGGGCGCAAAGCAAGGCGCCGTTGAGGTTGACCGCGAACGCCTTGTTCCAGGCTTCCATCGTCACGGTCTCGGCGTTGTCGTAGCTGACATCGACCATCAGCGCGGCATTGTTGATCAGGATGTCCACCCCGCCGAACGCGGCGACTGCGGCCTCGCCCATGGCCAAAGTGGACTGCTCGTCGGCGACGTCGATCCGCACCCCGATCGCCGCGCCGCCCCCAGCGACGATCTCGTCCGCCACCGCTTGCGCGCCCTCGCCATTGAGGTCTGCGACCACCACGCTGGTCCCGGCGTTGGCAAGGCCGAGTGCATAGGCCCGACCGATCGAGTTTCCGCGCCCGCCCGCGCCGGTGACGACGGCGACTTTGCCGTCGAGGCGGAACTGATCGAGGGTGAACGGCATGAGCGTCTCCGGATTTCTAGTCGCCGCGCGCGGCAGCCAGGAAGGGAAGGGCGGCGTCGCGCAAGGCTTGCGCACCATCGTCGCGGGGCAGGACCGCGCCGAGCAGGCCAACGTCCTTCGCCAGCAGCGCCGCGCCATGCGCGAACGCTGTTGGCGCGGGGAGGCGGGCATAGACCTCGAGCCCGAAGCTGCGCCCGCTGCTCGCCTTGAACAGGCTGGCGAGCGCCGCGCGGTCCATCCCCAGCGCCTCGCCCGCGCCCAGCGCCGCGTGCGCCAGCCCCATGTTGGCCGCCATCAGCGCGTTGTTGACGATCTTGGCGCGCTGCCCCGAACCGGCCGCGCCGAGATGGACGATCGGGTTGCCGAAGCTCGCGAACACCGGCTGCGCGATCGCGAATGCCGCGAGCGACCCGCCGCACATCACCGTCAGCGTCCCCGCCGCCGCCGCGCCCCCGCCGCCGCTGACCGGCGCATCGACGAACGCGATGCCGCGCGCGGCGCAGCGCTCGGCCAGCGCCTCGCAGCTTTCGGGCAGGATCGTCGAATGAATCGCCAGCAGGCTCCCGGGCTCCATTGCCGGGATCAGCTCGGCGCAGACCGCCACGACCCCCGCGTCATCGACCACGCAGACGCCGACGTGATCGCACACAGCGCCAAGTTCCGCGACGCTCCCGGCGGCCTGCGCTCCTTGCGCAACGAACGGCGCCAGCGCCTCGGCCCGCCGCGCCCAGACCGCTAGCGGGAAGCCCGCGGCGCGCATCCGCTGAGCCATCGGCCCGCCCTGACTGCCCAATCCGATGAATCCGGTGCGGGTCATCCCGCAGTAATCCCGGCGTCGATCGTCACGCAGCTGCCGTGGTATCCGCGCCCTGCGTCGGTGGCGAGCAGCGCGATCATGTCGGCCACGTCCTCGACCTCGACCAGCCCGCGCAAGCCCGAGTAGCGTTTGACCAGATCGACCTCGGCGTCCTCGGGCAGGCGAAAGTTGAGGGCGATATTCGTCATCATCCCGCCCGGCGCGACCGCGTTGATGCGGATCGGCTGGCGGACGTATTCCATCGCCATCGCCTTGGTCATCTGGACCAGCCCCGCCTTGGCCGCGGAGTAGGCCGCGGTATAGGCCTGACCGATGAACGCCGCCGATGAGGCGACGTTGACGATCGCGCCGTTGGTTTTCAGCAGATGCGGGATCGCCGCCTGCGACAGCAGGAACGGCGCGACGAGGTTGACCGCAATCGTCCGATTGAGCTGGTCGAGCGGCATCTCGTGGCTGTTGGCGACGTAGATCAGCCCAGCGACGTTGCACAACGCATCGAGCCGCCCGAACTGCGCCACGGTCGCCGCTACCGCCTCTGAACAGGCCGCCGGATCGGCAAGGTCCGCGGGATGGAACAGCACCTCGACCCCGCTATCGGAAAGCAGCGCCTGCGTCTCGGCCAGCCCCTCCGCGTTGAGATCGACCAGGCACAAGTTCGCGCCCAGCGCCGCCAGCTTCAGCGCGGTCGCCCGGCCAAGCCCCGAGGCCGCACCGGTGACCAGCGCCGCCTCGCCAACCATGCTCGCGCCCATGCTCACCCGTTCCACGCGAGGCCTACGGCGACCTTCTTGCTCATTTCGATCACGACCCCCTGGATCACCGAAGCGCGTGGCCAACCCGAGTGGACCGCGTATTGCAGCACGAATTCGTGCAGCTCTGCCGCGGTGCAGTTGCCGCTGGCCATCGCGGCGTGAAAGTGGCTGCGGATCGGGGTCTCGGCGCCCGAATCGGCGACCCCGACCAGCGTCAGGAAACGGCGCGAGCGCTGGTCAAGGCCGGGGCGGCCCCACATCTCGCCGAACACGAAATTGAGGATGCCGTCCTGCAAATAGGGCAGCCCGTTGCCCACCGGCGGGCCGGCGAAGGTCATGACCTTTTCGAACTCGGCATAGCCTTCATCCATGCGGACCTGAGGGTCCCACGGCTTGGCGCGGATCGGATCGACGCTCGCCGGTTCCAGCCCCAGCTCGCGCGAAACCCGCGTGGCCCCAGCATCGATCCGCCCGCCGCTCTCCCACCCCGCATAGACCGCGACGTGGAGCGCCGCTTCGCGCAGTTCGGCAAGTGTCATCGATCCGCTCGCAAGCGCCCCCCGGACATAGCTGTCGAGCCGCTCCGCCGCGGTGGCGTTGCCCGCGGCCGAGGCCAGCGAGATGAGGAACCTCGCGCGCCGGTCGAGCCCCGGGCGTGACCACACCTCGGCGTAGATGAAATCGCGCCACGATTCCTGGAGCAGCGTCGCGGGTGCGGGCGCGGGCGCGCCGGTCAGTTCGGCCTGGAGCGCCGCGCCCTTCGCGCTGCGCGCCGCGGGAAACAGCGTCGCCATCGTCAGTCCCCTGGTGCCGCTAGGTTCATCCAGATGTTCTTGGGCTGGAGAAATTCGTGCAATCCCTCGACCCCGCCCAGGCGTCCGTGGCCGCTGCGCTTCCACCCGCCGAACGGGCAATTGGGCTGCATCGCCTCGCCCGATCCGTTGACGTGGATCATCCCCGCCTGGAGCTGCCCCGCGACGTGGTGCGCGCGACGCAAGTTCTGGGTGTGAACGTAGGCACCCAACCCGAAGTCGCTGGCGTTGGCGAGCGCGATGGCTTCGTCCTCGCTATCGAACGGGGTGACCGCCAACACCGGGCCGAACACTTCGTTGCGGGCGAGATGGCTGTCGTTGGCCACGTCGGCGAGGATGGTGACAGGCAGGAAATAGCCGTCGCCGTGATCGCCGCCCATCCGCTCGCCGCCCGCGACGATCCGCCCGCCGTCGCTCACCCCGCGTTCGACCATCCCGAGGATGCGCTCGATCGCCGGTCCGGAGATCACCGGCCCCAGCGTTGTCGCCGGATCGAACGGATCGCCGACCTTGATGTGACCCGCCATCGCCCCAAGCATCTCGAGGTACTGCTCATAGACCCCGCGCTGGACCAGCAGGCGGGTGCCGTTGACACAGCCCTGCCCGTTCGATGAGACCGCCCCGGTCAGGCCCTTCTTCGCCGCAAGGATGAGGTCGGCATCGTCGAACACGATCACCGCCGACTTGCCGCCAAGCTCGAGCCCGACCGGCTTGAGCGTCTGCGCGGCGGTGGTCAGGACTTTGGTTGCGGTCGCGCCCGAGCCGATGAACTCGATCTTGTCGACGCCGGGGTGCGCGACCATCGCCTCGCCGACCTCGGCCCCGCCGGTGACGAGGTTGACCACGCCGGGCGGGATGCCCGCGTCGTGGAGCAACTCGACCAGTTGCATCGTGCTGTAGGGCGCGAGATCGGGCGCTTTCAACACCACGCAGTTGCCCGCGGCGAGCGCGGGGGCGAGGACCATGCTCGCGGCGAACAGCGGGCCGTTCCACGGGATGATGATGCCGACCACGCCGTAAGGTTCGTACGAGACGTAATCGTGCGCGGGCGCGCCCCACATCGGGACCGTGCGTCCGTGGAGTTTGTCGCACCAGCCGCCGAAATAGCGGAACTTCTGCGCCGCATCGTGGCCCATGTAGGGCGCGACCATGGCGATCGAGCCGTTCTCCGCGACCAGGCTCTGGGTGAATTCTGCAGACCTCGCCTCGAATGCCGCGGCGAGGCGGAAGAACAGATCGCGGCGCTTGTCCCCCGGCATCGCGCGCCATGCCGGGAACGCGGCACGCGCCGCGGCGACCGCACGATCGACGTCGCCGGTGTTGGCCATCGCGATCTCGCGGGTCACCCGACCGCTGGCGGGATAGATGTGGGGGATCGTCGCGCCGCCACCTGCCTTCTCGCGCACCCCGGCGATGATAACCGGGTGGCGCGGCAGAGCCTCCGTCGAGGGTTGGGTGAAAGCCATGGGTCTGCTCCCGGTGAACAGAAAAAGCAGGGACGCCGTCGGGCGCCCCTGCAAGAAATCACCGTCGATCGATGTTCAGAACTTCTTGCTGGCCCCGAGCTTGATGATGCGACCCAAAGTAAAGTTGTTGTAGCTGTTGTTGTTGGTGTTGAGCCGCCTGATTGTCTGCGGCTGCACGTCGAACACGTTGTCGACACCTAGGCGGAACGAGGTTCCGTCAAGTGCCCCGCCCGTGTCCTCGATCTTGTAACCCAGGCTGAGGTTGGTCAGCACGAATGGATCGACGTCTTCCGAAATGCCGAGGTTGTTGACGGCCTCGTCGTTGAATCGGCCCGAGTAGTTGATGGTCAGCTTGGCCGAGACCCTGCCCTTTTCCCAGCCCGCAAACGACGTGGTGAACAGCCGGGGGCTACCGATGCCAAGCCGGTCGCTCGCCACCCCGCCGTTGGTGATGAAGGCTTTGGTCTGGTAAGTGCCGGCAACACCGAATGCGAACTGACCGGCACTGGTGGTGGTATCGTAAAACACGTGGAAGTCGATACCCTCAAGCTTCGCAGCGTTGAGGTTGGTTGTCCGGGTATCGGCAATGAGGCCGATGTCCGTGGAAGCGCGCTGCGTACCGAGCGAAGCGCCGTTGGTAAGCGTCGCCAGAAGCGCGCTATACTGCGCCGGGGTCACGTTGTAGGTATAAAGGTTCGCATTGGTGACATAGGTGGAGAGTACCGAGGGGTTCAATGTCCCCAGCGTATTCTTGGCATCAATCGAATAGAATTCGCCGCCAAAGCGCACGCCCGAACCCGGTGTGGCCTCGAACCCGACCGCCCAACTATCGGCTGTTTGCGGCTTGAGACCCGGGACCGAGCCTTGGAGGACCATCGCGCAAGTCCCCTGCCTGCTGGTGTCCCGGCCCAGCGGATCGACCGGGCGTTGGGCAGGATTGGTGCTTCCGGCGACATAGATGCCGCACGCGAAGCGGCCAGTGGAAATCGCCAGGCCATCGATCGCGGTCGGCGCGTTGTACGACGTATTCCAGTGTCCGAAAAATTTGAGCCACGAGGCCGGTTTGAGCGTCAGGCCGATGTTGGGATTGGTGGTCGAGCCGAAATCGCTGTAATCGTCATAACGCACCGATCCCGCCACAACGGCAAACGATGTCACCGGAAGCGATAGCTCGCCGAAGACCGACTTGGCGTTGCGCTTGAACTCCATGTACGGCAACGCGTCCAGCGAGCCGACCGGACCCGCGGTCAGCCGGCTTTCAGCCTTGTTGTGCTGATACTCGACGCCCACCGCCACTTTCGCGTCGCCGCCAGGAAGCGAAAACAGCGAACCATCGACGATCGAGCGCGCTAGGACAAGCTGCTGCTTGGTGTCTTGAGCACTCTCGAAATTCGTGATGTCGGCGATTACCACCGCACTCGCCGCCGCTGCGTTCAGCGGGTTGAGTTGGCCCGCAGCTATCCCGGTGCACCCGGTGATATAGCACTGGGCCCTGACCGTATTGACGCCAGGGAAGGACTGAAAGTTGTCCGACTGTCCGAAATGCCCGGTGGTGCGCACCTGGAAGTTTTCGCCGAGCTTGACCGTCAACTCGGGAGTTACGCCCCAGGTCTCGAAACCGATCCGTGTTGGCGTATTGACGTAGGCCGAATTGGTTCCGAACGAAAAGCCCGTGCCGCCCGGGATCACGGTCAAACTGCCCACCGCCGCGCTCGGAAACGCGGCACCCACCAGGGCCCCGGAGTTGAGGGGGCTGCCGGCCGAAGTGAAACCACGCGGGAAGCTGGTCAGGCTCGTGTCGCGTTTTGTGTAATAACCGGTCAACCGCAGGTCGGCGCTATCCCCGAACTCTTGCGAGACAGAGGCAAACACGTTGTCGCGCTTTTGCCGTGGTACATAAGTCCCCGCCGAGGTCGCGTCGCAGGCCGTGCCGACCGGAAACACGCCCGCCCCGGGGGCTAACGGATTGTTTGTGAATTGTGCGGCGCCTGGGCCGAAACGAAACCAGCGGGTTTGGGTGCCAACGGGACTGAGGCACTGGGTGAAGCTGAAGCTGGCCGCACTGGCGGCGTTGTAAACCAGGCCCGATGCCCAGTCGGTCTCGCCATTCAGGATGCGGTCGCGATCGGAATGACCGGCCGAAATGTAGGCATTCCCGGTATCCCAGCTATGGCCGGCGGTGATCGAAGCGTCCCATTGCTGAAAGCCCTTGATGGTCGTGCCGAAGCCATAGTTGGCATCGAGCTTGAGACCATCGAATTTCCGTAGCGTCCGGAAATTGATCACGCCGGCAACCGCGTCCGCGCCGTAGAGCGAGGATCCGCCATCGGTCACTACGTCGATCCCGGCCAGAACGGCAGCCGGGATGATATCGACGTCGGTCGCCGCCTGGTTAACTCCGACCGGCGTCAGGCGCATGCCATCCATCAACACGAGGGTAAGGCCACCTGACGTGGTGTTGGAGGACGGGATGCTGCGCAGGTTGGGTTTGTTGATCGAAATACCCGCGGAAAAACCGCGCGGATCGCCTTCGAAGCGACCATTGAAGGTGTTGGTGATCTGGGGGATCAGTCCAAGCAGTTCGTTGGTCGAACCCGCGCCCTTATCAGCGATCGCCTCCGCATCGACGCTGATGGTCTGCGAACCGGTAACCGCGGTGCCGCGGATCAGGGTGCCGGTGACGACGATCTGGTTCGGGTCTTGCTTCTCACCGTCTGCCTGCGGCGACTGGCCGCTATCCTGGGCGAACGCCGGAGAGGACAGGGCCAGCAAGCTGACCGCGGCGAACGCGATGTGTTTGTGGTTGCGCATTGTGGAACCCTCCCAGGCCTTGTCGGCAGAATTAGAACGGTCCGTCCCCGAGTCTGCGTCGGTAGTCCGGCACCGCAAATCGATTGCAGCCTTGCCGGGTAAAGTGAACACCTGTGTTGCATACATCACCCTCGCGATGTTGGGGCAAGGGTGCAGGAACCAACCGGTTTGGCCGACAAATTCCGGCTCACGCCATCGCTTTCCGATCGCCCTTGGCGGCGAGGTCGAACGACCCCGCGGCCCGCGTCAGGAGATCGCCTCGGTTCCCTTGAGCGTGGTGCGGTGCATCACCCGGCCCGAGGCCGCGTCGTACGGGTAGGAGCGGTGGAGCAGTGCCGGGTTGTTGAAGATCACCAGATCGCCCCGCTGCCACTTGTGACGATAGGTAAAGCACGGCGCGGTCGCCCATTCGACCAGTTCATCGAGCAGCGCGCGCCCCTCCGCCTCCGCCATTCCCACGATGTCGCCGGCCGTCGCGCCGATCAGCAGCGAGGTCCGACCGCTCTTCTGGTGCCACACCAGCGGATGTTCTGTCGGCGGAAACACCGCGTCCCACCGGGCGAAGTCTTCTGCGGTTGGCGCGTCGTACATCTTTCGCCCGACCGAGGCCATGTAATGGAGCACGCGCTTGTCCTCGAGTTCGCGCTTTCGCTCCTCGGGCAACGCATCCCACGCCGCGAACAAGCTGGCGAACCCGGTATCGCCGCCCTCGCTGGGCGGAACCTCGCACTTGAGCAGCGTCGCCTTGCCCGGCATGTCGTAGACGGTGCCGTCCATGTGCCAGAAATCGTTGCCCTTGATGAAATCGAGCTGGTTGCGGTCGTCCTTGTCGAGCGCGATGCGGTAGATGCCCTTCTCGCTCGCCCTGGAAGCGTCCTCGGTCACACCCAGGTCGTGGCTCTCGCCCAGCGCCGCGGTGAACTGGGCGAAGCGCTCGTCGCTCATGTGGATTTGCGGGAAGACGAGCACGTTGTAGCGGTCGAGCGCTTCGAGCACCCGTCCGATCACCTCGGACTGGAGGACGTCGTCGGCGGAAACCCGCATGAAAGCGCCGATGTGCGGGGTGATGGGTTCGATCTTCATGGTCATGGCTGATTGCCCAGCCCGGCGGCGTGCCTGGCGGCGATGTAGCCGAAGGTCATCGAAGGCCCGATGCTTGCCCCCGCGCCCGGATAGACCCCGCCCATGACCGATGCGGTGGTCACCCCGCAGGCGTAGAGCCCCGCAATCGGCGCGCCGTCGGCGGTCAGCACCCGCGCCTCGGCATCGACGATCACCCCGCCGTATGTCGAAACGTCGCCGGGTACGACATCGACCGCATGGAACGGCCCCTTGGCCAGCTTGCCCAGCGCCGGATTGCCGCCGAGGAACGGATCGCCCAGCCACTTGTCGTATTCACGCTTGCCGCGTCCGAAATCCTCGTCGACCCCCTTGTCGACCATGGTGTTCCAGCGATCGACGGTGGCGCGCAAGGTGGCGGGATCGACGCCGATCTGGTCGGCCAGCCCTTCGATGGTCGGGGCTGACTTGAGATAGCCCGCCTCCTGCCATCTCGTGATCGTTGCCGGCTTCAGGTTCTGGTAAGCGACCTGATAGTCCTCGACATAGCGCTGGTCGAACAGCGCCCAGCTCGGAATTGCGGGGACGGTCCGGTTCCGCTCGATCATCGACTGGCAGTAGAGCTCGTAGGACCCGCCCTCGTTGAGATAGCGCACCCCCGACTGATCGACGAGGATCGCGCCCGGCTTGCCCGTGAGGCTCTGCGCCGGCGGCTTGACGTACATCGCCTCCCAGCCCGGCGCGCGAGTCATCTGATAGCCGACCATCTGGTCCATCTGGGCGAGCACCCCGCCGACCCGCTCGAGCTCGACGTGCATCTCGCCGGTATCGCCTTCGGGAGTCTGCGACCATCCGGCGCGGGTCCCGGGCATGTATTTGTCGCGCAGCGCCTGGTTTTGCGCGAAGCCCCCGGCGTTGACCAGCACGCCCAACCGCGCACCGATCCGGCGCGCTTGCCCGTTCGCCTCGGCGATCACCCCGGTGACTTTGCCCTGCTCGACGATCAGCTGCCTCACCGGGGTGTCGGTTCGGACATCGACTCCGGCGGCAAGGCTGGCCTTGAGCATGCGCCCCTGCAGCGCCGCGCCTGCGGCGGCCCAGTTCTTGAAGGTCAGCTTGCCAAGGATCGTGCGCAGCACCGAGCGGCGATAGATCTTCGCGTATGCCTTGCTCTTGGCGCGAAAGGCGGTCTTCATCCCGTCGTCGAGCTTGGTCGGGAACGGCAGGAAGCCGGGGCGCAGCTTCTTTTCCCAGGGACCGAGTTCCTTGAGGTTGAAGTATCTGGCGGTAACGCTGCGGCTGGTCGAGCAGCCGCCCGGCGCATCGTCGTAATAATCGGGCCAATAGTTCGAGCCGCGCTCGAGTTCGACCCCCTGGCCGATGAGAAAATCGAGCATCCTGGGCGCTTGGCTGACGTAGGCGAGGCGCTTTTCGTGGTTCGATCCGGGCAGATCCTCGCACACCGCATCGAGATAGCTGATCGCCTTCTCGGCGCTTTCGTCGGGCTCATCGGCGCGGATGAAGCGGTTGTTGGGGATCCACATCACCCCGCCCGACTTGGCGGTGGTGCCGCCGACGTAGGGAGTCTTCTCGAGAATCGCCACTGCGTGCCCGGCCTCGCGCATGACCAGCGCCGACACCATCGAGCCTGCGCCGCTGCCGACTACCACCCAATCGAACGTTTCGTCGAAGCCGCTCATCGTCACCCCGCTTGCGAGCCGCGAATAGAGCCGCGAGGCGGGCTGGCGACAACCCCGGCGCGATCATATCGCCGTGGCGTGACACGGATTAGGTTACCGCGGCGCGGATGCGGTGCTCGGGGCGATCCCAGTCGCGCGACGCCATCATTTCCGCAAGGATCGTCACCGCTCGATCGACGTCGGCAAAGCGTAAGTAGAGCGGCGTCAGCCCGAAGCGCAGAATGTCGGGGGCGCGGAAATCGCCGATCACCCCGCGCGCGATCAGCGCCTGCATGATCGCGTAGGCATCGCGGTGAGTGTAGGAAATCTGGCTGCCACGCACCGCAGGGTCGGCCGGGCTGGCGAGGGCAAAGCCGTACTGCTCGCAAAGCGGCGCCATCCGCGTGGCGAACAATTCGCCCAGCGCGAGCGACTTGGCGCGCAAGGCGGCCATGTCAGCTTCGATCATCATGTCCACTCCGCACTCGAGCGCGGTTAGCCCGAGCACCGGCGGGGTCCCGCACAGGAACCGCGCGATCCCGGCGGCGGGCTCGTACTCGTCGGTGAAGTCGAACGGCCGGGCGTGGCCGAACCAGCCTGACAGCGCGGGCCGGACGCGGTCCTGATGGCGTTTGGCCACGTAAAGCCAAGCCGGCGCTCCGGGACCGCCGTTGAGGTACTTGTAGCCGCAGCCGACTGCGAAATCGGCCTTGGCCGCCGCCAGATCGACCGGCACCGCCCCGGCGCTATGGCTGAGGTCCCAGATCACCAGTGCGCCGCCAGCATGGGCGCGCGCAGTGATCGCGGCGACATCGTGCATCCGCCCCGTCTTGTAGTGGACCTGGGTGAGCAGCAGCACCGCGACATCGTCGTCGAGCGCCGCCTCGATATTCTCCGGTTCGACCAGCTTCGCCCGTACCGCGCCGCGCGTGAGAGTCTCGATCCCCTGCATCATGTACACGTCGGTGGGGAAATTGCCGCGTTCGGACAGGATCGTGCCGCGCCCCGGGTTAAGCGAGAGCGCCGCGGTGAGCAGCTTGAACAGGTTCACCGAGGTCGAATCGCAGGCGATCACCTCGCCCGCCCCCGCGCCGATCAGCCGCGCGATCTTGTCGCCGATGCGCTGCGGCGCCTCGACCCACCGGGCGGCGTTCCAGCTGGTGATCAGGCCCCTTCCCCACTCGTCGGACACGGTCTCGGCAAGGCGCGCGACGCTCGCCTTGGGCAAAGCGCCGAGCGAATTGCCATCCAGGTAGATGACCCCTTCGGGCAGGGCGAAACGCTCACGAAAATGCGCTAGCGGATCGGCGGCGTCGAGTGCCTCGGCGTCGCTCATTCGAGCGTCCGCAGCACCGCGCGGACGGGGCTGGCGTCGGCCCCTGCAATCCTCAGCGGCAGCGCGATCAATTCGTACTCGCCCGGCGCCACGTCGTCGAGCACCAGACCTTCGAGGATCCGCATGCCCCGCCGTCGCACCGCGTGGTGCGCATCCATTGTCTTGGACTGCTGCGGATCGAGCGAGGCCGCATCGGTACCGACCAGCACGACGCCCAATGCGCCGAGCCGCTCGATCACTTCCGCCGCGATCGCCGTGAAATCGCTGTCCCACGCCCCATGCGGGAACTGCTCATAAGTTCGGAACAGCACGCGGCGGGCGTCACCAAGCGCGTTCCATGCGACATCGCCCGGTTCCACCATCGCGCCGCAGTCGCGCACGTCGAGCACCACGCAGCGTCCGACATAGGCCTCGAGCGCGGTCTGGGCGCTGTCCGCCCCCGTGGCGTCGTAATGTAGAGGAGCGTCGGCGTGGGTCCCGGCGTGGGTGGAGAGCGACAGCGCCGCGGTGTTTACCGGGCATTCCGGCGAAATCTGCGCACACTTTTCCAGGACGAACCCCGGCTCGCCAGGCCAGCCGGGGATTGCCGGGTTCAGCACCTGGCTGATGTCGATGAGCGCGATCATCGCCCGGGCCTAGCGCGAAAGCGGTTTCAGGTGAACCTGTTGGCTCAGGCTGCGAGCCGGGACGCGCGCAGAACGCCGTCGAGCTGATCGACGGTGAATGGTTTGGTCAGGATCGGAGCCACCGGAACTTCTCCTCCCAACGGCAGAGTGCGATGTCCGGTCAGGTAGGCGAAGGGAATCCCGCCGGCGCGCAAGCGCAACGCCACGGGTACTGAAGTCGCATCGTCGGCGAGGGTGAAATCGAGCAGTGCAAAATCGAGCTCGGCGGTTTCGATCGTAGCCAGCGCCTGATCGACATTGGCCACGGAACCAGCGACTTCATGGCCAAGTTCGGCCAGGCATTCCTCGGCGAGCATTGCAAGCAACGGCTCGTCTTCCAAGACCAGTACTTTCATTGCTTTCCAATCCCGTGGCCGGCCCCGTCCGGCCGGATAGACCCCGCTCTCCCCATTCTTTCAGGAGCATCCAGTCATCACGTTACATCAGACTTGCTGACAGAACCATGACTATCGTGCAGATCGCCAAGGAACCAGCCCGGTTTGCCGCGCATTGGGCGCCGGACAGGCATAATAATCGGCATAGGATGCGATGACCGAGGCCCGGATCGGAGTGGACGGCAAAACCCGGGCGGTGACCCTGGCGGGGGTTGCCTTGCTCCACATTGCCGTGATCGCGGGGCTGATCAGCGCGTTCGGCACCGAGGTGGTGGTCCAGACGGTGAAGTCGATCGCGGCATTCAATATCCCCGCCCCTCCGCCACCGCCGCCGCCATCACCCACTCCAAGCGCGCCTGACCCGCAAGGCGCAGCAGCACCCCCGGCGCCCAAAGCCACGCCCAGGCCGGTGCCTAAACCCAAAGTTGTCGTCATGCCCAAACCCACACCGGTCGCCATATCGAAGGGCGACGCCAGCAAATCGGGAGCAAGCGTGGCGGGTACGGGCAGCGGGAATGCGGGCCAGGGCGTCGGGACGGGCAGCGGCGGTCGTGGTACCGGCACCGGCGGAGGGCTGGCCCGCCGTGCCGAAAAAATTTCAGGCGAACTCAAGACCAGGGATTTCCCGCGCTCGGGGGCTGGCGAGCGCGACGGGCGCTTCATCGTCGTGCGGTATTCGGTGGGAACCGATGGGCGCGCAAGAAATTGCCGGGTGGTCCAGTCGAGCGGAAGCACAGAGGCGGACGCGATTACATGCCGGTTGATCGAAAAACGATTTCGCTATCGTCCAGCCGAGGATAACGCGGGCAAGCCCGTCGCCGACGAGACCGGGTGGAAGCAATGGTGGTGGAGACCCGCCTGATTGCGGCACTTGCTCAGATTATTTCGCACTTGCAGCATGATTGAGCAAAAACATCTGTGTTCATGCGCTTAGTCGAATAAAATATGCGCCGAACGGTGAACGTGGTAGCGCCAATATGTTGCACTGCAATGAAACCGAATCGCGCCAGCCGCGTTCATGTGGGAGACAGCGGGACCGTATTGCCGGGATAGTAGAGAAATGACGTTTCACCAGCCGATCGACCGAAGCCAGAGTGGACCGGCCTCCGCCGAAATTCTCAATTTCTCGGAGCGCGGCACCGCGCCGCTTCGGCTCGCGCTGATCGGTGGATTCGCCCCGCGCAAGTGCGGCATCGCCACTTTCACGACCGATATCTACGAACAACTAGCCGCGCACCAGCCGCGGATCGCGACCGATGTCTGGGCGCTCGAAGATGAGGGCGGACCGGCAGCGGACGAGCGCGTCCGCGGCCGCATCGTCAGCGACTGCGTCGCGGACTTCCATGCCGCAGCGCAGGAGATTAATCGCGGCGGGTACGACGCCGTCTGGCTTCAGCATGAGTTCGGGATCTTCGGCGGCGAGTGCGGCGAGATGGTGTTCGAGTTGGCAGAGCGGGTCGCCACGCCGCTGATCGTCACGCTCCACACCGTGCTGAGCGAGCCTTCAAACAAGCAGCGCGCGATCATCGAAAAGCTGATCGCCCTCTCCTCACAACTCATGGTCATGTCGCGGCACTCGCGCGCGCTTCTGGTCGATCGATACGATGCGGATCCCGCGCGGGTCACGGTGATCGAGCACGGGGCACCCAATCGTCCGTTCGGCCGCCAGGAGCAATTCAAGGCCAAGCTCGGGCTGGCCGGCCGCCCCGTGCTGATGACCTTCGGGCTGCTCGGCCCGGGCAAGGGCATCGAGACGATGATTGCCGCGCTGCCGGGTATCGTCGCCCGCCACCCTCAGGTCATCTACCGCATCGTCGGGGCGACCCACCCCAACCTCGTCGCCGCGCACGGCGAAAGCTATCGCGAGCGGCTTACTGCACTGGCTGTCGAGCTGGGGGTCGAGGCCAACGTCGTGTTCGACAACCGCTTTCTCGACAGCGAGGAACTGCTCGACCAGCTCGAGGCCTGCGACATCTATGTAACCCCCTACCCCAATCTCGAGCAGTCCACTTCGGGCACGCTGAGCTATGCGGTCGCGCTGGGCAAGGCGGTGGTCTCAACCCCCTATGTCCACGCCCGCGAGCTCTTGACCGATGGAGTCGGCGTTCTGGTTGAGCCCGGATCGGCCGATGCGCTGTCCGAGGCGGTACTTTCACTGCTCGACCACCCAGGCGCACTGGCAGCGACTCAGCGCACAGCCTGGGAGCGCGGCCGCTCGACCATCTGGGCATGTTTTGCTGCGGCTTCAGCCAAGCTGGTGTCGAATGCGGTAGCCCCCGCCGCCCGCCCGGTTCCGGCGCGCGATACCACGCCTTCGCTAGCCGCGATCCGGGCGATGAGCGACGGCACCGGGATGCTCCAGCACGGAATCGGGATCATCCCCGACAGGCGTCACGGCTATTGCATCGATGATAACGTCCGCGCGCTGCTTCTCATGCTGCGCGCGAGTTCGCTCCCGCTCGTCGAGCGCCAGCAGCTTGCCTCGACTTATGCCGCCTTCGTCCAGCACGCCTGGAACGATGATACGCAAGCCTTCCGCAACTTCATGGCCTTCGATCGATCATGGTGCGAGGATGTCGGGTCGGAAGACAGCAACGGGCGCACCGCGTGGGTTCTGGGCGAAGTCGTGGCCAACGGGTTCGACCCGGGTTTCCGCGCGTGGGGGCGGAACCTGTTCGATCACGCGATGAAGGCGATGGAAACGATTGAATCGCCGCGCGCGGTGGCCTTTGCGATGCTGGGTGCCGGGGCCGTGCTGCGCGCCGGGCACGATCACGTCGCGGCGCTCGCGTTGATCGAGCGCGGCGGAGCTTTCCTCTACCGCCTGCTCGATTCGGTCCGCCGCCCCGATTGGGCGTGGTTCGAAACCGTGCTCGGATACGACAACGCGCGCCTGCCGCAAGCCCTGCTCGAGGCTTCGCTGATCCTCGACCGGCCCGCGTGGCGCGAGGCGGCGCTCGACAGCCTCGCCTGGATCGCCGAACAGCAACGCGCGGCATCGGGCCATTTTCGCCCGATCGGCAGCGAAGGCTTCGGTCGCGAGTTCGCGATGCTGCCGTTCGACCAGCAACCACTCGAAGCGTGGGCGGCAATCGACGCCGCGGCCTGTGCTTTTGCCGCCACTGGCGAGCCGTGCTGGCTCGAGCACGCCAACACCGCCTATCGCTGGTTCTTCGGCGGGAACGATCGAGGAGTGGCGTTGGCCGACATCGCCAGCGGGCGTTGCCGTGACGGGGTGACCCCGCGCGGCGCGAACGAGAATTGCGGAGCTGAATCCATTCTGGCATTCCAGCTTTCGAGCCATGCGATGGCCGCCCTCGGCCGCGCGGTCGATGGGACCGAACCGGGGGATCGAAGTGGACGCACGGCACGAGCCCTCGGAGACGCCGCTGCATATCCTCGATGAGCGGCTGCACGCCGACCCCTCGCGGGTCGTGCTGCGCCCATTTCACCTCGGCTGGCAGGCAACCACCGCGGACGGATCGCGCGCGCGCAAGCTGGTCGACGACATCGCCGGGTTGGAAGAGAGCGAGGTTGAGGCCGAGTATGCCAAAGTGCTCCACGACTTTTCCGGACGCCACTGGCAAACGGAGCGCATGTTCGACGATCGCTACGCCGAAGTCGAAGCCTCACTCGAACTCGATGGCAGCGCCTATACCACGCATCGCAGGCGGCTGATCGGGGCGTACTTCTGCCACGAGTATACTTATGCCGCTGCGGCGCTGATGAACCCGTCGATTGTGCCGCACCCCGACCAGTCGGGCATGGGCAACGAGGCCTGCCGCTTCATCATGAGTCTGCGCGCGGTGGGCGAGGGCCACATCAGCTCGATCGCCTTTCGCGAAGGCATCGCGCATGACGACGGCGGCTTCTCGCTGTGGCCGCAAGGGCCGTTCGCGACCGCGGTGGCCGAAGACGAAGGTTCGCTGACCGACGGGATCGACGGGATCGTGGTCAACCGCCATGCCGAGAGCAGCTTGTCGAACACCGTGATCTTCCCGGTGACCGACCAGCAGAAGAACGGACTCGAAGACTTGCGTCTGGTTCGGTTCGATCATGGCGATCATGACTACGAATGGATCGGCACCTACACCGCCTATAGCGGCCATTCGATTCGTTCCGAACTGCTCCGCACGCGCGACTTCGCCAGCTTCAAGCTTGAGCCGATCCACGGCCGCGCCGCGCGCAACAAGGGCATGGCGCTGTTCCCCGAGAAGATCGATGGTCAGTACGCAATGGTCGGGCGGCAGGACGGCAAGAACCTCTATCTGATCTGCTCGGACACGCTTGAGACGTGGGATTCGGACGGCGAGAAGATGATGGAGCCCAAGTTTCCCTGGGAATTCATCCAGATCGGCAACTGCGGCAGCCCGATCCGGACCGACGAGGGCTGGCTGCTGTTTACCCACGGCGTGGGCGCGATGCGCAAGTATGCGCTGGGCTGCGCACTGCTCGACCTCAAGGATCCGTCCAAAGTGATCGCCCGCTCCGCGCGCCCGGTGCTGACCGCGATCGATGCCGACCGTTCGGGCTATGTCCCCAACGTGATCTACACTTGCGGCGCGCTGCTGGTGGGCGAGCAGTTGCACATCCCTTATGGCATTTCCGACAGCGCGGTGGGTTTCGCAACGTGTGGCGTGGACGATATTTTGGCACTGATGGAATGACTGCGCGTTGAACCCGCAAGTCCATCTTGCGGGGTTTTCCAATCCATGAGCACGATCGTACCCGTCATCCTGTGCGGCGGCAGCGGGACCCGGCTGTGGCCGCGCAGCCGGGCGAGCAAGCCCAAGCCGTTCCTGCCGCTGATCGGCGAGCAGACGCTGTTCGAGGCGACGCAAACCCGCTGCATGGGGCGCGATGATTTTGCGCCGCCGGTAGTGGTCACGGGCAGGCAGCACCTGACCCATGTCGAAGAACAACTGGTCGATGCGGCGGCGCAAGTGATCGTCGAGCCGCAGGCGCGCAACACCGCCGCAGCCATAGCGCTGGCCGCGCTGCGCCTGCCCGCCGATGCGGTGATGCTGGTCTGCCCCAGCGATCATCACATCGGCAACTGCGCCGCGTTCACCGTCGCCGCGCTGGGCGCCGCCGCGCTCGCCCACGACGGCTGGCTGGTCGCGTTCGGCATCCAGGCCGCCGCGCCCGAGACCGGGTTCGGCTATATCCGCCAGGGCGAGCCGTTGGGCGATGCCGGCTTCAAGGTCTCGCGCTTCGTCGAAAAGCCCGATCTCGCCACCGCGCAGGTTTTTCTGGCCGAGGGCGGGTATCACTGGAACGGCGGCATCTTCGCGTTTTCGGCGGGCGTGTTTCTGACCGAACTGGAGAAGTATCGCCCCCAGATTGCCGCGGCAGCGCGCGAGGCGGTCGAGCGTGGCACCGCAGAAGGAAACCGCTTTCATCCCGACGCCGAGGCCTTTGCGGGAATCGAGAGCGAATCGGTCGATTACGCGGTGATGGAAAACACCACTCGCGCGGCGATGGTCCACGCCGACATGGCCTGGTCCGACATCGGCAACTGGCAGGCGCTCCACGCCGCGCTCGACTGCGACGAGGCCGGCAACGCGCACGACGGCCGGGTCGAACTGGTCGATTGCACCAACGTGCTGGTCACCAGCGACGGTCCGCGGGTATCGGTGATCGGGGCGAGCGACCTGATCATCGTGGTCGATGGCGACGAGGTGCTGGTGACCACCACCGACGGCGCGCAGAAGGTCGGCAAGCTCCACGGCGCGGTCAACCAATGAGCGGGCTTGCCATCCGCACGGTCGCCAAGCCGTGGGGCCGCGAGATGCTGCCCGCGCCGTTCGTCGCTCCGCCGGGCGAGAAGATCGGCGAAATCTGGTTCGAGCCGCCCCCGCAGCTTCCCGGCCTGCTGGTCAAATACATCTTCACCTCGGAGAAGCTCTCGGTCCAGGTCCACCCCGACGACGACCAGGCCCGCGCTTCCGGGCACGGCGCGAACGGCAAGGAAGAATGCTGGCTGGTGATCGACGCCGAGCCCGGCGCGCTGCTGGGGGTGGGCTTTCGCGAACATCTATCCCGTGAGCGAATCCGCGCCGCCGCGCTCGACGGTTCGATCGAGGATTTGTTGGACTGGCACCCGGTAACCGCGGGCGATTTCTTCTACATCCCGGCCAACACCGTTCACGCGATCGGCGCGGGGGTCAGCCTGATCGAGGTCCAGCAGAACGCCGACATCACCTATCGCCTTTACGACTACGGCCGCCCGCGCGAACTGCACCTCGATGAGGGCGTTGCGGTGGCGCGGGGCGAGCCGCACGATCCGGCGCTGCGACGGATTGTTCCCGAACATGGCACGGTGGAACTGGCCAATGGTCGCTATTTCCGACTTCACCGCCTCGACGGCGAGCCTGATGCGACTATTGGGGCAGCATACGCGGGACCTTTGCTGGTTATCCCACGACAGGGCAGCGTGCGGCTGGGTGGCGAGACGCTGAAGCCAGGCGAGTGTGGACTGGCAGGTTCGATCGACGAGATCGAATTCGACGCCTCAGGCCAAAGCCTGATCGCCCGCCCCAACTAGTCAGCGCAGCAGTTTGGTCGTCTGGTCGCGAATCGCGCCCTCGATCGCCCCACCGAGGAAGGCCAGCGACGGTGGCACCTCGATATTGACCACGACCTGGCTTTCTTCGACGTCGAGCCGGGTGACCACCGACTGGCCGAGCGCACCGACCGTCAGCCGCATGTGGTCTTCGTCGATCCACGTGTGATCGACCTTGGCCATCCCGCCCGGGATAAACCCTGGCAGCTCGGGCATCCGGTCGGTCAGGCGGCGGCGCACCTCCTGCTTGTCGAGCGAATGGGGAATTGCGACGCGCATCAGCCGGTTTTCCCTTCGCTGCCGTCGAGCGCGCCACCGTATTTGTATTCGAGGAACCGACCGCGCACCGCCAGTTTGTCGAGATCGCCCGCCGCCAGCTGGCGGGTTATCAGGTCGATCTCGCCGCTGATCTTGCCGAGACCGTCGTTGAGCTGTTCTTCCGGCGAGCGGCCGTCGGGGCGCATCTCGCCGCGCAAGTGCGCCGGAATGCGGCGGTAAGTGCTGATCATCTCGGGCAGGTGTTCGCCCACCAGCTTGCGCACTTCTACCGTGGCGGGCTGTTCGGCGACGCCTTCGAGCTGGAGCCCCAGCGCATCGAGCTGGACCCCGATCTGGTCGACCAGCTGGACCGCAGGGGCTGGGAGCGCCGGGCGCTGGTTTTCGAGCCACAGCTCGGTCCGCGCGACCATCGTCCGCACGTCGCCCTGGTTGAGCTGGGCCTGCGCGGGGACCTTCATGCGCGGATAGCGGCCCAGAAGCACCGTTACCGCGACTGCCGCGAGCACGGCGTAGAACAATCCCTCGATCCCGATCCCGCCGATGATCGACCCCGCGACCATCGCCGCGATCACGATGCCGACGATCGCCACGACCACCCGGGTCAGCTTGCCCTTGAGATGGCGCGACTTAAGCTCGGCCGAACCGCGCCCGATCGAGCGCCGCCGCCCCCCCGCGCGCTGCTCGGCCAAGCTGCGCTCGGCCGCGGCCATGATCGCCTGCGATTGGTGCGCCGAGTTGGCCATCAGCCCTCGAGGCTCAGGAGTGCGGGAGCATCTTGCGCGTGCTTGGCCTGCGCCGCGCCTTCGGCGCGGGCGATGTAGCCGCGCGATTTCTCGACTTCAGTGGTCAGCGTCTCAACCGTCTGCTTCATCGCGTCGAGCGCCTTGAGCTTGAACGTGTCGATGTTGTCCATCGTGTCGTAGATGTTCTGGAACGCGCGCTGGAGCGTTTCCATCGGGATCGTGCTCGACGCGGCCTGCTCGTGGATCCGGCCGGTCTGCTCGCGCAGCAATTTGCCGGTCGAATCGATCATCCCCGCGGTGGTCTCGTTGAGCGCGGTGATCTGCTGGAGCACCAGCCGCTGGTTGGTCATCGCCTGCGCCACGGTCACCGCGGTGCGCAGCGCGCCCACGGTGGTGGTGCTGGCGCGATCGACGCCCTTGACCAGCTCGACGTTGTTCTTCTTGACCAGATCGAGCGCGAGATAGCCCTGCACCGTCACCGCCATCTGAGTGAGCAGGTCCTGCGTGCGCTGGCGGACATAGAACAGCGCGCTCTCGCGTATCGCCTTGGCCTTGGCCGGATCGCTGTGATCGAGCTCGTTGGCCTTGTCTTCCAGCTTGTCGTCGAGCGTCCGGCTGATGTGGATCATCTGCTCGAGATCGCCCATCGCCTTCCACAGGTTCTGCCGCTCGACGTCGATCGCGGCGTTGTCCATCAGCAGCTCGTCCTTGCCCGAGGCAAGATGGCCGAGCACCGACTGGATGTGGCCTTGCGCCGACTGGTAGCTGGTGAAGTAGTTCTTCAGGCTGTTGCCGAAGGGGATGATACCCAGAATCTTGCGGCCAGTGGAAAGCTGGCCCTTCTTGCCCGGATCGAGCTGCTCGACCGTGCGGCGCAACTCGGCGAGGTTGGCGCCCACGCCGCTTTCCTTGTCCATCGCGCGCACCGGACGGTCGAGGAAGCGGTTGGACATCGCCGCCGCAGCCGCGATCTCCTTGCGCCCCATATTGGTCAGCGCATCGACCCGCTTGCCGAACTCGGGGCTTGCGGCGTCCTGTGCGACCAGATCGGCAACGAAGGCGTCGACCTTGACCTCGAGCTTCGAGCGGTTCTCGTTCGAGACGGGCACCAGCCCGATCGCCTGCTCGGGCGCGACCACCGGCACCGGATCGGGCGGGGTCAGCTCGAGCTTGTTCGCAGTGGCGACGGGCGCTTGGGCGGAAGGCTGGATCGGGGTGGTGGCCATCGGTGGTCGGCTTCCTCAAGGCGATTGACGCGCGCAAGATGATGCCCGCAGACGCGCTTGGCAAGCTGTATTATATAGCTAAGACACCGACCGTCAGGATCCATGGGTCCTGGAGAGGATCGAATCGCGCCGCCCGCGGTTGTCCCCGGCAGGGGCAATCATGAAGCAACCCGGCAAAAACCTGAAGCAGCAAGACGAACGCGCCGAACCGCGCATGCCAGTGGGTATCGGGCGCGAACACCTTGCGCCGTCCGGCCCGCGCTGGCTGCGCCCATTGCTGCTGTGGGTAGCGATCGGCGTGCCGATCGCGCTGGCGCTGACCGGGGCGCTCGGCGGCGGGCAGCCTGGACGGTGGGTCGTCCAGCGCGAGTCGTCCGACAGGACCAGCCGTATCCTGGTCGTCGAGACGCCGTGGGTCATCCGCAGCGGCAACTGGTTCGAAACGAGGGTGGAGATCGTACCACCCGCCGATGTCGCGGACCTGGTTGTCGCGATCGACGATCCGCTGTGGCGGCGGATGAGCATCGACACAGTCTTGCCCGATGCCGAAAAGGCCGAGTACCGCGAAGGCGCGTTTCGCCTGAGCTTCGGTCCTGCAAAGGCGGGCGAGTTGCGCGTGGTCAAGTTCGACGGGCAGATCCAGCCGTGGGGTCCGCGCCGTCTCAAGGGCCATTATCGCGTGCTCGATGGCGACGCCGCGTTCGCGGATGTGGCGGTTTCGGTCACGGTGATGCCCTGATGGACATCGTCATCCGCGCCTCGATCATGTTCCTGTTCCTGTTCGGGTTGATCCGGCTGATGGGCAAGCGCGAGCTCGGCCAGATGGCCCCCTTCGAGCTGGTCATGCTGATCGTCATGGGCGATTTGGTCCAGCAGGCGGTCACCCATCAGGATTTCTCGATCACCGCGGCGGTGCTGGCGGTCTTGACTTTTGCGGCCTGGGCGCTGGCGATGAACTTTCTTTCCGACCGCTTTCCGCGGCTGCGTCGCAAGCTCGAAGGCGCGCCGGCCGTGCTGGTCCGCGCCGGGCGTACGATCGATGCGAACATGCGGCGCGAGGGCGTCGACCAAGACGAGCTGAGCTCGGAGATGCGGATCGCGGGGATCGCCAGACTCGACCAGGTCGCCTGGGCGATCCTCGAACCCGAGGGCAAGATCAGCTTCATCCGCAAAGACGACGGCGAGGTCCAGAATGCGGACAAAGGCGGACCCCTTGACCAATGACCTGCCTGACGACGCCGACGCGTTGGCGCGTCGCGCTCAAGAGGTGCTGCGCGCGATCGAGCAATCGGGCATGCGCGTCGCCACCGCCGAAAGCTGCACCGGCGGGCTGATCGCCTCGCTTTTGACCGACATCGAAGGGCTGAGCCGGAATTTTGAACGCGGCTTCGTCACCTATTCCGAAGAGGCCAAGTGCGAGCTGCTGGGGATCGAACCCGTATTTATCGCGCGCCACGGCGTTGTCAGCCGCGAGGTTGCGCTGGCGATGGCCGAAGGCGCGCTTGCCAACAGCCGCGCCGATCTGGCGCTGGCAGTCACCGGGTTCGCGGGTCCGGCCGGGTCGCACGACGAAGCCGGGCTCGTCCATCTGGCGCTGGTCGGGCGCAACGGGCGCCCCGTCACCCGCGAGTGCCATTTCGGCGACGCCGTTCGCGACCGGGTGCGCTTCCTTACCGCGCAAGCGGCGCTCGAAATGTTCGCCGAAGTCGTGGGCAACGGCGAGGATCTCGGCTCAACTATCGCGGAAAGTTTGGCTCGGCACGGTTGATTGAAGCTGGCGGCAAGTCCGTGGCGGTGACGATGTAGTCGAGCGCGGTGTCGCCGGAGAGGTGCAGACCCTTGCCCGGCGACCAGGCGATGCCGCGCGGAGCGCCCATGGCCAGCCCGGCGTCGGCCAGCAGCGCGCGCAACTCGTCGGGAGTTGCGAAATCCTTCCAGTGGTGCGTCCCCCGCGGGATCGCCCCGACCAGCTCCGCTGCGCCGACCAACAGCAGCCGCGATTGCGGGGTGCGGTTGGGGGTTGAGAGGATTACCAGCCCGCCCGGCGCGAGGGCGTTGGCCAGCGCGGCGACGAACGCCGGTTTGTCGGCGACGTGTTCGAGCACTTCCATGCAAGTGACGAGGTCGAATTTGCCGAGGGCGAGTGCCGAGAGTTCGCCGGCGCGATAGTCGATTGCCAACCCCGCCCCCGCCGCATGCGCGCGCGCCGCCGCGATATTCTCGGCCGCCGCATCGACCCCGGTGACCGCTGCGCCCAGTCTCGCCAGAGGTTCGCACAGCAGCCCCGCGCCGCACCCCACGTCGAGCGCGCGTTTGCCCGCGAGCGGCCTCAGCGCCAGCGGGTCGCCGCCCCATTGCTTATCGATCGCCTCACGCACGAACCCCAGCCGCACCGGGTTGAGCCGGTGGAGCATCGCCGAGGAACCCTTGGGGTCCCACCACTCGGCGGCGAGCTTGCCGAAGTGCGCGGCCTCGCCGGGACGAATGGTTGCCGGTGCGGTTGCGTTATCCATTGCCCGACCCTAACAGGGCGCCCGCCGCGCGGCGAGGGGTCCGCGGCGACATTTTCTTGCGCGAGGAACCCGAACTTGGCCCGGATCGTGATGAAGTTCGGCGGCACCAGCATGGCCGGAACCGAGCGCATCCGCCGCGTCGCGCGGATCGTCCAGCGCCAGCAGGCAGCCGGGCACGAAGTCGCCGTGGTGGTCTCGGCGATGGCCGGGGAGACCGACCGGCTGGTCAATTTCGCGCGCGAGGCCAATCCGCTGTTCGATCCTGCTGAATACGACGTGGTCGTCGCCAGCGGCGAGCAGGTGACTTCGGGCTTGCTCGCTCTCACTTTGCAGGCTCTCGGCTGCAAGGCGCGCTCGTGGCTCGGCTGGCAGTTGCCGGTGCACACCGTCGGTGCGCACGCCAAGGCGCGGATCGACGACATTCCCGCCGAGGCGCTGATCGCTTC
>JAUYQH010000167.1 GCA_030697365.1 Novosphingobium sp. | reverse complement strand
ACCATCGCCCGGCCGCTCAGCAGCGACATCACGAACATCACCCGCACCGGCTTTGCCACTTTGGCGCGGAGTTCGCGCAATTGCTCCAGATCGCTTCCGACCACGGCAGTGAGGCAGGCCGCGCGCGCGTCCGCGCCCATGGCGTGGCCGACCAACTTGATCTTGTCGAGCAGCCCTCGCTCCGAAAAAGTTTCCGGCACCAGCACCAGCGCCACTTTCGCGGCCTCCAGCACCTCGATGGTTTCCTTCGGGCCGGACCCCTGTATGGCCAGCACCAGCGAGGGATTGAGGCCGAGCACCCCTTCCGCCGAAAGCTGGCGCATGTAGCCGACATTGGGCTTGTCGCGCAGCGCCGCTGTCGGAAACAGGCTGGTCGCGTCAACCCCGGCGAGGCGGTCTTCGAAGCCGAGGGCGTAGAGAATTTCGGTGATGGCGCCGCCGATCGAAACGATGCGCGCCGGATTTTCGATGGTCACGTCGCGGTCGCGGGCATCGTGCACGGTGACACCGGCGGCGAGGGCGGCTCCGCCGGTCGCGAGACAGCAGGCCGCGACCACGGACCGGATCAGCGGAAGTATCTGATGGCGACGAAATCTCATTGCCGGATTCACTTGGTCAGGATCAATTTGTTCTGAGACGTCAGCCGTAGACGGTAAGTGTCCTCGCCGTGCGCAATGATGATCTCGCGGTCGCCCGAAAACACGTCGCGGCTGTCTACTCGATTGCCGGTTACGGTGACGGATCGGGTTGCTGGAGAGGTGGTGACGGCATGATTGCCCCCGCGCTCCGTATCGTCTCGAGAAGCTGCGGACATATCGTTCGTTACACCTTAGAATTATTCGAGAGTAGCTGCCGTCTCTGCCTGCCAATCTTTTATAGTTCGATCGAACGGCAATCCAACAGTTGCGATTTACAATCGATATAAACTGCGCCGTCTTTTTCTTGACCGTGCAGGCGCTGGCTCGTAACCAATGATGGCGAGATGCGGGCTGGGTGCCCGCGTCTTGAATGGTAGCCAGCAAGCAGCTGCATTTTCATGCAGCGCCCGCCAGCCGAGCCCAAAACATATAAACAGGGTTGGGGTTGTTATGGCTGACGGGGCTAGGCGTTCGCGCGCCTTGATTTTAGGCGCGTCGATATTTTTATTGGCGGCAGGTCTGCCGGATACCGGTTTCGCGCAGACGGCGGCAGCGGATAGCGCCGGCCGTTCCCCGGACCGGCAAAAACAATCGCAGAAGCAATCGAAGCGCCAGCCGAAGCCGCAGACTGCGCAAGCCGCTCCCGCGCCGTTTCTGACTGCCTATGCTCAGATCGGCGGAACGCCGGTACAGTCGCTCGATACCATCACGGTCGCGGCCTCGAAGACCGAAGAGCGCGCCATCGATGCGCTGGCTCCGGTCAGTGTCGTGACGCTTGAACAGATCCAGGGCCGTCAGGCCAGCACGGTCGGCGACCTCCTTTATAATGTGCCTGGCGTCTGGCTGCAGAATCGCGGCGACGAGCCGTCAACCTCGATCAATATCCGCGGCCTGCAGGACTTCGGCCGCGTCGCCGTGGTGGTCGACGGTGCGCGGCAGAACTATCAGCGCACCGGCCACTTCGCGAACGGATCGTTCTTCCTCAATCCGGAATTGATCGGCGGCATCGACGTCGTGCGTGGCCCGACCGCGAACATCTACGGCTCCGGCGCGATCGGCGGCGTGGCTTCGTTCCGCACCAAGGACATTCAGGACGTGGTGCGCCCCGGCGAGCGCTGGGGCATCGACTTCAACAACGTCTTCGGAAGCAATACCAACCGGGCGCTCACGTCGGCCTTCGGTGGTGTTCACGTCAATCCGAACGTCGATGTGTTCGCGGGCGGGACGTACAGCACCCAGGAAAACTACCGCGACGGCACCGGTTACGAAGTCGCCAATACCGGAAACCGGCTCTCGGCCGGCCTCGCCAAGTTGACGGTACGGCCGGCGGATGGACACGAGGTCAAGCTCGGCGCCATCTTCCAGGAAGATCTTTTCAGCGTAGGCCAGCCGCCGCGGCTGGCAGGATCTCCCAATTCCACCAATCCGAACGGGACCAATAACCTGGGCGGTACCTCGATCTATAAATCCGACGTGAAGAACTACACCACGACCCTCGGCTGGAAGTATTCTCTGCCCGAAGACAAGTTGTTCGACTGGGATGCCAAGGTCTACTGGAATCGCACGGAAAACGACCAGATCAAGACCGCGCACACCAGCACGACTCCTAACGTCGCCTATTGCGGACCCGGCGTACCCGGCAACCCGGTCTCCGGCTGCATCGGCAGCAACCGCGGTTACCTGCTCGACACCTTTGGTATCGACGTCCACAACACCTCGCGTTTCGAGACCGGGGAATCCTGGCGTCACGCGGTTACCTATGGCCTGGATGCCTTCCAGGACAAGGTGACGACGAACGACCTGGGCGGAACCTCTGAAGTCACCACCCCGGGCGGCAGGCGCACTGTTTCCGGCGGATTCGTGCAGTGGAAGGCCAATTACACCTCCATGCTCGAAGTGGTCGGCGCGCTCCGTTACGACAATTACAAGCTCGAATCCGGCAACACGTCTTCGAGCGGTGACCGCTTGTCGCCGAAGATCACGATCGGTCTGCTGCCGACGGCGATGGTTACGCCCTATGTCAGCTACGCCGAAGGTTACCGGGCGCCGTCGATCACGGAGACCCTCGTCAACGGGCCGCATGCCGGCGCGACCCCGAACAGTTCCTTCTTTGTTTGTCCGTCGGGCGCGCCAGCTCCTCCCGGCGTCGCCGA
>JAUYQH010000164.1 GCA_030697365.1 Novosphingobium sp. | reverse complement strand
TCGGCAGCGCCCGCCAGCGGGATTTCGGCCTGCGTCACCTGGCGCACCGGGTGGAGGTGCGAATGGGTTCCGCCCGAGCCCGCGGCGCGGCGTTCGTGGCCGAGGTGGAGGTGGACGGCGGGGGGAGCGGCAGTGGCCATGATAAAGATTCCTCGGACTGATCGGGATTGGCAGTTAAGGCGAGTCTGACCCCGCCGAACGGCTGGGTCTAATTACGGGCATCCCACGCCAGATGCAGCGCCTCGAGCGCCTGGACAGAGCCGCCGCGGAAACGAAGCGGGACGCCCTCGACCTCGCGGAAGTGGCCGATCCGCCGCGCCCAGACCTGGTAGAACTTGATCATCTCGAGCCGCGCGAGGTGGATGCCGAGGCAGGTGTGGACCCCCGATCCGAACGCGGCGTGGCGGCAGTGCGGGCGGTCGAGCCGGACTTCGGCCGGGCACTCGGTCAGCTTCTCGTCCCATCCGACCACCGCCAGCGGGACCAGCACCGAATCGCCCGCGCGCATCGTCACGCCGCCGATCTCGGTATCCTGCGCGACATAGCGCGGCACCGAAACGAAGGTGTAGCGGCGCATCAGCTCCTCGACGATGGCCGGTGCGCTGTCAGGATCGTCGATCAGCCGCGTGCGCAGCGCCTGGTCATGGGCGAGGTGGCGCATTCCGAAGGCCAGCGCGTTGACCACGGTGTCGAGCCCGGCGAGGAACATCAGGAAGCCGATCGAGATCAGTTCGTCGTCGCGCAGCTTGCGCCCTTCGAAGTCTATGTGGACCAGCGTGCTGATCAGGTCGTCGCGCGGCTCGGCGCGGCGCTCGGCATAGAGTCCGGCGAGGATCCCGACGATCCGTCCGCCGAGTTGCATGCGCTGGGTCTGATCGGTGCCGACCTTGAAGAACTCGACCACGGTGCTGCGAAACAGGTCGAACTGGTCGAGCGGAAACCCGAACAGCTCCATGAACACCGAAATCGGGAAGCGTGAGCCGAGCTCCTCGACGAACTCGCACTCGCCCTTGGCCGCGACCGCGCCGATTATCTCCTCGGCCCACTGCTCGATCCGCGGTTCCAGCGGCTCGATCGCCTTGCTCTCGAAGAACGGGCGCAGCAGCTGGCGGTAGGCGCGGTGCTCGGGCGGATCGAGCGATTCGGGGATCATCTTCTGCTGATTGGGATCGGGCGGGATCGACAGGAACCGGCTCGAGAAACGATCGGGGTGGCGCAGCACCTCGATCCCCGCGTCGGCCGTGGTGACAACCCAGTGCCCGCCGTTGCGCGGGGTCCAGAACACCGACGGGGCGTTTTGCTTGAGCTGCCAATAGCCCTGGTGAACGTCGGCCAGGATCGCCGGATCGGCGACGTAATCGAAATCGTAAACCGGCGCGCGCTCGGATGCGGACGGGGAAGTCGCCATGCGAATCGATCCTCTCTTGCAATTAAGTAAACGATGGTTTACATAAACTGTCAATGGGCGATCGTAAACCGCAGCGCGACGCGCAACGGACCCGCGCGGCGATCCTAGATGCGGCGCGCGACGCGTTCTCGAGCCGTGGCTACGCCGCCGCCGGCCTGCGCGAGATCACGGCCGCGGCGGGGGTCAACCCGGCGCTGGTCAGCCGCTATTTCGGCTCGAAGGAAAAGCTTTTCGAAGCGGCGCTGGCCGAGTTGCTCGACGGCGCCGTGCTCACCCGTGGCCCGCGCGAGACGTTCGGCGAGGCGGTGGTTGCGCTGTTGACCGACCATACCGCGGCGCGGCGCAACCCGCTGCCGATGATGCTGTTTGCTGGCGCCGATCCGGGCGCGCGGGCGATCGTGCAGCGCTTGTTGGAAGAGCTGACGCTGGCCCCGCTTGCCGACTGGCTGGGGCCGGTGGAGGGCCGCTCGCGCGCCGCGCGGTTTGCCGCGCTGGCTTCCGGACTGACCGTTTATCGGGCGATCTACCCGCTCACCGAACTGGCGAGCCCCCTCGATCCGGCGGCCCGCGCCTGGTTTGCTGCAACGTTCCAGTCGTTGGTCGACTGATGCGCCGCGCTGCAGCCCGGTTGCGTGCTGGTTGGCGACGGAGTAATTGACGATCCATCAATTTTATGAGTCGGGCGCAAAAAGCTCGCGGGGGAGAGCCGATATGCAGATGAACGACATGGTCATCATCAGCGTGGACGATCATGCGATCGAGCCGCCCGAGGCCTTCATCCGCCACTATCCCGAGGGCAAGAAGGACCGCGCGCCAAGGATCATCGACAAGAACGGCCAGGACGTCTGGCTGTGGAACGATCAGATCTATCCCACGATCGGCCTCAACGCGGTGGTCGGACGTCCACGCAGCGAATACGGGATGGAGCCGACCCGCTTCGACCAGCTTCGGCCGGGCACCTTCGAGCCCCGGGCGCGGGTCGACGACATGAACACCAACGGCGTGCTCGCCAGCCTCAATTTTCCCACGATGCCCGGCTTTGCGGGCGGGGTCTTCGTCGGCGCCGCGGCGCAAGGCGCGAAGGATGAGGCGCTGATGGGATTACGGGCATGGAACGACTGGCACGTTCAGGAATGGTGTGCATCGGCTCCGGGCCGTTTCGTCCCGATGTGCCTGATACCCTGTTGGGACATGGCCGCAACGCTGGCCGAGCTCAAGCGGATGAGCGACCTGGGCGTGCACGCGGTCTCGTTCTCCGACAATCCCGCCAACGTCGGTCTGCCCAGCATCCACAACGAATACTGGGAACCGTTCTGGAAGGCGTGCTCGGAATACCGGATCGTGATTAACTGCCACATCGGCACCGGGGCGCGGGCGATGCACCCCTCCTCCGAAAGCCCGATCGACGCGTGGATCACCGCGATGCCGATCTCGATCGCCAATTCCGCCGCCGACTGGACATTCGCCAGCTTCTGGAAGCGCTATCCCGAGCTGCGCATGGCGCTGTCCGAAGGCGGGATCGGCTGGATCCCCTATTTCCTCGAGCGCGCCGATTTCACCTACGAACATCACCACGAGTGGACTTTTAGCGACTTCGGCGGCGAACGGCCCTCGGATCTGTTTAAGCGGCACGTGATCTGCTGCTTTATCGACGACCAGTTCGGGATCAAGAACCTCGAATACATGAACGAGGACATGGTCGCCGACGAATGCGACTATCCGCATTCGGACACCGTCTGGCCGAACGTGCCCGAATACCTGTGGGCTTCAGTCAACGCGATGCCGCGGGCGACGATCGACAAGATCACGCATGGCAATGTCATGCGCGAATACAGCTTCGACGCACTCGCGCTCAACGGCGGGCGCGAAAACTGCACCGTCGGGCACTTGCGCGAATTGGGGAAGCACGTCGATGTTAGCCCCCGCCACAACCTCGGCGGGCTCAAGACCGAGAGCATGGACGCGGTGGGCAAGGCACGCCGCGCGGTGACTTCGGGCGATATCGAGAAGATGTTCGCTTCGGCATGACCAGCACCACCAAATGCCCGATCGCACGCGCGCCCGCGAACGCCCCGCCGGTGCCTGCGCACGTTCCGCCCGAACTGGTGCTCGACACCCGCTTCGCCAATGGACATATTCCCAACGACCTTGCCGATCCCTATGCCCCGGGCGACGTGCTGCGCGATCCGGCGTTTCCGCGCATCCACTTTTACCCCTGGCCCGCCAGCGGCAACCAGCACGGTGCCTGGGTGGTCACGCGCTATGAGGACATCCGCCGGGTCTACGAGGACAACGACCTGTTCTCGAGCGAAGGCGTCGCGCAGTTCCAGGTGCTCGCGGGCGAGACTTGGCCATCCATCCCGCTCGGGATCGATCCGCCCGATCACGGCAAATACCGCAAGTTCCTCAACCCGTGGTTCACCCCTATCGCAATGAAGGCGAGGGAGCCCCGGATCCGCGCGATCATCGGCGAGATGATCGACCAGTTTGCGCAACGAGGCGAAATCGACATCGCCTACGATTTCGGGCGGGTCTTTCCGGTCAGGGTGTTCCTCGACCTCATGGGCTTCCCGTTCGCCATGTTCGAACAGTTCCTCGCGTGGGAATGGGACATCCTCCACGAACCCGAGATCGCGACCAAGGCGGCGGCGGTGCGCGGTATTCTCGGCTATCTGCGCGAGTTCATCGGCGAAAAGCAGGCCGCACCCGACGCCACGCTGGGCAGCTACATCGCCAACGGCACGATCGACGGCGAGCCGCTGACCCCCGACGAAGTCCTCGGCATGACCTGGTTCCTGTGGCTCGGCGGGCTCGATACCGTAGCTTCCACGGTCAGCCAGATGTTCCGGCGGCTGGCGATGGCCCCGGCGTTGCAGGCACGCATCCGCGACAATCCTGCGATAATCCCGACTGCGGTCGAGGAGTTCCTCCGGGTCCAGCCGCTGGTCAATTCAGGGCGCAAGGCGAAGCGCGATTTCACCTGGTACGGGGTGGAAATCAAGGCCGGCGACTGGGTCACGGTGTTCAACTCCTCGGGCAATTTCGACGCCGCGCAGTTCGCCTGTCCCCACGCATTCGATCCCGAACGCCAGGCCAATCGGCACTTCACTCTGGCGGGGGGCGTGCACTTGTGCCTCGGCGCGCACCTCGCCAGGCGCGAGTTGAGAGTGTTGCTGCGCGAATGGTTCGTTCGCATTCCCCAGCCGTTCCGGATCAAGCCCGGAACGGACACCACGGTCACCCCCGGCCTGCTCTCGATCCGCAACCTGCCGATCGTGTGGGACGTGAACTAAGGACGCCTGCATGACCTTTCTGAAGCACCCCGGCTGCATCTACGTGGGCGGCGAGTGGCAGCCTACCGAGCAGCGTGAGGCGGTGATCAATCCGGCCGACGAAAGCGTGCTGATCGAGGCACCGGTCGGCAGCGCGGCGCAAGTCGAAGCGGCGATCGCCGCCGCGCGTCACGCGTTCGATTACAGCGACTGGCCACGCCTGCCGATGACGCAGCGCCAGGCGGCGATGACCCGCTTTCTCGATGCGATCGACGCGCGCAAGGACGAGATCATCGCCATGATCGTGGCCGAGGCAGGCGCAACGCAAATGCTCGCCGAATTCATGCAATACGGCATCCCGATGAAGCACGCGCGGCGCACCGTCGAGGTGGCGAGCCGCCCGGCGATCACCCCGCTGCCGCTCGAGTTCACTCCGAACGCGCAAGGCGGGACGACGCTTGGCACCGGGGTGGTCAGCCGCGAACCGGTCGGCGTGGTCGCGGCGATCTCGCCCTACAACTTCCCGTTCTTCCTCAACATCGGCAAGGTCGTCCCCGCGCTCGTCGTCGGCTGCACGGTGGTGCTCAAGCCATCGCCTTACACCCCGATGGAGGCGCTGATCCTGGGCGAGATCGCCGACGAGGCCGGGCTGCCCAAGGGCGTGTTCAGCGTGGTCACTGGCGATGTCGAGGCGGGGCAACTGCTCACCACCGACCCGCGCGTCGATCTGATCCACTTCACCGGGTCGGACAAGGTCGGCTCGCTGATCCAGGCGCAATCTGCACCCACGCTCAAGCGCAACGTGATGGAACTGGGCGGCAAGTCGGCGCTGATCGTGCGCGCCGACGCCGATCTCCAGCAGGCCGCCGCGATGGGCCTGATGGGCTTCGTCATGCATTGCGGCCAGGGCTGCGCACTGACTACCCGGCACCTGGTCCACAATTCCGTGCGCCCGCAATTCGTCGAGATGCTCAAGGGGATGCTGGCGCACGTTAAGATCGGCAACCCCGCCGATCCGAGCGTCAGTTACGGCCCGCTGATCCGCGAGGTGGCGCGCAAGCGCACCGAGGAATACGTAGCCATCGCGCAGGACGAGGGCGCCGCGCTGGTCGCCGGGGGCAAGCGCCCCGCAGGCCTCGACAAGGGATTCTTTTTCGAGCCGACGCTGTTCGACAACGTCCGCAACGATAGCCGCCTTGCGCAAGAGGAAGTGTTCGGCCCGATCGGCGCGGTGATTGGCTTCGACGACGACGACGAGGCCATCACCAAGGCCAACGCCAGCGACTTCGGCCTTTCGGGTGCGATCTATTCGGGCGATCCGGGCAAGGCCTTCGAGATGGCGCTGCGCATCCGTACCGGCGGGGTCTCGATCAACGGCGGGGCGGGCACGATGCAGTCGGATGCGCCGTTCGGCGGGATCAAGCGCTCGGGCTATGGCCGCGAGTACGGCGAAGAGGGCCTTAACGAATTCACCTATCAGAAGGTGATCAGCTTCCACGCGGCCTGAAGGGCAACCAGACCATGACCAAAGTGATGCAGGGCGTGCGCGTCCTCGAAGTCGCGCAATTCACCTTCGTCCCCGCGGCGGGCGGAGTGCTGAGCGATTGGGGCGCGGACGTTATCAAGATCGAGCACCCGGTGCGCGGCGACGCGCAGCGCGGGATCCAGATGCTCCAGCGGCTGGCGGTCAACGCGCAGCGTTCGTCGCTGATGCAGCACCCCAATCGCGGCAAACGCAGCGTCGGCATCGACGTCTCCACGCCCGAAGGCCAGGCGTTGCTCTACGAGATCGCCAAGACCTGCGACGTCTTCCTTACCAACTACCTGCCCAGCCAGCGCCAGAAGCTGAAGATCGATATCGAACACATCCGCGCTGCGAACCCCGGAATCATCTACGTCCGCGGCACCGCGTTCGGTGACAAGGGGCCCGAACGCGACAAGGGCGGGTTCGATTCGACCGCTTACTGGGCGCGGGGCGGCTCGGCGATGATGGTTACCCCCAAGGAGCTCGACGGCCCGTTGCTCCAGCCGGGACCGGCCTATGGCGACACCATCGGCGGGATGAACATCGCCGGCGGGATCGCCGCCGCGCTGTTCCACCGCGAACGCACCGGCGAAGCCACCGAAGTCGACGTCTCGCTGCTCGCCTCGGGCATCTGGGCTACCGCCTGCGCGATCGACGTGGCGATGGAGAAGCCCGACGAAAAGGACTTGTTCGTCAACGTCATGCCCGGCGTTTCGAGCTACACCACCAATCCGTTCATAGGCGCATTCCCGACGGCGGACGGCAAATATATCAACCTCACCGTGCTCTCGCCGGGTCCGTATATTGAGGATGTGTTCGGCCATCTCGGCATCCCCGAAGCCGCGACCGACCCGCGCTTTTCGACCGCCGAAACGATCATGGCGAACACGCCGGCCGCGCACGAACTGGTCAAGGCGGCCATACTGGCGAGGCCCTTCGCTTATTGGATCGAGCAGCTCAAGACGATGCGCGGGCAGTGGTCGCCCTACCAGACCATCCACGACGCGGCGCAGGACGAGCAGGTCCATGCCAACGGCTATATCTTCGAGGTTGAATCCGCCGATGGCGGTGCGCCGATCCGGCTCGTCGCCAACCCGGTCCAGTTCAACCGCGAACCCGCCACCAACACCCGGGCGCCTGAAGCATCGGAGCATACCGAGCTGTTCCTGATGGATATGGGCCTTTCGTGGGACCGGATCGAGGCGCTCAAGGCGAGCGGCGCCGTCGCTTGAGAATGCGCATCGAGTTGTTGCACTAGGTAAACTATGTTGGCACACTGCACCGATGGGATGTCTTGACGGAAAAACCGCCCTCGTCACCGGGGGCACGCGCGGGATCGGCGCCGCCATCGTTCGCCGGCTTGCAGGGGAGGGCGCGCATGTCGTGTTCACTTATGCCGCTTCCGATCTCGCGGCGGAGCAACTGGTTGCCGAAGTTGCCTCGTCCGGGGGAAGGACGACAGCGGTCCGCGCCGACGTTTCGGACAGCGCGGGCGTCGCGCACATGTTCGCATCCTGTGATGCGGCGTTCGGCACCGCGCCCAATCTCGACATTCTGGTCAACAACGCCGGGATCGGCAGCGACGGGCAGGATGCGAGTCTCCAGAGCGGATCGGAGGAGCTGTTCGAGCGGATGATGGCGGTCAACGCCAAGGGTCCGTACCTCGTCACCCAAGCCGCTTTGCCACGGCTGCGCGACGGCGGGCGGATCGTCAACATCGGCTCGATCTCGGGCAAGGCGGCGCAAGCGTTTGCGGCCGGCTATGCGATGACCAAGCGCGCGCTGCAGAGTCTGACCTTCTCGACCGCGGTGGCGGTCGGCAAGCGCGGGATCACCTGTAACCTGATTGCGCCCGGCGCGGTCGATACCGAATTCATCGCCGCGCTGCGCGCGCGTCCCGGCTTCGACGAGGGCACCGCCAGGCTCACCCCGATGGGCCGGATCGGCCGCCCCGACGACATTGCCGGCGCGGTGCTGATGCTGTGCCGCGAGGAGGCCGGCTGGGTCACGGGCAACGTCATCGAAGCCGCGGGCGGGATCGGATTGTGACCGCGGCCATCACCGCCAAGCTGCGCGCGGTGATGGCGCTCGATCCGGCGCGCGCCGAGATCGACTTCGAAGGGCGCGCTCACACCTGGGGCGAGCTTGCCGCGGTGGTCCATGCGATCGAAGCCCAACTCGACCGCATGGGACTTCCACCGGCGGCGCGGGTCGGGGTTCTGCTGCGCAACCGGCCGGGTCATGTCGCGGCGATCCTCGCGGTGCTGGCCGGGGACCGCTGCCTGGTATCGCTCAATCCGGCGCAGCCCGATGCTCGGCTGGGTGATGAGATCGCCGCGCTCGCGTTGCCTGTGGTCATCGGCGAGGAGGACGATTTCGCGCGTCCGGGTATCGGCGACGCGTTGGATTCGGCAGGAAGCGCGGGAATTGCAATTGGCGCGCGGCTCGAGGGTGCTCGCGTGGCTCCGGGTTTGGAAACGCCACGCGGCGCGATCACCACTTCGCCCGGCGTCGCAATCGAGATGCTCACCAGCGGCACCACCGGCGCGCCCAAGCGCGTTCCGCTGACCACCGCCGCCTTCGAAGCAAGCTTCACCGCATTTGCCGGCTACGAGAAGGGCCGCGATCACGCCGAGCCGCCGCGGTTGCGCTCTGGCGTCACGATGGTGGTCAATCCGCTGACTCACATCGGCGGGATTTACGGCTGCATCGGCGCGCTGCTAGCAGGGCGGACGATCGCGCTGATCGAGCGCTTCAGCGTCGAGGCCTGGGTCGACGTCGTCCGCAGGCTCAAACCCAAAGTCGCCCCCGCGGTTCCCTCGGCGATCCGTATGCTGCTCGACGCCGACGTCGCGCGTGAGGACTTGTCCAGCCTGACCGCGATGATCAGTGGCACCGCGCCGCTGCCCGCCGATCTGGTGGACGCCTTCTACGCGAAATACGGCATCCCGATTTGCGGCAACTATGGCGCGACCGAGTTCGCCGGGGCAATCGCCGGGTGGACCATAGACGATTTCCGCGCCCATTGGGCAGCGAAGCGCGGTGCAGTGGGGCGGGTCCACCGCAACGTCGCGGCGCGCGTGGTCGATCCGCTATCCGGAGCCCCATTGCCCGCTGGCGCAGACGGCGTACTCGAACTCAGGGGCGACCAGCTCGGACCAGCCCATGCCCTCGCGGGCGAGGCCTGGCTGCACACCACCGACCGCGCCGCACTCGACGCCGACGGCTTCCTGTTCATCCGCGGTCGTGCCGACAATGCGATCGTCCGCGGCGGGTTCAAGGTCCATCCCGACGACGTCGCCAAGGCGATCGACACGCATCCGGCGGTCCGCGAGGCGGCGGTCGTGGGTGTTCCCGACGCGCGGCTCGGCGCGGTCCCGGCAGCGGCGATCATCCTGCGCGACGGCGCGGCGCGGCCGTCGGCGGACGAACTCAAGGCGTGGCTCAAAGAGCGCCTGATCGCTTACCAGGTCCCGGCGCATTTCCGCTTCGTCGCGGACTTTCCCCGGACCCCGTCGATGAAGCCTTCGGCGCCGGGTTTGCGCGAACTCTTCGCCCAACCGGAGGCTGCCGATGCCGGGTGAGTTCGATAGTGCGAGCGTGGTGATCACCGGGGCCGGTCGCGGCCTCGGCGACATTCTCCAGAAGCGTCTCAAAGCGCGCGTGGGGCGCTAACTTCCATTCCATCAGCAACGGACACACACACACCAATGAAGATCGATAACAACACATCCGCGGTGGTTACTGGCGCAGCCTCGGGCTTGGGCCGTGCCAGCGCCGAGGCTTTGGCCTCCGCAGGAATCAAGGTTGCGGTGTTCGATCTCAACGAAGAGGTCGGCGCCGAGGTCGCCAATGCGATCGGCGGAGTGTTCTGCAAGGTCGACATCACCTCGGAGGACTCGGTGGTCGCCGGGTTTGAGGCGGCGCGCGCGGCGCACGGCCAGGAGCGCATCCTGGTCCATTGCGCCCAGATTTCGCGCGGCGGCAAGACCGTGCGCTATGACAAGGCGAGCGGAGGCTATGTCCGTCAGTCGACCGAGGATTATGCGTTCTCGGCGCAAGGCATCCTTGTCGCCAGCTATCGCGTCGCCTCGCTTGCGGCACTGGGCATGACGAGCCTCGATCCCCTGGAAGACGGCGAGCGCGGGGTGATCATGCTGACTTCGAGCGCGGCGGCGCAGGATGGCCAGATCGGGCAGGTTGGCTACGGCTCGCTCAAGGCAGGGGTCAACGGGTTGGTCCTGCCGATGGCGCGCGACCTGATGGACCTCGGCATTCGGGTCAATTCGATCATGCCGGGCATTTTCGCCACCCCGCCGATGCTCGCGGTCTGGGACCGCGCGCCCGCGATCTTCGAAGGGCTGGCCGCATCCGTCCCGTTCCCCAAGCGGCTGGGCAAGCCCGAGGAGTTCGGCAGCCTGGTGCTAGAACTTGTCCGAAACAGCTACTTCAACGGTCAGGCGTTGCGGCTCGACGGCGGCATCCGGATGCCACCCAAGTGAACGCGCCGGCCGCCCCGCCCCAGTTCGAGTTTGCGCGGCAGTCCGCGGGCCCGGCGCCGTTGCGTCGGCCCGGATCGGTGCGCCGCACCACCTCGATCGATTCGCACTGGCCCCACGGCTATGGCGAACCGTGGGTCATGACGGGCCGCGCGCGCGACCTGCTGACGCCCGAGAGGGGCGTCGCGGTGGAGCTGGCGAGCGCGAGCTTCCGCATCCTCGCCTCGCCTCGCCGCGAAATTCTCGAGATCGAGACCGTCCCGCAGGACCCGCGCGTCCCCGAGCTGGTCGGGGTGCGCGCGGGCGGGGCGAGCCGCGAGGCGCTCAAGGCGATCCTTGGCGACCTCCGCGGGACGCCGCTTTTCCAGCTGCTCGACGACTACGCCGGGGCGAGCCTCGTCGCGGGGTGGATCTGGTCCGAATGGGTCGACGACTGGATGGGCGCGATGCGGCGCAGCGGCGCGCAATCGACCGCCGGGCGCGGCGGCACCATGGAGAACATCTGCACCGGTTTCGCCACCGGCGCGAGTTCGCTCGATGATCGCGAGGCGATGGGCCCCGACCGGCAAAGCCGCACCGAAGTGGGGCCGCTCGAGAACCCCGACGATCCGCTCGGCTGGCACGAACTGCCCGTGCAATCGGGCCAGCAGATGCGCCGCGCCCGGCGGATCGACCTCTACCGCGACGGCGACCTGCTTCGCGCCGACATCGGCTTTCAGGACAGCGGCAGCAATCCGCGGGGAGGGCGCACCGCAGTGCACGAATACCGCGTCCATGCCGAGATCGATCCCGTCGAACTGACGCTCGTCTCGATCCAGGCGTTGCCGTTGATCCTGCCGTTTCGCGAGTGCCCCGGGGCCTCCGTGAAGATCGGCAGGCTGGTGGGTCAGCCGCTGGCAGGCTTTCGCGAATCGGTGCTGACGACGCTCCCGGGAACGCTGGGCTGCTCCCATCTCAACGATGTCGTTCGCGCGCTGGCGGATGTGCCCACGCTGGCGGCGCGGCTCCAGGGCTGACGCCAAGCCGAAAGAACCCTCTTGTATCTCCTAGTTGACCTAGTTATATAGGTTGCAAATCGGGCGCGCGAAAGCGCTCCTTGGGGGGGAATCTGATATGTGCATTACCGCTTGGCGGCTGAACGCGGCCCTGCTTGCCGGCGTCGGCGCTTTCGCGCTCGCCAGCCCGGTTTTCGCCCAGGAAGCGCCGGTTCCGGCGGACGAGGCGACCGACGAGACCAGCCTCGGCGAAATCATCGTCCAGGCGCGCAGGGTCAACGAGAACCTCCAGGACGTGCCGGTCGCGGTGACCGCGTTCACCGGCGAGCAACTCGAATCCAAGAACGTGGTGCGGATCGGCGATATTGCGCAGTTCACGCCTGGCTTCGCCATCCAGCCCTCGCCACGAAACGCCACGGCCCTGACGCTTTCGATCCGCGGACAGGCTCAGAACGATGTCCTCGCGACCGTTGATCCCTCGATCGGCACCTATGTCGACGAAGTCTATTGGGCGCGCGCATACGGCCTCAATGCCGGCCTCCTCGATGTCGCCAACGTGCAGGTTTTGAAGGGGCCGCAGGGTACCCTGTTCGGACGCAACACGTCTGGAGGGGCTTTGCTTGTCAGCACCGGCGACCCCGACTTCGAAGGTATCTCGGGCCGAGCAACTGCGACCTATGGCCGGTTTAACGAGCGTAGTGGCGAAGCGGTCCTGAATTTGCCGATCGGTGAGACAATTGCGGTCCGCGGCGCGTTCAAGCTGCTGAAGCGGGACGGCTGGGCGCGGGAAGTCGCCACTCTCACGCCTGGTGGCGTGCGCGACAACACCACCAATCCGGCAACGGTCTTTGCGCCCACCGGACGTCGCCTCAGCGATCGTGACGAGCTTCAGGGCCGTGTCAAAGTTCTGGTGAACCTCTCGGATTCGACGCAATTCCTCGCGTCAGGCGAATGGTACGATTTCGACTCCAACGGTCTGGGCCGCCAGACGCTCTATAAAATCCAACTCAACCAGGCGGATGACAACGTTGCGGTCATCACTCCGATCAATCGCTACATTGCTTACTTCCAGACCCACCCGAACGCGGTGGGTGGCGATGCGCATAACTGCGTCGGCGCGCGCACCGTCACCAGCGGACCGACGTGCGAGAGCACGCTTGTCGACTCGCTGAACCCATCCTCCGAAACGCAGACCCAGACTTACAACGCGAAGCTCACGAGCGACACGGTGTTCGGGCAGGTCAAGCTGATCGCAGGCTATCGTCACGTGGAGAGCCACACCCTTCTCGATCTCGACGGATCAAGCCTGCTAATCCACTCGACCCAGGCCAACATAGATCTAGAACAATACTCGGTCGAAGCTCAGGCCACTGGTAAGGCCTTCAACGATTTGATCGATTTCGCCGCCGGGTTGACCTATTTCCGCGAGACCGGAACCGACGGGACCTTTTCGTTCACGAATTCGGGTGGCAATCCGACCGGCACTGTCGTTCGCCAGAACGGGATTGTCGAAGGCGACGCGTTCGGAATGTACGGTCAGGCAACCGCGCACGTGTCTGATCGGCTTTCACTTACCGGTGGGTTGCGATACTCGATCGACGACAAGCGGCTCACCATGGGTACTGCCGTCGTCACTCGCAGTGGCAATCCGCTTTTGTGCTTCCTTGGCGGCACCCCCGCCACCGGCTGCGTGGCTCGAAACAAGACGAGCTCGAGTGCGCTGTCGTGAACTGCATCTGCAGACTATCGCTTAACCGACGACATTCTGACCTATGCCAAGGCCAGCCGGGGCTATCGGGCGGGTGGCATCAATTTCGGCGCGCTTAACGCCGCCCAGTTCGCCCCGTTCGATCCGGAATTTGTTTATGAGCAGGAAATTGGCCTCAAGAGCGAATTTTTCGATCGACGAGTGCGCCTGAACGTCGCGGCCTATCGCAATTTGCTGAAGGGGGCGCAGCGCACCGCGATCCTGACTACCAACGGCGTCAGCAACACGCTGGTGTCGAATGCGGCTGAAGCGCGTAATCTCGGCGTCGAAGCGGAACTGCAAGTGCGCCCGGTTCGTGGGCTTACACTTGGCGCTTCGGGTTCGATCAACGACTCCAAGTACCTCAGGTTCAGCGACGCAACGGGCGATCGTCGCAACGAACGCTTCGTGTATGTTCCGAAATACCAGTTCAGTTTGTCCGGTGAATATCGGACCGACCTGACGAGCAACATCTCGGCCAGGCTGAATGCCGATTATGCCTGGGTCGGTGACCAAGCCAGCAACGAGTGCGTGGTTACGGGCGGTACTCGTTGCTTTGCCGGCACATCGGATATCACGGGCGCGACCCGCGATCAGATCAACGCCGCGCTCGTGGAGGCGACGACGATCCCGTCGGCCGGCATATTGAATGCGCGGATGACGTTTGGCATCGACGACGATGCCTACACAGTGGCCCTGTGGGGTCGCAACCTGACCGACAACCGCGGAATCACACAAGCGCTGCGGGTTCCTGCCCCGTTCCGTAACTACGTGTCTGGACTTCGTCGCGACCCGGCGACCTACGGCGTGACAGTGGCCGCCAAGTTCTGACGCTCGTCCCGCCAACCCGCGCCGTGGCGGCGCGTGTTGGCGCGCGGACAGTTGCCGTCTGCATGCCAAGACCAGGGGTTTCACTAAAGGTCGAACGTCTTATGCCAAGCAAGCATTTGCTCGACCCGGAACTGGCGCCACTGATCGCGCTTGCATCGGACCCGCCTACGGAAAGCGGCAGGCAATCGCCGATGATGGCAGCTCTGCTGGCCGGGCCACAACCGGTGTCGGAAGCCGTCGAAACCAGGCAGGTCATGATTTCGGGCTTTGGTGCTGCTCCCGATGTCCGTGCGCTGCTCTATCTCCCACGACATTCCGAAGCGCTGCGGGGTGCCGTGCTCCATATCCATGGGGGGGGATACATTTCCGGCGCACCCGAGATGGCAGCTGCCAGCAATCTCGCCATTGCCGAAGCACTCGGTGTGGTCGTCTTGTCGGTCGATTATCGTCTTGCACCAACAACGAAGTATCCGGGCGCTGTCGATGATTGCCACGCTGCGCTGGGCTGGCTGCACCGACATTCCGGCGAACTGACGGTCGATCCGCAGCGTATTGCCGTCAGCGGTGAAAGCGCTGGCGGCGGCCTCACCGCCGCATTGGCCCTGATGGCTCGCGACCAACGCAGTTATCCGATCGCCTTCCAGCATTTGATCTATCCCATGATCGATGACAGGACAGCAATCGATCCGGACATATCTCCCTTCGTCGGTCAGTTTGTCTGGACGCAGGCTTCCAATCTGCTCGGCTGGACCGCGCTCCTCGATTGCCCACCGGGATCGGACCAGGTTTCGCACTACGCCGCCGCAGCCCGCGCCGACGATCTCAGCGGGCTTCCACCGACGTTCATCGCCTGCGGCGCGTTGGACCTCTTCGTCGATGAGAACATCGATTTTGCGCGTCGATTGATCCGAAGCGGTGTGCCGACCGAACTCCACGTTTATCCGGGCGCGCCCCATGGCTTCCAGTTTGTCAAGAATTCCGGAGTGGCCCAGCTGGCCGCACGCGACTCGCTCCTGGCGCTGGGCAAGGCACTTGCTGTCAGGGCGACTTGAAATCGCCCAGCGCCACCGGCGGCGGACCGACCCGGCGGCCAGGATCGTAATCGATCGCGGCGCAGCTCAGGCCGATGCCAAAGCCGGGTAAATAAGCACTTGTGCCTCCTAGTCGACCTAGTTATATAGGTTAAGGTAAAGGCGCGGGATCGCGCGCCGTGGGAGGGGAATTCAAGATGCGCACCACCGTTTTTCGCCTGAACGCCGCCCTGCTTGCCAGCGTCGGCGCTTTCGCGCTCGCCAGCCCGGCTCTCGCCCAGAACGCGCCGCTCCCGGCGGACGAGGCGACCGACGAAACCAGCCTCGGCGAAATCATCGTCCAGGCGCGCAAGGTGAACGAAAACCTCCAGGACGTGCCCGTCGCGGTGACCGCGTTCAACGAAGCCGATCTCGAGAAGCAGAACGTCCAGCGGGCACAGGATATTGCCAACTTTACGCCGGGCATGGCGATCCGCGCGGGCCAGTCGACCCCCACCGCGGTGACCATCGCGCTGCGCGGGCAGGTCCAGACCGATATTCTCGTCACGCTCGATCCCTCCGTGGGGACGTACGTCGACGGGGTCTATTGGGCGCGCGCTTATGGCCTCAACAGCAATCTGCTCGATATCCAGTCGGTTCAGGTGCTCAAGGGTCCGCAAGGCACGCTGTTTGGGCGCAACACCACGGGCGGCGCGCTGCTGATCAACAGCAACAATCCCGATCTCGACGATTTCACGGGACGCGCCTCGTTCACTTACGGCCGGTTCAACGAGCTCGAGGCCACCGGCGTCCTCAACCTGCCGATCGTCCGCGACCGGATCGCGCTGCGCGTCGCCGCGCAGCGCTCGACCCGCGACGGCTATACCCGCAACGTCGTTCCGGCGACTGCGACCACCGCGCTCGTCGGCAACACCGTCGTCCAGCGCGGCCCGTTCCTGGGTTCGCAGAACGGCAAGAAATTCGACGAACGCGATCGCTGGAACGCCCGCGCCAAGCTCTCGATCCAGCCCACCGATACGCTGAACCTGCTGTTCTCGGGCGAATACTTCGACTCCGACGAGACCGCGCCCTCGCGCAACATCCGCTTCGCTGCATTCCCGTACTCGGCGAATTTTGGCGCCGCGAACATTGCTCCCTCGGGAGCAGCTTGCACACCCTTTGCCGCGACCAATTCGTGCCGCAACACGACCTATGCGGTTAGCGGTACAGGGGGCCTGTTCGTGGGTATCATCAACGGCAGCCCGCCGCCGCTTCCGACCGACGCGCCAGCGGTGCAGGGCCAGAAGGCCGGTGCCGCGATCGTATTGGGCAACTCGCTGCTCAACGCCCAGGCCGCCGCGCTGAACGCCGCGCCGCGCACCACCGCAAACAACGAACAGCCCTATGCGACGGCCCGCACCTACACCTTCGGGTTCACCGGCACGCTCGACGTGCCGTGGGGCGAGGCCAAGCTGATCACCGGCTACCGCCGCATCCGCACCAATGCCGGCCTCGATCTCGAAGGTTCGCAGTTTCCGATCCACTTCACCGAGGGCCAACAGCGGATCAAGCAGAAGTCGATCGAGTTGCAGACGACCGGCAAGGCCTTCGACGGCGCAATCGATTTCGCCGCAGGGGTGTTCGCGTTCAACGAGAAGGGCTTCGACCAGTCGATCTCGATCACCGTTCCCGCGCTCAATCCCACGACGTCGCACTTCTACGGGCTGATCGATAATGACAGCATGGGGCTCTACACGCAGGCCACCTGGCACATCACCGACCAGCTCAATTTCACCGGCGGCGTGCGCTATTCGGTCGACGACAAGGGACTGGAAACTCGCAACAACAACTACTTGCGGGCCAGCGGGACTACGATCTGTTCGGTGGTCCCGGTCGCCCCGTTCGTCGTCGCCACCGAGATCGTCGGTCCGGCGCAATGCGCATTCAAGCGTCGCGACGACTTCAGCGGCTGGTCTTACACCGCTGGGCTCGACTACCAGATCACCCCCGATGTGCTGGTTTATGCCAAGACCTCGAAGGGGTTCCGTTCGGGCGGCCAGAACTTGCGCGCGCCCAGTGTCGTGTCGTTCATTCCCTTCGAGCCCGAGGTCGCTTACGCCTACGAAGTCGGCGCCAAGACAGAGTTCTTCGATCGTCGTCTGCGCTTCAACGTCGCGGCCTACGTCACCGACGTGAACGACATCCAGCGCTCAACGCTGATCGCCACACCGCCGGCCACTCCCGGCGGTGTGCCCGGCACCGCAACGATCCTGAGCAACGCGGGCAAGGCGCAGTTCAAGGGCGTCGAGGCCGAGCTTACCGCATTGCTGTTCCCCGGCTTCACGGTCAGCGCGACCGGAGCGCTGGTCGATCCCAAGTACAAGCGGTTCTCCGACCTTTCGGGCGACCGGCGGCAGGAGCGCTTCACCGGCGTGGCCGAAGAGCAATATTCGTTGGCCGCGGACTACTCCACCGTGGTGGGCGACGACGCGCGGGTCTCGCTGCATGTCGATTACGCCTGGCGCAGCGACGTGCCGACCGGAGAATACTTCTTCCCCGCAAATCCGCAGAACGCGCAGATCGTCGAGGCGACCACCGCCAAGGCGCTGGGCTTGCTCGGCGCACGGGCCTCTGTCGAGTTCGGCAACTTCGGGCTGGCGGTGTTCGGCCGCAACCTGACCAATGAACGCAAGTACATCCAGAACCTGCTGGTCGCGCCGCTCGGCTATATCACCGGCATCCGCCAGGAACCGCGCACTTACGGGGTGACCGCGACCGCCAAGTTCTGAATTCACGCACCGGGGGGGCGCACCGGGGGGAAGGTCGGCACACCGGCCTTCCCCCTTTCGTTTCTGGGTAAGGAATTCCGATGGCCATCGTCTCGCCCGTCCGACGCAACCTGACCTGGGGGCTGCTGCTGCTGGTCGCGGTGCTCAGCTACATCGACCGCCAGGTCTTCACGCTGTTCCAGGACGACATCAAGGCCGAGCTCGGCCTGACCGATGGCCAACTCGGGCTCCTGACCGGCTTGTCGTTCGCGTTGTTCTACACGCTCGCGGCGTTCCCCATCGCCCGCTACGCCGATCGCGGCGACCGGCGGCTGACGATCGCGGTGTGCGTCGCGGTGTGGAGCGCGGCGACCGCGGCGTGCGGGTTCGCCGCCACTTACTGGCAGATGATCCTCGCGCGGATCGGCCTCGCAGCGGGAGAGGCCGGGGCCGGGCCGGCGGCCAACTCGCTGCTGACCGAGATCTTCCCGCTGTCGCGGCGGACCACGATCATCTCGTCGATGCTCGCGGCGAGCGCGATCGGGATTTCCGGCGGGCTTGCGCTGGGCGGCTGGCTGTCGCAGTTCTACGGCTGGCGGACCGTGTTCCTGATCCTTGGCCTGCCGGGAATCGGGCTTGGCCTGGTGGTCTGGCTGCTCGCCGCCGAGCCGCGGCGGGGCAAGGGTGAGCGCACGATTCCGGCCGAGCAAATCGCCTTCGGCACGGTGCTGCGGACGATGGCCGGCAACACCTCGCTTCGCTGGGTCGGGCTGATGCTGTCGATGGTCCCGCTGACCGGGTTCGCCTTCATCCTGTGGGGCGCCTCGTTCTTCCAGCGAGTCCACGGCATGAGCAAGGCCGAGACCGGGTTCTGGCTGGGCGGGGCGATGGCCGCGGGGCTGGTGATCGGCAACCTCCTCGCCGGCTGGGTCAGTGATCGCTACGGCAAGGCCAACCCGCGCTGGAACGGCTGGTTTGCGGGCCTCAGCCTGATCGCCGCATTCCCGTTCGCGCTGGCGTTCATCTATTCGCCGAGCCCCTACCTCGCGCTCGCCTGTTTCGTCGTGGTCAAGTTCACCATGACGCTGCACCTCGGTCCGATCATCGCGCTGTGCTTCGCGCAGGTACCGGTGGCGATGCGGGCGATGATGTCGGCGACGATCAACATGATCATCGGGCTTGCCGGAACCGGCGTCGGCGGGACGCTGGCGGGCTTTCTCAGCCAGGCTTTCGCGCGCGACTACGCGGACAAATCGCTCCAGCCCGCACTGGCAATACTCTCATGCTGTCTGCTGGTCGGCGGGGTCGCCGCGATCATGGCGGGGCGCACCGCCCGCCCGCTGAAGGAATAGAGGTCTCATATGGAGTTCGTCACGGTCGACAGGGCGGAGCGGATCACGCGGATCACGCTCAACCGCCCCGCTGTGCTCAACGCGATCAACCCTCGGATGCACGACGAGCTGGAAGCGGCCTTCAACGACTTTGCCGCGGACGCCGACCAATACATCTGCGTCGTCACCGGAGCCGGACGCGGCTTTTGCTCCGGTTCGGACCTCAAGGCCGTGGCCGAGGCCGGATCACACCGCTCTTATCCGGCGCATGGCTATGCCGGGCTGATCGAGCGGTTCGATTGCCCCAAACCGATCATCGCGGCGGTCAACGGCGTGGCGATGGGCGGCGGATTCGAGGTCGCGCTGGCCTGCGACATCATCGTCGCCTCCGAAAGCGCGGTGTTCGCCCTGCCCGAGCCGCTGGTCGGCGCTGTGGCGCTGGGCGGCGGGGTGCACCGGCTGGCGCGGCAGATCGGGCTCAAGCAGGCGATGGGAATGATCCTGGCCTCGCGCCGCGTTTCGGCGAGCGAGGGCGCGGCGCTGGGGTTCGTCAACGAGGTGGTTCCCGACGGCGAACTCGAAGCGGCAACCGCGCGCTGGTGCGACGCGATCCTCAAGGCTTCGCCGATGGCGATCCGCGCGTCCAAGGAGGCGGCGATGCGCGGCCTCGACGAGGCGTCGCTCTCCGACGCCATGCGGCTCCAGGCGGATTACCCGGCGTTCGCCGCCTGGCGATCGAGCGACGACGCCCGCGAAGGCCCGCGCGCATTCGCCCAAAAGCGCGCGCCGGTGTGGAAGGGCCGCTAGTCTAGGCGGCGACGCCGACCTCGCTGGTGTGGACCACAGCGGGCATCTTGAACAGCCGCGCGGCGTTGAGGCCGAGGATGCCGAGACGGACGTCCTCGGGCACTTCGAGCCCCTCGAACAGCTGCTCCTGGATCGGACGGCTGATCGGGAACGTACCCTCGGCATGGGGGTAGTCCGAACCCCACATCACGTTCTTGGCGCCCGGCAGCCGCGCCGCAGCGGCGGTGATGCAGGCGCGGTCGTGCTGGAAGCTGGCCCACACCTGGTCGTCGATGATCTGGCTCGGTTTGCGGCTCAGCTTGGGGTGGACGAAGTTGGCGTGCGCCTCCTCGACTTCGTCCATCCGCTCGGCCAGCGCCACCAGCCAGCTTGCGCCGGCCTCGATGAACGCCACCCTGGCGCCGGGATTGCGGTCGAGCACTCCGCCGGTGACGAGGTACATCACGCTGATCTGCGCATCCATCGCCTGGTTGGTGTAGTTTATAATGGCCGCGCCGGGACCGCGCTCGACCACCACCGTTTCAAGGCCAGTGCCGGTGTGCATGACGAAGACGATGCCGAGTTCGGCACCCTTGGCGAAGACCGGGTCCCACCTGGGATCGTTGTACTTGGGCAGGTTGGGCGGGGTCGCCGCAGGCAGCATCGCCGCGGTGAAGCCCTTGCTGGCGAGATAATTCATCTCGGCCAGAGTGTTGGAGAAATCGAGCACGGGCAGCATCCCGCAGCGCACGAAGCGATCGGGGTGGCCACCGAGAAACCGGTCGTTCCAATCGTTGTAGAGGCGCGCCGAGGCAGCTTCGGCCTCGGGGCTGTCGAGGCAGTAGAGCCACAGCCCGAGGCTGGGGAAGCAGATCTCGGCGTCGATACCCTCAAGTTCCATGTCCTCGAGCCGGCCGGGGATTTCGCGGATGCCCTTGCGCTCGTTGTCGCCAAGCGCCTTTTCGCGGTGCTGGCCGACGCGCAGGCGATAGATGATCTTCTCGTCGGTTCCGGTGGTCAGGTACTCGCCCTCCTTGCGGGTGCGGATCGCGTGGCGCTTGAGCTCGGGCGGAAGGCCTTCGAGGAAGATGTTGGCCGGCTCCATGATGTGGCTGTCGGCGCTGAAAACGAACGGCTTCATCGGGCCTCTCCCTGACGCAATGCGGCCGAACGCCGCGAGTCGCTTAATCAGATACCTATAAAGGGGTAGAAATGCAACATTTGTCTTGACCCATCCTTAAAAGAGATATCTATAAGCCCCATGCCTGAGATGGCCGCCAACCGCGTCGACCGCACCGCCCGGCAGCTTGCCGAGCTCAGCCTGGAGGGGGAGGGCGGCCGCTATCTCGGCAGCGAGGACGAACTGCTCAAACGCTTCGGAGTGAGCCGCCCGACCTTGCGCCAGGCCGCCAAGTTGGTCGCCAACGATCGCCTGATCAGCGTCCGGCGGGGACCTCGTGGCGGCCTCTATTCCGATCGCCCCGATGCCGCGGATTCGGTCCGCGCGGTGGCTCGCTACTTGCGGCTCAACGGGGCGACGCTGCACGACGTGTTCGTGGTCAACAGCCTGATCGCAGAACAGGCCGGCGTGCTCGCAGCCACGAGCACCGATTCAGAACTGCGCGCCGAACTGGCCGCCTTCGCCGAACGGATCGACGTGAACCAGACCGCTGGCGACATCGTCCGCGCCGAGAACGAACTAGCCCGGTTGTTGACCCGGATGACCGGCAATCCGGCGATCGAGCTGGTCATGGCGATCGGCTACACCTTCGGCATGGAAGAGCAGCGGCTGCGGTTTTACGGGACTCCCGAGGATCGCGAGAAAGCCCGCGCATTGCAGCGCGGCCTGTGCAAGGCGGTGCTCGATGGCGATCCCGACATTGCCCGCCTGCTGATGCGCCGCCGTTCGGCCATGCTCGAGGAATGGTTCGCCAAGGCAGATGCCGTCCCGGGCTGAGCGAGGCGGCGGGCGAACACATAGTGCTGGACAGGCGCAGCGCTTCTTCATAATACACCTAGTTATATATGTAAGATTCGAGGGGAACGCTGAATGGCCTGGGCCAATCAGGACAAGACCGCGATCGTCGGTGTCGGCGCTACGGATTACTACGTCCGCGGCAAAAGCTGGCCGCGCACGATCAACGACATGGCCGGCGAGGCCATCCTCAACGCCTGCGCCGACGCCGGCATTTCGATCACGGACATCGATGGGATCGCCTATTATTCGGGCGCCGGGGCGGGCTATCTCGACAAGTTCGACACCGCCAGCCTGATGGAAACCTTGGGCATGCCGCACGTCTCGTTCTCCGCCTCGCTGACCAGCGGCGGGGGCGGCTGCCCGGGCGCGATCGGGCTGGCCACCGCGGGTCTGATGAACGAGGATGCCAAATACATGGTCACGCTGATGGCGTTGCAGCAGCTGCCGCAGCACCGGCTCGGCGTGGTGTTCGGGGCCTCGGCACCGAACCCGGAGAACAGTTTTCTGCAGCCTTCCGGTTTGGTCGGTCCGGGCCATCTGATGAGCGTCCTCGCACGCCGCCACATGCACCTTTACGGCACCACCCAGGACGCGTTCGGCGAAGTGGTGATGGCGACCCGCGCCAATACCCACAACCGCCCCAAGGCAGTGCGCAAGGCCCCCCTGAGCAAAGAAGAATACGACGCTTCGGTAATGCTCGCCGATCCGCTGCGGCGGCTCGACTTCTGCCTCGAGACCGACGGCGCGGTGGCGGTCATCACCACCACGATGGACCGTGCGAAGGACTGCCGCCACAAGCCTGCGGTGGTCCACGCCTGTGCGCACGGCGGCACTCGCGAATGGGGCCGGGCGTTCGCCTGGATGGGGATGCCCGATCCGCACTTCGCCAGCAGCGGCCACAAGTTCACCGCCGACCGCGTCTGGGCGCAATCAGGACTCTCGGCCAGGGACATGGACGTCGCGCTGATCTACGATCACTTCAGCCCGAGGGTGCTGATGCAGCACGAGCATTACGGCATCTGCGAGAAGGGCGAAGGCAACGATTACGTCCTGTCGGGCAAGCTGCGCTACGATCCGGCCACCGGCGGGGGCGTCAACGGCGGCACTCCCGTCAACACCCACGGGGGCAACCTCAACGAAGCCTATATCATCGGCATGACCCATATCGTCGAGGGGGTCGAGCAGGTCCGCGGCACCGCGATCAACCAGGTTCGCGACGCCGAATTCGCGCTCGTTTCGGGTGGCCCCGCCTCGCTCCCCGTCTCCAGCCTGATCCTGAGGAGCGCCTGATGGCCGACGTCACCCATTACGGTCCGGCGCGGCTGCTGCCGGGCGATCAGATCGCGATCACCACCAACCCCGATACCGAGCCGTTCTGGCAGGCCGCCAAGGAGGGCCGCCTGACCGCGTGCCAATGCGCGCAGTGCGGCGCGTTCCGCATGCCCCCGACCCCGTATTGCCCCGAATGCCAGAGCCGCGAGAAAAACTGGCCGACGCTCCCCGGCACCGCCACCGTCTTCAGCTTCGCGATCTGCAACAAAAACCCCAAGAACGGCGAGGATTACGTCTACGTGCCGGTGGTGGTCGATCTCGATGGCGCGCCCGGCGCGCGGCTTAACGCCAACGTCACCGGCTGCGACGCCGAGGACGTCCATATCGGGATGAAGGTCGCGGTCGAGTGGACCCCGATCCAGGACGGCTGGGTGCTACCCAACTTCCGCGCCATGACCGCCGGGGCCTAGGCCATGCTGGTCGACTTGCGCATCGTCGAGATCGGCGAGGGGATGGCGGTGCAGGTCGCCGGGCTGATGCTTGCGGGGCTGGGCGCCGACGTGCTCAAGATCGAGCGCCCCGGCGGCGATCCCTCGCGCGGGACCGCCCCGTTCGCCAACTGGAACCGCGGCAAGCGCAGCCTCGAATTCGATCTCGACACGCCGGAGGGCAACGCGGAGCTCAAGCGGCGGCTGGCGGATGCCGATGCACTGCTCCATCAGTTCACCCCCGCCCAAGCCCGGGAGCGCGGCCTCGACGATGCGGCGCTCGCTAGTGCGTTTCCCAGGCTAGTGGTCTGCGGGATCACCGGGTCGCCGCACGATCACCCCGATGTCGAACGTTCGGACGACGAACTGCTCGTCGCCGCCCGCCTTGGCGTGCTTTACGAGAACGACGGCCACCGCCCGGGGCCGATCGTCTACCGCTATCGCCAGGGCAGCTGGGCCGCGGCGCACCTTGCCGCGGGCGGGGTGCTGGCGCGGCTGGTGGCGCGCTTGCAATCGGGACGCGGCGGGCCCGCGCACACCTCGTTGATGCAGGGCTATCTCTCGACCATGCCGATGGTCTGGACGCGCAATTCGGCGGGGCCGATGCCCAACCCGCCGACCTTTCCGCTCGCCGCGCGGCCCACCGCGATGCAGCTGTTTCAGTGTGCAGACGGCGACTGGCTCCAGATCATGGATCCGTCGCAGCAGTTCGATTACGGCTCGCTGCCGACGATGTGGGAGGTCATGGCCGAGGGCGTCGAGATCGACACCCCCGAAGGCGTGATCGAGGCGTTCAGGCGTCGCCCGCTCGATGCCTGGCTGGCCGACTTGCGCGCCGCGGACATCGCGGTCGAGCCGGCGTTTCCGATGGGCGAAGTCCTCCGCCATGAAGAAGCGAGCGCCAACGGCTATGCGATCCCGGTCGAAGACCCCGCGCTCGGCGCGACGATCCAGCCCAATGTGCCGTTCCACGTCGATGGCCGGATCATCGCCGGGCGCGCGGCGCCCGCGCTGGGCGAAAATGGCGAGGCGGACTGGTCCCAGCCGCCCGCGCCCGTCGGGAGCAACGGCGCCCCCGCCGAAGTGCTCGAAGGCGTGCGCATTCTTGACCTCGGGATGTTCCTCGCCGGGCCGATGGGCGCCTCGCTGCTCGGCGATATCGGGGCCGAGGTGATCAAGGTCGAGGCGCTGACTGGCGACCGCATCCGCTTCATGCACCGCTATTACCAGGCCGCGGCGCGCTCCAAGCGCTCGATCGCGCTCGACCTGACCCGGTCCGAGGCGCAGCCGATCCTTGAACGGCTGATCCGCTGGGCCGAGATCGTCCACCACAACATGCGCTTCAAGGGCGCGGCCAAGCTCGGACTGACCGAGGAGAACGTCCGCCGGATCAACCCCAAGGCCGCGTTCAACTACGTCAGCGCCTATGGCCAACTGGGCGAACGCGGCAATTGGCCGGGCTACGATTCGATCTTCAACGCGATCGCCGGGTGGGAATTCGAGAACGCGGGTGAGGGCAACCGCCCGGTGTTCAACCGCCCGGGGACGATGGACATCACTTCGGCGCAAAGCTGCATGGTCGAGCTGGCCGCCTCGCTCTACGCCAGCCGCGCGCATGGCAAGGCGCACGCAACGCAGACTTCGTTGCTCGGGGTCGCGACGTTCACCCAGGGCGAGCGACTGATCGGCCCCGACGGGGAGTTGAGCGAAACCTACCACCTCACCGCCGACCAGACCGGCTTCTCGCCCTATCACCGCATTTTCGAATGCGCCGACGGCCGGTGGATCGCGGTCGCGGCGCACAAGCCCGCACAGCGCGCCGAACTGCGCAGCGCACTCGGCGAAGACGAAGCGAGCTTTGCCGCGGTGGCCGCGCAACGTCCCGCCGCCGGCCTTCTCGCCACACTCGAAGCCGCGGGCGTGCCGTGCGACGCGGTCACTTTCGAGGATGCGATGAACCGCTTCTTCGACGACCCGCGCAACCGCGAGCTGAATCTGGTCTCGGCCCTGCCTCAGCCGCTCTACGGCACGGTCGAGCAGCCCGGCGCGTTCTGGAATTTCGGCGAGACACCGGTTGTGTTCAAGCGCGCCTGCCCGGCAATCGGCGAGCACACCGACGAGATCATGCGCGAGATCGGCTATTCGCAGGCCGAGGTCGCTCAATACCGCGAGCAGAAGATCATCGGCTGAGGCGCACCGCCGCCGTAGTCCACGCAGCAACCGTTCGAGGAACCGAGCCATGCCCTTCAAGACCCGCATCACCGAACTGCTCGAAATCGAGCATCCGATCGTCCAGGGCGGGATGCAGAGCGTGGGCGTGGCAGAGCTGGCCAGCGCTGTGTCGGAGGCGGGCGGGCTTGGTATTCTTACCGGGCTCACGCAGCCCACTCCGCAGGCCCTGCGCGAGGAAATCGAGCGCTGCCGGTCGATGACCACCAAGCCGTTCGGGGTGAACCTGACGGTCTTCCCGACGATCAACTCGCCCGATTACAAGGCCTATGCCCAGGCGATCATCGACGGCGGCGTCAAGATCGTCGAAACCGCGGGCACGCCTGCGGTGCGCGAGATCTGGGAGATGCTCAAACCCCACGGCATCGCCATTCTCCACAAATGCACCGCGGTGCGCCACGCGCTCTCGGCAGAGCGAGCCGGCTGCGACGTGATCTCTATCGACGGCTTCGAATGCGCCGGGCACCCGGGCGAAGACGACATTCCCGGGCTGATCCTGATCCCCGCCGCGGCGGACAAGGTCAAGATTCCGATGCTGGCTTCGGGCGGCTTCGGCGACGGGCGAGGGCTCGTTGCGGCGCTGGCGCTGGGCGCCGACGGGATCAACATGGGTACCCGCTTCTGCGCGACCCAGGAGGCCAGTATCCATCCCAACGTCAAGCAGGCTTATATCGAGAACGACGAGCGCGGGACCTACCTGATCTTCCGCAACTTCAAGAATACCGCGCGCGTCGGCAAGAGCGAGGTCTCGACCGAGGTGGCGCGGCGTCTGGCCAACCCCGACGCTACGTTCAAGGATGTTCAGGAACTGGTCGCGGGCACTGCCGGGCGCGAGTTGCTGGAGACCGGCGATCTTTCCAAGGGAGTGTTCTGGGCCGGCATGGTGCAGGGCCTGATCCACGACATTCCGACCTGCCAGGAACTGATCGACCGGATCGTCGACGAGGCGCAAGCCATCGTCGATGGTCGGCTGCAAGACATGCTCCGCGCCACGGCGCCGGCCATCGCCGCCTGACCATCACCCAACTATTTCTCGCGCTTGGGAAGCCAGCTCCGGACCGGCTCGAACACCGGCATTCGCAAATTTCGGCGCAGCCAGTTCGCGCCGTCGAGGACGAACGCGTGGCCCGAACAGAATGCCGCATAGTCCGAACAGAGATAGGCCGCGGCCCAGCCCAGTTCGTGCGGTTGGCCCACGCGCAAGGCCGGCTGGCGGCGGTCGAGGTCGTCCTGGTCTGCAAACCGCAAGTGCTCGGCGCGATCTTCGTGCGGGAACAGTCCCGGGACCAGGCAGTTCACGCGGATGTCGTAGGGCGCCCACTCGACCGCCAGGCTCTGGGTAAGGTTGGTCACCGCGGCTTTGGCAGCGGCCGAGGGCGAGGTGCCGGGGCCGCCGGTCCACGCATAAGTCGCGCCGATGTTGAGGATCGCGCCGCCGATCCCGTCGGCGACGCGCCGCCGCGCGAACTCGGTCGAGCAGATCCAGGTGCCGTCGAGTACGATCCCCGTCACCGCCCGCCAAGCATTGAGGCTGAAGTCCTCCGAGGCTCCGGCAATGTTGCCCGCGGCGTTGTTGACCAGTTGGGTGACCGGCCCGAACTTGTCCTCGATCTCGTCGAAGCTGGCTTTGACTGCGGCGGGATCGCGCACGTCGAGCTGCACGCCGATGGC
>JAUYQH010000147.1 GCA_030697365.1 Novosphingobium sp. | reverse complement strand
AAATGTTCCATGAGTAGACCGCAGAAATGCTTGCCTGAAAGTTTGGCGAAGCGAGACGGGCACCCTTTACTGCGCCGGTTGCTCTCGCTTCATCCGCAGTGAGCGACGTGATCTTTGCATCCTGCAAGGTGAGACTGAGTCCAAGCTGCAATCCCTCCGAAGGACGAGCTTGCACCTCGACCTCAACACCCTTGGAGACAGCGCCGCCCGCGGTCCCAAAGTACGGCGCAGAATCACTTGGGCGGGCCAACGGCTGCTGAATGTCATCCCACCTAATATAGTAAAGCGCGATGTTCGCGACAAGACGATCACTAAGCCAGGACGTCTTCGCGCCCACCTCGTAGTTCCAAAGGGAATCTGATCGAACAGCGCCTTCGATTACGATCGGGTCATTCGGGTCGGTCGTACTCCTTCCGCCGTTCACCAGCGAACCGAAGTTAGGATTTGGAATCCTGAACCCTTGAGACGCTAGGGCGTAATATGTCTGATCTTCGGTTCGCTCCCACGAGAGACTGACCTTTTTGACAAGCTTCTTCGTTGAACCGGTGCTGAGAGAGGTAGTTGCTGTCCTCGGCACAATGTTGATCGTGCGATTACCTCCCCCCGTTATCGCGGCCACAACAGCCCCAGTTGCGTCAAAGCCGGTTGCAAGGTTGGTCTGCGAAACCTCTGACGATCCATATCGAAGACCACCAGTTAAGGTCACCGTGGGGGTTAAGTGGTATGATAACTCGCCGAAGATGGCGGCTTCGGCCTGCGTGAGGACGCTGGACGCATCGCTGACGTCCAGTGTATCCTCCTCGGGCCTGAGGTTCCGCGGGAGCCCGCTGATATTTCTTGTCCGAAGAAATTCGGCGGATGTGAATAGTCCTGCGCGCCCGTCGCGCTCCCGATCTATCAGGAAGGTGCCCACGACCCAATCGAACCGCCCGCCCGGGGGGGACACCAGCCGGGTCTCGTTCATAACTGAACTGAGAGCCTCGTAGGACCTAAATCCGACGGGCAGCACAGCAGTGAGAACTCGCGGCAGACCTAGGTCGAAGACCCTCTCCGATTCGGCGTATGCTGTAGTTGAGAGCAAACTGGCGAAGTTAAAGTCATACTCCACTGTCGCGGAGTAGGTCTGTGTGGTCAAATCGGTGATGTCGGGCACAAAGGAGGCGCGGACGTGTGTGCCTAAGACGGGATCGGATAGCGATAAGTCACTGATGTCACTGTCATCTCTCATGGCTGACAGAGTGACATTGAGTTTATCCGTGGGTGACCAGCGCAAAGAAAGCCGGCCGCCCCATTCCTCGCTTGAGTCAGAATTCGTTTTCCCGAATCCGATGTTCGTAATATATCCTTCCTCATTTCTATAATAACCTACGAGGCGGACGCCCAGAACACCCTCAACGAAGGGCGCGTTCAGCATAACGTTATATCGCTGCCGCCAGGAGTCGCCTTCAGTGAGAGCGAAATCTGCAGCGAGCGAGCCTTGTAGTTTGCCCAAGTTGGGCTTTTTTGTGATTATGCGCACCGCGCCGCCCATGGAACTGGAGCCGAACAGCGTGCCTTGTGGCCCTCGCAGCACCTCAATTCGGTCGATGTCGTATAGCCGCATGTCAGGCGTGTTAATCGACAGATTGGTAAGCGGAATCTCGTCAATGTATACTGCCGTCAGCTTGTTGCTGAAGCCAGAGTATGTTGTGTTTGTCTCAAGTCCCCGTATTACAAATTTTCCAAAATGCTTCGCCGCCTCCGTTACAATAACTCCGGGAGTCTGACGCGCAAAATCGCTGAAATCTTCAATTCCCTGCCGCTCGATTTCCTCTCCAGTGATCGCCGTGATCGCCATTGGCACGTCCTGCAGCGACTCAGCACGCTTGGTGGCTGTCACGATCAGTTCGTCCAGTGTGGTGGCCTGGCTGCTCCTTGAATTGTCCTGCGCGCTCGCGCTCCCAGGCACGATCAGGAGTCCAGCGACCCCCACCGCAATCGTAGCGACAACGGCTGCTCCCGACTCGATTCGGTTGGGCGCGGAACGGTTACGGCACGGCTTTCGCATAGTTTCCCCCATGATCTTTTCTCAAGGCCGCGCCGCGGGGGCTAAGGCAGATTCGCCAGCGCCGCGTTCCACGTTACGGTTCTTGTGGCTGAACCATCCGCCGTGGTGGATAGTCTTGCCATGGGAAACGTTTCGTCGCCATTTGGGGAACTTGACCAAGTTGATCAGGCGCGATCCTCCTAAGGGGTAAGTGCTGTCCGGACCCCACCTTTCGCTGACGCGTGTTACAGGGCGCCGCGTCGACGACTACCGCCAATCAACGGCAAGCTCTCTCGCAACCTGTGCTTAGCGATCTTCTGTAATGTGGACCGGGGAAGGTCCTCGACGACATGCACGTCGCGGATGACTTTGAAGTCTGCCAACTGCTCGCGGCAGCACTGGATCAGCTTGCTCTCGAGATGTTGCGGCGCATCAGCCGCCGCGACGACGAAGGCCACCGGCACCTCGTCAAGCATGTCGTGCTTCTGACCTACGACGGCGCATTCACTGACCCAACCTGTTCGTAAGATGACCGCCTCGATCTCGGACGCAGCGACGTTCTCGCCGCCGACGCGCAGTATGTCCTTGCTGCGATCGGCGAAGAAGAGACAACCCTGACCGTCGATACGGATGCGGTCGCCCGTGCTGAACCAACCGTTCTCGTCGAAGCTCCTCGTCGTCGCTTCGGGATCCTTCAGGTATTCCTTGAAAAGCGTGATCCCACGCACGCCCCGCACGTACAGGTCGCCAGTCTCATCCGGACCGCAGTCGCTGCCGTCCCCTCGGCGGATAGCGATCTCATTGCCAGGCGCTGGACGGCCGATATTGCCGGGTGGGCCAGGATGGTCGGGGTCACCCACGATCGGGATGGTGATCGTCTCGGTCATACCCCAATGGCCGCGGGTCTTCACCCTGTAACGCGCCTCGACCTCAGGGAGGACCGCGATGAACCAAAAGCGGAATCTGTGGTCTGGGACCTCGTAGCCGGCCAGCGCACTGAGGAAAAAGCTCCCCGGAAGCGAGGTCCAGGTGGCGCCATATTTCAGCGCTGGGCCCCAGAAGTTGGAGGCCGAGAACCGTGGCTGCAACAGCACCGTGCCGCCGGCCCATAGGGTGCTCATCGCCAGCGTCGCCAAGCCGTTGTTGTGGAACAGCGGCACGAAAACCTGGCAGACGTCGTCGTGCTGCAATCCATAGGCCTTGGCCGTCTGTTGGGCGGCAAACAGCGTATTGGCGTGCGTCGAAAGCACCGCTTTGGGCCGCGAGGTGGTGCCGCTCGTGAACTGAACCCGTAGGTCCAGTAGCGGCTCGGGGTCTCGTGCAACCAGCAGCGGTTCGGTCTGTAGCAGGACGTCCCAAGGAAGGATGTTCGAGGCTGTACTATCTGCGCCCGGGCAGCCGGCAGTCAGCGCCAAGAACTTCAAATCTGGGCCGGCCGCGGCAACTGCCTCCACGAACTGGGCCTGGGTGATCGCGGCCGTGGCCTCGGTGAGTTCAACGAAATAGCTCAGCTCCCGCTCGACGGACCGGGTGTTGGTCAGGACGGCGACCGCGCCGAGCTGCGCGCAAGCGAAGTGAGCCATGAGTAATTCTGGGCAATTCTCCAGGTGGATGAGCAGGCGGCTGCCCTTTTCGATCCCCCACAGGGCCAAGCCGCCGGCGAGGCGGCGTACGTCGGCGTCGAACTGGGCGTAGGTCCACTGGCGGTGCTCGCCCTCGAAAGGCGCCCAAATCAAGAAGGTCTTGTCCGGCGTGCGCTGGACCCACTGGTCGAGCAGCCAGGAAAGATCACGGCCCTGCACCATGAGCTCGGCCGCGCGCCTATCCAGAGCCATTTTGAGAACTCATCCCAGCTGCCGCTCGCATTGCGGTTGGTTAGGATGAGAGACGGATGGCGACCGCCCCATGGCCACCAGGCCCACACTTGTTAGCTGAATTGACCCCGTACCCGCACCTACCAGCGGCTCTTTGTCGTGCCGTCTATCGCAACAGTCAGGCCGATAACG
>JAUYQH010000122.1 GCA_030697365.1 Novosphingobium sp. | reverse complement strand
GAGAACCGGCGCGCAGCGACCTGCTGGTCGTGAGCACCGGAAGCGCAGGAGGCCGCGATTTGCAGCCCGGCATGGGGCAATTCACGAATGCCCGACACTGGTGGAGCCGAGGGGGATCGAACCCCTGACCTCGTCATTGCGAACGACGCGCTCTCCCAGCTGAGCTACGGCCCCGTTCCAGTGTCCCAGGCAGGGCGGACCCCGCGAAGAGCGCGCCTCCTAGCGAAAAGGCATCGGCCTTGCCAGCCCGAAAATCGCACGCCGGTTTAGCGTTTGCGCCCGCCGCTCGGGCCATAAGTCGGCTTGGCGGGGGCGGTCGGCGTGGGCGTCACCGGCGGGAGGACCAGAGTGCCCGGCGCGGGCGCGACAATCGCAGGGGCCGGGCTAGCAACCGGGGCAGGTGTCACCGGCGGGAGGACCAGAGTACCCGGCGCGGGCGCGGCAATCGCAGGAGCGGGTCTGGTGACCGGGGCTGGTGAAACCATCGACGGCCCTGGATCGGTCAGTGTAATCGCCGGACGGACCACCGGCGGCGCAGTCGATACAGTCGCCGTGGGAGCAAGCGGGTTGGAATATCCTGCCGACGTGGTTCCGTACTTCGGCCCATACTGCGCATCCCACTGCGCAACGTCGATCCTGTACTGCTCGAACGCTCCGAAAAAGTCATCGAACACCGCTTCGAGCCGGGGCAGCGCACCAGCAGCGAAGGTATCGAGCCCGGTGGGTGCAACCGCAGCCAGTTCGTTGCTCACCGCCAGCGAAGCGCCACAGAACCGAGGCAGCGTGGGGGGCAACGCGAAATAGTTGTAGACCTGCGTCATGTAGCTGTCGCGCACGTCGCGATATGTCGCGCCGTACTTGGCGCGGAACTCGGCATCGAGCGCGCGGTTGGTCGCCGACAGGCCCTTGGTCTGCGCCTTGAGGAACACCTTGTAGTTCTCGAGAATCGCCGCGTACTGCGGCTCCAGGCAGTTGAGCGCGGCCACGTTCATCGCGGAGCGCAAGTTCCAGACCTTCTGCGCCGGGGTGAGGTTGGCGTTGATCGTCTCGCGGACCCCGAAGGAATTCTGGGCCGGGATGAACATCGAACCAACCGCGCCCTGCGGCGGCAGCGGCCGGGGCGGCACGTACACCACCGGAGGAGGAGGAGGGGGAGGAGGCGGAGGGGGAGGGGGCGTGGTCGCGCAGGCGGCTAGCAGCGAAAGACCAAGGACCGTGACGGCGGCACGCGCCTTTCCGAACTCAAATCTGATCATCGAAACCCGTTATCCTTCACCGGCAGACCGCGCCAGGCTAACCCCTGCCGCCTTTCCCCAAGGTGAAGCCTACCCGCTCCCTCAGGCAAAGAAAATGCCCGGCAGGCACTCGTGTCCCGCCGGGCATCCGATTTTCGCGTCCTCTGGGCGGAGGGGCCGTTTTTCAGATCAGTCGCGCTGGCCCATGAAGCTGAGCAGGAACTGGAACATGTTGATGAAGTCCAGATAGAGCGTCAGCGCACCCAGGACGATCGCCTTGCCGATGAACTCGGTACCCTGGAGGTACTGGTAGTCGTTCTTCAGGCGCTGCGTGTCGTAGGCGGTCAGCCCGGCGAAGATCAGCACGCCAAGGAAGCTGATCGCCCAGTAGAGCGCAGAGGACTGCAGGAAGATGTTGATCACCATTGCGATCAGCAGGCCGACCACCCCCATGATCAAGAACGTGCCCATCCCGGACAGATCCTTCTTGGTGGTGTAGCCGACCAGGCTGAGGCCAGCGAACGCGCCCGCGGTGGCAAAGAAGGTCGCCGCAATCGAACCGCCGGTATAGCGCAGGAAAATCGTCGATAGCGACATCCCCATGAGGATCGCAAAGCCCCAGAACATCGCCTGAAGAGTCGGCAGGCTGAACTTGTTGCGCCCGAACGACATCGCGAACACGATCGCCAGCGGCGACAGCACGACCAGCCACATCACCGGCGAGCCGACCATCGCGGCAGCATAGCCGGTGGTGTACATCAACAGCGCGACGATGCCCGAAAGCAGCACGCCCGAAGCCATGTAGTTGTAGATCGACAGCATGTAACTGCGCAGGCCCTGATCGACCGCGGCTTCGCGACCGATGACCCCACCGTTAAGCGTCGGAGACCCGCCGAAGCCCGTCCGGGTATCCCGGGTGGTCGGCTGGGGGTCGTTCCAGTTAGCCATGTAAAAAACTCCCTTCCGGCGCCGAGCGACGACAAGCCGGTACGTGCCAATATCGCGATACACCTTAACAGTTTCAAGCAAAACCGGTGTAACCGCCAATGTCGTCGATTGTATCAGGCCTCGCGGGCGAGTTCGACGCTGCGATCGTGCGCCGCCTTGAGTGTTGCAGCGATCAACCGGTCCGCCGCATCGCCGTGCTCCAGCTCGTCGAGTCCGGCGCGCGTGGTTCCGCCGGGGGAAGCGACTTTCGCGGTCAGTGTGGCGAAATTCCTGGAATCCTCGATCGGGCCGGATCGGGCCGCCAGTTCGGCGGCTCCGCGAACCATCGCCAGGGCCATCGCGGCCGATGCCTGCGGTTCGAGCCCCAGCGCCGCGCCGCTCTTGGCAAACGCTTCGAGCAGGCGATAGACGAACCCCGGCCCCGACCCGCCGAGCGCAGTGACGGCGTGAAGCAAGTCCTCGTCCGCCAGCCACTCGACCGGGCCGAGCGCGGCGCCCATCCGGTCGAGGAGTTCGCGGTCGGCCCCGCTCAGCACGCCCGGAGCGGCATGGAGCGCGACCGGCGAGAGCCCGAACGCCGCTGCAAGGTTGGCCATGATCCGCGCCACCCGGGCGCCCGGCAGCCGTGCTGCAAGCTGGCCGCAGTCAGTCCCGGCGAGAATCGAGACCACCAGCGCGTCTTGGGCGAGCGGTGCCAATGCGGGGGCGAGCGCCGCAAACTGCTGCGGCTTGATTGCCAGCACGACCAGGTCGAACGGCCCGGCGGGGGGCGCGCGGACCACTGCCACCCCTTCCGGCGGGGTCGCAACCGGATCGAGCACGGTGACCTGGCCCGGCGCCAGCACCCCGCCCCTCAGCCAGCCGTCGAGCAGCGCCCGGCCCATGTTGCCGCAGCCGACGAGAAGGGTTCTGGGCCCTGCGCTCACGCCTCGCCCTGCGCGTCCACCATTGCGCTGGCGAGCGCTTCGGCGGGGGTCTTGTCGCCCCACAGGATGAACTGGAACGCAGGATAGAAACGGTCGCACTCGTCGATCGCCGCCTCGATCACTGCCTGCGCCTGGGCAATGGTCAGCAGGCCGTCGTCGCCGAGCATCAACCCGTGTCGATAGAGCAGAACCCCGCCATTCGACCACAGATCGAAATGGCCGAGCCAGACCTGCTCGTTAATCAGGGTGAGCACCTCGAACACTCCGGGGCGCTTGTCGTCGGGCACGCGGATGTCGGGCAGGCACAGCAGCTGGAGAACGTTGTCTTCGGTACGCCAGATCGCCCGCAGCTGATAGCTGGCCCAACTTCCCTGGACTTCGCCGAGAATCTCTTCGTCCGAGACGAATTCGTAATCCCACCCGCGCGCATCGAACAACGAAGCGAGCACGTCGACGGGGGCGCCGTCGCCGTCCTCGATCTCGCGCTGGTCGGTCATCGGCACGCGTTCCGCTCTCCCTCTAGCCGACGACGCCGGCCCCGTAGCGACGGCTTGGCGTCAGGCGGGGGCTCGCGGCAATCCGCGCAACGACGCAGGCTGGGCATAACCCGACAACCTTGTGCAAAAGCTGTGGACACGCCGGGGATCCAGTCCCGCGCCAGCAACCTATTTGCCGCCCAGCGCATCGACCGCCTGCCCCGCCGGGCTGGTCCACAGGAAAGCGTCAGCGGCCTTCTTGCGCACGTCCTTGAGGAACGCCTGTGCCGCGGCCTGGGTCTCGAACGGGCCGACGAGCAGGCGGTTGGTCTGGCCCCACGGGGTGGTCCAGGCTTTGCGGCCCTTGAACATGTCAGCGTCTGCCTTGCCCAGTTTGCGCCAATCGAAGCCAAGCGCCCCCTTGTCGCGGCCCACGCCGATCTGCACCCAGATGCGGCTGGGATGACTGGGAACGGCGGGTTTGGTCACTTTTGCAGGCGCTTTTCCGGCTTTGGCTGCGGCGGCGCCCTTCTTGACCCCCGTCGAGGTGGCCGGATCGGCGGCGACGATGCGCTTCGTGCCCGTCGGCGCATCCGGGATCGGCCCGCGCTCATCGGCGGGAGCGGCCTTCTTCGCCCGCGCCGGAAGCTTGCTGATATCCACCGTGATGGCGGCGCGCTGCTCTTCTTCGGGGGGGCGGAAATCGCTGAACAGCGCGGACAGATCGCGGCGCGGTTCGGGTGCCGGAGCGCCTGTAGCCGCCGGAGCGGGTACCTGTGCGGGCGCAGGCGAGGCGGCCGGTATGGCGGCAGGCTCGCTCGCGGTCACTTGCGCGCGGCGTGCGAGATCGAGGTTGCTGCTTGCAACCACCGGGTCCGGTGCAGGAGCCGGCGCGCTTGGCGAGAGCGTGATCGACGAAGGTGCAGCAGCGGGCGACCCAACCATTGACCTTGCCCCAAGGCTGGCAGACGCCAGGCCGGCCGACGGGGCGGACGGCGTGACCGACGGGGGCGACAGCGAAACGACCGGGCGCGATTCGGCAGGGCGAGGCGTGACCGCAGGCGCAGGCGTGGCCGCAGCGACCCGCACCGGCGCGATCGTCCGTGGGGTGGGCACCGGGGGCGGCAGCACCGGCGCGGTGGTACGCTGCTGTTGCACCGGGCCCGCCTGAGCCAGCGACGGGGCTGCCTGATCGCGCTCACGATTGCGGTCCTGCTTGGTCCGATCGCGGCGGCGCCCGAGGCGATCGTCCTGATTGCCCTTCTTGCCCGAAGCATCGGCCTTCACTGCAACCACGGCGGCGGGGATCGGCGCGCGCCGCGGATTGAGCGCGGCGTAACGTGCGACCCGTGGATCGTCGCGACCGATCTGGGCAGCGCGCGGGAAATGCCCGAAACTGGCCGCCGCGGCCTGTTGCGCCGGGGTCAGGCGGCCCATGTAGCGCAAGTACGGAATCATCGCCCCGGCCAGATCGCGCGGCATCGTCCCATTGGCGATCTTCACCGCTTCCTCGGTATCGCCGAGGATGGCGAGGATGAAGGCGCGAGTCCGCCACGCGCCGGGATCGTTGCGGCGCAACTGGGTGAGCAGGGTCGCTTCCGAGCCTTTGCGGTCGCCCGCGATGGCCTGGCTCAATGCGAGGCGGCGGACGATCTCGTCGTTCGGCGCAGCGGCGAGCGCCTGCCGGTAATAGCGCTGGGCGCTGAGGTTGTCGCCGACGAGATCGTAGGCCAGCCCGCGGTCCCCGGCGAGCGCACCATCGCGTGCGCCGGCGCGCTCGGCGGCATCGAACAGGGGAATTGCGGCGAACGGGTCCTCGTTGCGGACGAGCGCGCTGGCCAGGGCGGTCTTGATCCGCGGATCGTTGGGCGAAAGCTGGTCGGCGCGGCCATAGAACCCCAGGGCGGCGTCGGTATCGCCCAATGCCAGCGCCGCGCTGCCGGCATCGAGCAGGGCGGATACATCGCGCGGATTGGCGGCAAGCCGGGTCAACGCGGCATTGAGCTGGTATCCCTGCTGGCTGGGCAACGCCTGAACCACCGCGCGCGACACGGGTTCGAGTTCGTATGAGTCGTCCTGCTGCGCCCGCGCATGACCCAGCCCGCCGAGCAGTGCGGCGAGCGTCAGCGACGCGCGCAAGCCAGCGCGCCAGTGTGACCGAACCTTGCGCGAACCCGCGATCATGCGCCCACTCCCGGCCTTGCGGCGATTGCCGCCTGTGCCGTCTCGAGCTCCCAATCCAAACGGCTGCGTAGCAGAGGCTTCCCGTCGCCGCGATGAACGGGCGCGCCGCTCCTACTGGTTGTTCTGCCGTCCAAGGAAGCGCGGGATATTGAGCGACCCGCCGCTCTCGCCGGCATCGTCCTCGGCGTCGTCCTCTTCGGCATCGGCCGAGCGGCCTCCGCGCGACAGGTTGGCCATGCGCTCGAACAGCGTCGCCCCGCCTGCCGCACCGCCCCCACCGGGCTTGGCCGCCGGCGATAGGCCGAGACCGCCGCGCGAGACCTTGGGCGCGACATCTTCATCCTCTTCGACAAGGCGGTCGGCGCTGCCCAGCAGGCCGTCGTCGGTGCGTTTGCCGAAGCTCGACAGACGTTCGAGCGAAGCATAGCCGCTGCTTGACGCAGCAACGGGTTCGGCGGAATCCTCTTCGGCGCGGCCCTCGTCGATCTCCAGTTCGAGATCGAGCGCGTCTTCGTCCGGCTCGCCACCGCCATGTGCGGCCAGCTCATCGCTGTCGGCATCACCGGCGTCGGGCGTGCCCGTAAAGCCGCCCTCGGTCCCGACTAGCGCGTGCTCGCTCGATTCGGCGGGGTTGGCCAGCCCGGTATCGGTCGTCTCGTTCCACGAGGTCGTCGCCGCGGCTTCCTCGGGCTCGGGCTCAGGCTCGGGCGCGGTAAAGGCCTGTGGCGTATATGTCGTGGGCACCGCGGGCCCGCGCGCAGTGCCGGGCAGCGCATAGGGGCGCGAAGCTTCCTGCGCCATTTCGGTGGTCTGCTCGATCCCGGTGGCGACCACCGAGACGCGGATCTTGCCCTGCAGGTCGGGGTTGAACGCCGATCCCCAGATGATGTTGGCGTTGGGATCGACCAGTTCGCGGATGTGGTTGGCGGCCTCATCCACCTCGAGCAGCTTCATGTCCTCGCCGCCGATGATCGAGATGATCACTCCCTTGGCGCCCTGCATCGATACGCCGTCGAGCAGCGGATTGGAGATCGCGCGTTCGGCGGCTTCGAGCGCGCGGTTCTCGCCCGCCCCCTCGCCGGTGCCCATCATCGCCTTGCCCATCTCGCCCATCACCGAACGCACGTCGGCGAAATCGAGGTTGATCAGCCCGGGCATGACCATCAGGTCGGTGATCGAGCGCACCCCCTGCTGGAGCACTTCGTCGGCGAGGCTGAACGCTTCCTTGAAGGTGGTCTCGGCCTTGGCAACCAGGAATAGGTTCTGGTTGGGGATGACGATCAGCGTATCGACATGCTTTTGCAGCTCCTCGATGCCGGCTTCGGCGGCGCGCATCCGGCGGGTGCCTTCGAACAGAAACGGCTTGGTCACCACGCCCACGGTCAACTCGCCGCGATCGCGCGCGGCCTTCGCGATGACCGGCGCTGCGCCGGTCCCGGTTCCCCCGCCCATCCCCGCGGCGATGAAGCACATGTGCGTACCCTCGAGCGCGCGCTCGACCTCGTCCAGCGTTTCCTCGGCGGCGGCACGACCCACTTCGGGCCGCGATCCCGCGCCCAGCCCCTGGGTGATGTCGGGGCCGAGCTGGATGCGGTGTTCCGAGATCGAATTGTTCAGCGCCTGCGCATCGGTGTTGGCGACGATGAAGTCGACCCCCTCGATATCCGCCTTGATCATGTTGGCGATGGCGTTGCCGCCCGCACCGCCGACCCCGATCACGGTGATCCGGGGACGCAGTTCGTCCACTTTGGGCGGGCCGATATTGATGCTCATGAGGGTCTCCCCGGATGCGGTGCGAGGCCGCGTAAAACGTTGATTTCAGCTTGGCACGGAACGAATCGACGACGCAAAGGCAAATTAACCTTTTCCACAGGCGTGATCGGCAATTCGATCATCGCTAGAAATACTCTTTCAGCGCACGGACCACGCGGCTCGCCAGCGCCATGCCGGTATAGCGCGTGGTCGGCGTATAGCTTGGACCGATACTGCGGATGTCGACCGGGTCGGCCGCGGCATAAAGCACGAGCCCGGCCAGCGTGGCGAAACCGGGGGTAGCGTGCGCCTCGGGCAAGCCGGTCATCTGCGGCGGCTTGCCGATCCGGGTCGGCTTGCCCAGGGCGCCTTGGGCGAAATCGGCGAGACCGGGCAGTTCCGCCCCGCCGCCGGTGAGCACGATCTGCTGCCCGCGCTGGCCGGTGAAGCCCAGCGCCTTCAAGGCGCGTCCGACTTCCTCCATCCACTGGCCGAGCTGGACGGTCATCACCGAGACCAGTTCGGCGCGGGGAATGCGGTTCTTGTCGTCGGCATGGCGCGCCACCGGCCCAGCGCCGAGCGAGCCGGGTTCGGGATCGTTGGGGGCGTTGACCGGAACCATCTCGCGGTGGTCGGTCGGGCTCGCGATGGCCGAGCCGTGGACGCATTTGAGCCGCTCGGCCTGATAGCGGCGGATGCCGAAGGCGCTGGCGATCGCGTCGGTGACGTCGCCCGAGCCATAGGGGATCGCGGTCATCCCCAGCAGCATCCCGCCCATATAGACCGAAACGTTGGATACCTCGCCGCCGAACTCGACCAGCGCGACGCCCAGCTCGCGTTCCTCTGGGGTCAGGCAGGCGTGCCCCGCGGCAACCGGCGAGCCGACCACCGCCTCGACCTCCAGATGCGCGTTTTGAACGCATTCGGTGAGGTTGCGGACGGGCGCGCCATCGGCGAGCATCACGTGGATATCGACCGCGAGGCGCTCGGCGTGGAGTCCTTTGGGGTTCGACACCCCATGCGCGCCGTCGAGCGTGTAGTGGGCGGGCTGGGCGTGGAGCACCATCCGCCCGTCGGGCTGGATCACGTCGCGCCCGGCGACGAGCAGGTGCTCGATGTCGTCGGCCTCGATCCGCCGCCCGCCGATATCGACCTCGACCCGCGCAAGCGTGCTGGCAAGCCCCGCACCCGAGCAGCCGATCCACACCGCCTGGAGCGAGACCCCGGCGATCTTCTCGGCGCGCTCGATCGCGTCCCTGACCGCATGGGTCGCGGCCTGCATGTCGGTCACATAGCCGCGCTTGACCCCCTGGCTGGCGCGGTGGCCCGAACCCAGCACGATCATCTCGCCGGTTTCGGACAGCCCGACGATCATCGCCGAGATGCGAAACGAGCCGATGTTGATCGCGCCGAAAACCTTGACGATCTTGGGGACGCCGTGGCGCTGGGGGATTGCGCGGCTGGCCATTACTGTTCCTTGGCCTTGGCGGCTTTCGCCGCCGCGGCGTTTTTGGCAGCCTCCACCGCGCGGCCCGGAACGCGCAAGTAGATGCGATCCGCCGCGCGCATGTCGAAGTAGGCGACCTGCCCGCCGAGCAGGCGGTTGACCCCGTCGAGCTTGGCGAAGCTGACCAGCGCCGAGGCGGATTGCTCGTCGCCCTGCGGCAGCGCGAGCACCTGCCCGGTCCTGAAAGTCAGGTTCCAGCGCCGGTTGCCGATCCATTCGGCCTCGCGCACTTGCGGCTTCAACGCCGGCGCAGCCTCGAGCAGCTTGTCGAGCCCGGCGATCTGCTTGCCCGCGCCCGGCCCGGCGAGTGCGAGCATGCCCTTGGCGCGATCGGCGCGAACCGGTTCCAGTTCATGCCCTGCACCATCGATCAGGACATAGCGCCCCGGCTTCTTGAGCACAGCACGCGGGGTGCGTTCGACGATGTCGATCACCAGCGTATCGGGCAGCTGGCGCGAGACCCGCGCGTCCTCGACCCACGACAGCTGGAGCAATTGGTTGCGCAACGCGGCGACATCGACTTGCGGCATCGCCCGCTCGCGCTCGCCCAGTGCCTTTTCATAGACCTTGAGCTCGTTCATCCGCTCGACCCCGCGGACCTCGACGCGGCGGACTTCGAACCCGGCGTCGCGGGCGAGGAACGCCAGTTGCGCGCTGGCCATTGCCGGAACCCCGGCGAAGCTCGCCACCATCCACGCCAAGACCACCGCACCGCCCAGGATCGCGGCGAGGAAAATATGGTGAAGCCGGGTCTCGCTGACCGGCAGCGCGCCGATCGCGCGATCGAGCGCCGAGCCGGTGGTTTGCCGGGCTTTGGCCACCTTGGCTTGCGTGGTGCGCGTCGCGGCGGCGCGTCTCACGCCCTTGCCGCCGCGCCGGATCGTCTGCCCCATCAGTTCGCGCCCCCCAGCGCATCCGCAACAATCGCCTCGACCAGATCGGCGTATTCCATCCCGCAATGCCGCGCCTGTTCGGGCACCAGGCTGAGCGGGGTCATCCCCGGCTGGGTGTTGACCTCGAGCAGGAACAGCCCTTCGATCCCCTGCTCGTCGTCCCAGCGGAAGTCCGCGCGGCTGGTGCCCTTGCACCCGAGCAGGCGGTGCGCGCGCAAGGCGATGTCCTTGCACGCCTCGGTGATTTCGTCGGGGATTTCGGCGGGGCAGACGTGTTCGGTCAGCCCTTCGGTGTACTTGGCGTCGAAATCGTAGAAGCCCGTCTTGGGCTTGAGTTCGGTGACCATGAGAGCGCGGTCGGCGATGACGGCGGTGGTCAGCTCCTTGCCACGGATGAACGGCTCGGCGAGCAGATGCGCGAAAGTCTGCCAAGGCCCGGCGACGTCGCGCCCGATCGGGTTGCCGTAGTTCCCTTCGCTGGTGACGATCGCCACGCCGACCGACGAGCCTTCGTGGACGGGTTTCAGCACATAGGGCCGCGCCAGCGGATCGCGCTCGTACAAATCCTCCGACGCCACGATCCGCCCGCCGGGCATCGGGATGCCGTGCGGGACCAGCGCGTGCTTGGTCAGCTCCTTGTCGATCGCGATGACCGAAGTGGCGAGGCCCGAGTGGGTGTATTTGAGCCCCATCAGGTCCATCATCCCCTGCACCGTCCCGTCCTCGCCGGGGGTGCCGTGGAGTGCATTGAACACCACGTCGGGCTTGGCCGCAGCCAGTCGCGCTGCGACATCGCGGTCCATGTCGATCCGGGTGACGCAATGCCCACGCTCTTCGAGCGCGTCGGCGACGCCGTTGCCCGACATGAGCGACACAGGGCGTTCGCTGGACCATCCACCCATCAGGACCGCAACGTGGAGTTTGGGCAAGCTCACTTCACACCCACGCTTTTTTGAGGCGCTTCGGCCAACAGGCCTACGCGCTGAATTTCCCACTCGAGTTCCACGCCCGACTTGTCCTTCACTCGCCGCCGCACTTCCTCGCCCAGCGCTTCGATCTCGGTGCTCGTCGCGGTGCCGGTGTTGATCAGGAAATTCGTGTGCTTCTCGCTGACTTGCGCCCCGCCAAGGGTCAGGCCGCGGCATCCGGCAGCATCGACCATCTGCCAGGCCTTGTGGCCTTCGGGGTTCTTGAAGGTCGAGCCGCCGGTCTTGCTGCGCAGCGGCTGGCTGGCCTCACGCGATGCGGCGATCCGGTCCATTTCGGCCTGGATTTGCGCGGGTTCGCCGGCACGGCCGCGAAATCGTGCGGCAACCACAATTGCGCCTGCGGGCAAATGGGAGTGGCGATAGCTGTAGTGAAGATCCGCTACCGCAAGCGTCACCAATTCGCCCGAGCGCAGCACCACGTCACAATCGACCAGGATGTCCTTGACCTCGCCGCCATAGGCGCCGCCGTTCATTCGCACGAAGCCGCCGACCGTGCCGGGGATCGAGCGGAGGAATTCGAGACCCGCTATGCCGTTGTCGCGCGCGGTGGACGAGACGAGGATGCCCGAGGCACCGCCGCCGCAATCGAGCGTGGTGTCGTCGCGTGCGGCGACTTTTGCGAAGGCTTTGCCCAGCCGCACCACCACGCCGGGCACCCCGCCGTCGCGGACGATCAGGTTGGAGCCGAGGCCGAGGGCCATCACCGGGGTTGCGGGATCGAGGTCGCGAAGGAAGGCTTGCAGGTCGGCCAAGTCGCGCGGTTCGAACAGCCACTCTGCGGCGCCGCCCGACTTGAACCATACCAAGGGGGCGAGCGGCGCATCGGCGCTCAGCTTGCCCGCGACCCGGGGCGGGGCTTCGGCCATTACCAGCCCCACAACTTCAGCCAATCGCGCTGCGCCTTGGCCATCTTCTCTCCGGCAGCGAGCGCCTCTTTCTGCCAGCGCGCGGCGGCCTGACCTTGGTCCAGCAACCGCCGGGCCAGCTCGAGCTGCTTTTGCTGCGCTGAAAGCGCCGCCTTGCCCAGAGCGAAGGGATCGCTCTTGCGCCGGGTCATGCCGCCTTGCTCCCCAGCGCGCCAACCGCATCGGCCAGCCCCGCGGCCCACTTGGTGATGTCCCCCGCGCCGAGGCAGACCACCATGTCGCCCGGTTCGAGCGTCTCCGCCAAGGACTGAGCCAATTCGCCCGGCCCCGCCACCGTTGCCGCCGCGCGATGCCCGCGCGCCTTGAGGCCTTTGACCAGCGCCTCGGAATCCACGCCGTCGATCGGCGCCTCGCCCGCGGCGTAAACCGGCGCGGCATAGACCACGTCGGCATCGTTGAAGGCGCCCTGGAAGTCGTCCATCAGATCGCGCAGGCGGGTGAAGCGGTGCGGCTGGACCACCGCGATGACCCGGCCCTTCACACCTTCCCTGGCCGCGGACAACACCGCGCGGATTTCCACCGGGTGGTGTGCGTAGTCGTCGATGATCGTCGCGCCGCAAACTTCGCCCACCTTGGTGAAGCGCCGCTTGACCCCGCCAAACCCGGCGAAACCCTTCTGGATCACCGCGTCGCTGCAACCCATCTCCAGCGCCACGGCGACCGCCGCCAAGGCGTTCTGGACGTTGTGCCGCCCGGGCATCGGCAGTTCGATCCCCTCGATCCGCCGCGTCGCGCCGTCGCGGGCGCGGACCACCACGTCGAAGCGGTTCCCTCCCGCAACCGGCGTTACCGCGTCGCCACGCACATCGGCTTGTGCCGAGAAGCCATAAGTCGTCACCCGCCGGTCGCGGATGCGGGGGATGATCCCCTGGACCTCGGGATGATCGACGCAGAGGATCGCCGCGCCATAAAAGGGCACGTTCTCGACGAATTCGACGAACGCTTCCTTGATTCGATCGAAGCTGCCGTAATGGTCGAGGTGTTCGGGATCGATGTTGGTCACCACCGCGATCGTCCCGTCGAGGCGGAGGAAGCTGCCGTCGCTCTCGTCGGCCTCCACCACCATCCACTCGCTCGCGCCTAACCGGGCGTTGGAGCCGTAGGAGTTGATGATCCCGCCGTTGATCACCGTCGGATCGATCCCGCCGGCATCGAGCATCGCCGCGATCATGCTGGTGGTGGTGGTCTTGCCGTGGGTGCCGGCGACCGCGACCGTCGATTTCAATCGCATCAGCTCGGCCAGCATCTCGGCGCGGCGGACCACGGGGATGCGGCCCTCGAGCGCGGCGGCGACTTCGGGGTTGGTTCGGCGCACCGCGGTCGAGGTGACGACAACCGCCGCGCCCGCGACGTTGGCGCCATCGTGGCCGATCATCACCTTGATCCCGCGCGCGCGCAGACCTTCGACGACATAGCCTTCGGCGATGTCCGACCCCTGCACGGTATAACCGAGGTTGTGCATCACCTCGGCAATCCCGGACATGCCGATCCCGCCGATGCCGACGAAATGGATCGTCCCGATGTCGGTGTGGACGCCCTTCACGCCACCGCCTCCTGGCCCGAAACTTGCGCGCTCGCGCCCGAATCCACCCGAATCACGTCCATCAGCGGCGCGCCACCGAAGCTCTCGACCAGATCGGCGAGGTCGCGAACCGCATGCGGCAGCCCGCAGTTCCAGGCGCCGTGGGCGGCGTTGGCGAGCGTATCGGGCCGCTGGGCCATCGCCTGGATCTGCTTGGCCAGCTCCTTGGCGGTGAACCCGGTCTGGCGGATCGCGCGTGCCCCGCCCGCGGCGACCATCTCGCGCACGTTCCACGCCTGGTGATCGTCGGTGGCGATGGGCAACGGCACGAGGATCGCGGGGCGCCCGGCGGCGGTCAGCTCGGCGATGGTCGAGGCCCCGGCGCGGCCGATGAACAAGTGCGCGTCGGCAAGGCGGCTGGCCATATCCTCGAAATAAGTGCCGAGTTCGGCCGGGATGCCATGTTCGGCATAGCGCCGCCGGACCGCTTCGAGGTCTTCGGCGCGGCATTGCTGGGTGACCTGAAGCCGGTGGCACAAGTTGGGGGGGAGCATCGCCAAGCCATCGGGCACGACTTCCGAGAGCACCGAAGCGCCCTGGCTGCCGCCGGTGACCAGCACGCGGAACAGCCCGTCCTCGCTGAACGAGGGATAGGGCTCGTCGCGCAAGCTCAGCACTTCGGGGCGCACCGGGTTGCCGACAAGGTGGACTTTGCTCGCAAATTTGGGATCGAGCCGGTGAACCTCCTTGTACGACGTGGCGATCGCATCGACCCGGCCCGCCAGGAAGCGGTTGACTCGCCCGAGCACCGCGTTCTGCTCGTGGATCACCGTCGGGATCTTCGCCGAAGTCGCGGCGAGCAGCCCGGGCAGCGCGGGGTAGCCGCCGAAGCCGACGACGCACGACGGCGCGAAGCTTTCGAACAGGCGCAGCGCCATCCGCCGCCCCTCCCAGATCGCCTTGCCTGCGCGCAGATACCCGAGCGGTCCGCCCCCAAGCCGACCTGCGGGAAGGATGTGCGCGGTTAGCGCTTCGGGCTTACCGGGAATCGCCGCGCCCCGCGCATCGGTGACCAGCGCGACATGGTGCCCGCGGCGCTCCAGCTCCTGCGCCAGCGCGAAGGCGGGGAGAATGTGCCCCCCGGTGCCCCCCGCGGCGAGGACATAGTGGCGCGAAGCCCCGCTCATCGCCGCAATACGTCTGCCAGCGGCAGAGCTGGCCGGGTCACGTCCCGGGTGAGGAACGGGTTGCGCCGGGTGATCGCCAGCAAGAGGCCCACGCCCGCGCACAGCGCGATCATCGAACTGCCGCCGTACGAGATCAGCGGCAGGGTCATCCCCTTCGAAGGGAACAGCTGGAGGTTGACCATGATGTTGATGAACGCCTGGCCCACCAGCTGCGCGGTCAGCCCCGCGGCGGCAAGGATCGTGAACAGGTCGTTCTCTTCCTGCAGCCGCAGCAGCACCCGCGCCGCGATAGTGGCATAGAGCACCACGATCACCGCGCAGGCGATCAGCCCGAACTCTTCGCCGATCACCGAGAAGATATAGTCGGTGTGCGCCTCGGGCAGCGACATCTTCTTGACCCCGAGCCACAGCCCGGCTCCGGTCCAGCCGCCGCCGAGCAAGGTTTTCTGGGCGAGATCGACCTGGTCGAACGCCGTACCCCCCGAAAAAAAGCTGTCGATCCGGTGGGTGGCGTTGGGATAAAAGAAATAGGCGAGGATCACGAACGCGACGATCCCGGCAAAAGCCCAGGCGACGCGCGCGACGGGCAGCCCGGAAAGCAGCACCAGCACGAACCAAACCCCGCCGAACAGCATCGTCGCGCCGAAATCGGGCTGGACCATCAGCAAAGCGGCGACCAGCCCCATCAGCGCGGTGGTCAGCGGGATCACCGGCAGGTTGGGATCGCGCACCCGCCACGACAGCATCCACGCCACCCCCACGGCAAACGCGGGCTTGAGGAATTCGGACGGCTGGAACGAGAAGCCAAGGTTGATCCAGCGCCGCGCGCCATTCACGTCGAACCCGGCCAGCGGAACCAGCATCAGCGCCACCAGCATTGTCCCGCCCAGCATTACCGCCATCCGCCGCGCGGTGTCCTTGGGTAACATTGAACAGCCGACCAGCGCCACCAGGCCCACCGTCAGCCACTTCAGATGGAGCCACAGGAAGTGAAGCTCCGCGATCTGCACCGAACGGGTCGAGAGGCGGTGCGCGCTGGCGGGTGATGAGGCAGCGACCCCGATCACCCCGATCAGCAGCAGCGTGGCGATCAGGCCGAGCAGCACGCGGTCGATCTCGCGCCACCACACGACCAGCTGGTTGCGGCGGCTACGGCGATACCGCTGGCCCGGCCCGACAAGGCGAACCGCGCCGTCGCGGCCGATCGTTGGTACGCCGCGGTTGGCGCCGGTGGCGGTCGCGCCGCTCATCGCGCTTCACCTGTTCCGGCCGGCGCACCCTCGGCGACCAGCGCGGCGACGATGTCGCGAAACGCGTCGCCGCGCGCTTCGAAGTCGCGGAACTGGTCGAAGCTGGCGCAGGCCGGCGAAAGCATGACGACCTCTCCCGGCTGTGCCGCCGCCATCGCCTGGCGCACCGCGTCGCACAGCATTTCGCTGCGGCGGACCGGAACCAGCGGCTCGAGCAACTGGGCGAAGCGCGGCCCGGCCTCGCCGATCGTATAGGCCGCGGCAACGTGGCTCAGATGCGGCAGACACTCGTCGAGGTCGTCCCCCTTGGGCAGCCCGCCCAGTATCCAGTGGATCCGCGGATAGGCGGCGAGCGCGGGCGCGGTCGAGGCGGGGTTGGTCGCCTTGCTGTCGTTGACGAACAATACCCCGCCGTGCTCGCCGACGCGCTCCATGCGGTGGGCGAGACCCTTGAAGCTGGCCAGCGCCGGACGCCACTGCGCCTCGTTGAGCCCGAGCAGGCGCGCAATCTCGACCGCGATCGCGGCGTTTTGAAGGTTGTGCGGGCCCTGGAGCGAGGGCCATCCCTGCTGCCCTGTAAGCCGCGCCGGGTCGACCACGTGGACGAACTCCCCCCCGCGCTCTGCAGCACAATCGCGCGCGGCCGACAGCGTGCGCGCGTCACCGCAGCCGAATACGGCATGCTGGCCGTTCTCCTGCATCGCGAACAGGCGCAGCTTCGAGGCGACGTATCCCGCGAACCCGTCGTAACGGTCGAGATGGTCAGGGCTGAGGTTGATCAGCACTGCGATGTCGGCGGCGAGGCCGTGGGTGAGATCGATCTGATAGCTCGACAGTTCGAGCACATAGACGCCCCCGGCAGGTAGCGGCTCCTGCCCCAGAATGGGCAAGCCGATGTTGCCCCCCATCCGCACCGGCAGCGCGGCGCTCTGGCACATGTGGTGGACCAGCGCGGTGGTGGTCGATTTGCCGTTGGTCCCGGTGATCGCGACCACCCGGTGCGCGGGCAGGCTGGCGCGGGCTTGCGCGAACAATTCGATATCGCCGATCAGCGGAACCTGCGCGGCGCGCGCCGCATTGGCGATCGGATGCCGGTTGAGCGGAACTCCGGGCGATACCACGACCCCGTCGAACCCGCGGAGGTCGATGCTCAACGGATCGGCAAGGTCGGCCAGCGGATGGTTGCGGGCCGCGACTTGCGCGCGTGCTTCTTCGCGGTTGTCCCACGCGGTGACGTGCGCGCCGCTGGCGAGCAGCGTCTCAACGGTGGACATGCCCGAGCGGGCGAGCCCCAACACCGCGTAGCGCTTTCCGCCGAAGGCAGGCGAGACGATCATCGCACTTTGAGCGTCGCCAGCCCGATCAGCGCCAGCACGATCGAGACGATCCAGAAACGGATAACCACGGTCGATTCGGCCCAGCCGAGCTGTTCGAAATGATGATGCACCGGGGCCATGCGGAACACCCGCTTGCCGGTGCGCTTGTACCAGAACACCTGGATGATCACCGAAACCGCCTCGAACACGAACAGCCCGCCGACGATCGCGAGCACAATCTCGTGGTGCGCGGCAACCGCGATCACGCCCAGCGCGCCGCCTAATGCCAAACTGCCGGTGTCGCCCATGAATACCGCCGCGGGGGGAGCGTTGAACCAAAGGAAGGCGAGGCCCGCGCCCATCACCGCGGCGCAAAAGATCGCCAGCTCACCGGCTCCGGCAACATGCGGAATGCCGAGATAGGCGGCGAAATCGGCGCGGCCCGCGAAATAGGCGATGATCGCGAACGTGCCCATGGCAATGATTACCGGCATGATCGCCAGCCCGTCGAGCCCGTCGGTCAGGTTCACCGCATTGCCCGCGCCCACGATCACGAACGCCGCAAACAGGTAATAGAACGGCCCGAGCGGGATATAGAGGTCGGAGAAAAACGGCACGTAGAGGTTGGTTTCGGCAACCACCAGCCAGGCCGCGATGCCGGCGACGACGAACTCTGCAAGCAGCCGGACTTTGCCCGAGACGCCCTTGTGGCTGGCTTTGCGAACTTTGTCCCAGTCGTCGAGGAAGCCGATCAGGCCGAACCCGGCGGTCACCGCGATGCAGGCCCAGACATAACGGCTCGACAGGTCCATCCACACCAGCAACCCGCAGACCAGCGCGGTCAGGATCATCAATCCGCCCATCGTCGGCGTGCCGCGCTTGGCGAGGTGCGATTGCGGCCCGTCTTCTCGGATCGGCTGGCCCTTGCCCTGACGCACGCGGAGCATCGCAATAAAACGGGGGCCGATCAGCAACCCGACGAGCAGCGCCGTGATCAGCGCGGCCCCGGCGCGGACGGTCTGATAGCGGACGAGGTTGGTGATCCCCTCGAATCCCAGCATGTCGGCAAGCCAATAGAGCATCAGGCGACGTTTTCCCTGGCAGCCAATGCCCGGACAATCGCGCCCAAACCGACCGAGTTCGAGCCCTTGACCAGCACCGCGTCCCCGCCCCCGACAGCCTCGCCCGTCAACAGGTCGAGCGCTTGGGCGGCGGTCGCCACATGCGCCACATCGATTCGCTTGCCAAGCGCGCCGCTGCCGGATTTCCCCAGCGCCTCGGCCAGCGCGCGCATTTCGTCGCCCACCAGCACCGCGCGGTCGATCTGCGCCTCGGCCAGCGGTGCGGCCAGTTCGGCATGATATCGTGCCTCGGCCTCGCCCAGTTCCTTCATCGCGCCGAGCACGGCGATCCGCCGCCGCGCCGGTGTCTTGCCCAGCTCCGCGATGGTCGCGCGCATCGAGGCGGGGTTGGCGTTGTAGCTTTCGTCGATCAGCAGCGCGCTGCCGCTGCCGTCGCCGCCCCTGGCGGGGATTGCGTGACGCTGACCGCGCCCGGCGAGGCCCTCCATCTCGGCCAGCGCGAGGCCCGCCGCGCCCAGATCTGCGCCCACTGCGCGGACCGCGGCGACCACCGCCAGTGCGTTGGCGACCCAGTGCTCGCCAGCCATGCCCACGGTGAAGCAGATCCGCCGGTCACCCAGATCGGCGGTAATCAGCGTCCCGCCGTTGTGCGCGCGGATCGTGTCGAGCAGGCGAACCTGGGCCTGCGGGCTGCGCCCGAACGAGACCATGTGCGCCGCGTGCTCGCGTGCTTTGTCGCGCAGCCTGGCGAAGTGCGGGCTGTCGGCCGGAATGATCGCGGTGCCGCCGGGGACCAGTCCTTCGAAAATTTCGCCCTTGGCGTCGGCTATCGCGGCTTCGTCCTTGAAGAATCCGATGTGCGCGGGCGCGATGGTGGTGACGATCGCGACATTGGGGCGCACCAGCCGGGTCAGCGCGGATAGTTCGCCGGGGTGGTTCATCCCCATCTCGAACACCCCGAACCGGGTCCGCGCGGGCATCCGGGCGAGGCTGAGCGGCACGCCGACATGGTTGTTGTAGCTCTTCAGGCTGCGGTGCGCCTTGCCCCGGCTGGCTCGGTCGAGCGCGGAGAAAAGCGCCTCCTTGACCCCGGTCTTGCCCGCCGATCCGGTGACCCCGACGATCTGCGCGTCGGCGCGGGCACGCGCAGCGATTCCCAGGCCCTCAAGTGCGCTTGAGGTATCACGTACGAGTACATGCGGGTGCTCCACTGGACGATCGACGATCGCCGCCGCCGCCCCGCGCGCAAACGCCTGCGCGAGATGGGCATGGCCGTCCGATTGCTCGCCCCTGAGCGCGACGAACAGGTCGCCCTCGCCCACTTCGCGGCTGTCGAAAGCAACGCCCGAAGCCTCGAAATCGGTCGAGGCTTGCCCCCCCGTCGCGGCCTCGACCGCGGGCGCCGACCACAGCGCCAGGCCATATTCGTCCGAAGCGGCGGCGGGCCAGGCAAGCAGCGCGGGATGGGAAGCCATTGCGGTCAATCTCCGGAAGAGGGGACGGCGCATTCGCGCGCCACGGTTACGTCATCGAACGGCAGGATGCGCAAGCCCTCGCCCGCGCCGACGATCTGGCCTTGCTCGTGGCCCTTTCCCGCGATCAGGACGATATCGTCGGCCCCGGCGCGGCGGATGGCCTCGGCGATGGCGGCGCGGCGGTCGCCGATCTCGGTGGCGCGCGGTGCGGCGGCAAGGATCGCCCGGCGGATTGCAGCGGGCTCCTCCCCGCGCGGGTTGTCGTCGGTGACGATGACCTCGTCCGAGGCGCGCGCCGCGACCGCGCCCATTTGGGGCCGTTTGCCCGCATCGCGATCGCCGCCCGCGCCGAACACGGTGATCAGTTTGCCCTTTACGTGCGGGCGCAGCGCGGCGATCGCCGCCTCGAGCGCATCGGGAGTGTGGGCATAATCGACATAAACCGGGGCCCCGGCACGACTGATTGCCGCCCGCTCAAGCCGCCCGCGAACCGGCTGGAGGCGGGCGAGCGCGTCGAACGTCGCCGCCGGATCGCCGCCGGTGGCAATGACCAGCCCCGCCGCGACCAGCGCGTTGGCGGCCTGGTACGCACCGATCAGCGGCAACTTGACCGTTCGCCGCGTGCCGTCGTGCTCGACCTCAAGCACCTGGCCAAGCTGCCCGGGCTGGCGGGCGAGCAGGCAAATCGCTTCGCCCCGCTCGCCCACCGTGAGCACGCGAAGACCCCTCAGTACGGCGCGCTCACAAGCCTTGCCGGACCATAAATCGTCGGCCCAGATCACCGCGGTGCCGCCGGAATCGACCACTTCGTCGAACAGGCGCATCTTGGCGGCGAAGTAGTCGTCCATGTCGGCGTGGTAATCGAGGTGGTCGCGGCTGAGGTTGGTGAATGCCCCCGCCCGCACCGCGACGCCTTCGTTGCGAAACTGCGACAGCCCGTGGCTCGACGCCTCGAACGCGACATGCGTCACCCCCTCGCGCGCCAGCCCCGAGAGGTTGGCGAGGAAGGTCACGATGTCGGGCGTGGTCAGCCCGGTCGATACGCTCTCGTCGGGGGTGGTCACCCCCAGCGTGCCGATCGAAGCGGCGCGTTCGCCGGCCATGCGCCACAACTGGCGGGTCATCTCGACGGCCGAGGTCTTGCCGTTGGTCCCGGTCACCGCGACGATCGTTTCGGGCAACGGGACGAAGAACCGCGCCGCGAGCCGGGCGAAAGCACGGCGCGGTTCGGTGTCGGCGATGTGGAGCGCACCCTTCACGATCGCCTCGGGGCGCGCGACGACGGCCACGGCTCCGGCGGCGACCGCGGCGGGGATGAAGTCCTCGCCGTTGACCTGCGTGCCCCGGAACGCGCCGAACACCGTTCCCGGCGCAACCTTTCGGTGGTCGATGGCGAAACCGGTGACCGTCTGCGCGCCGTCGCCGTCCAATGCCATGCCCGCTTCGGCGGCGAGCCGGGCGAGCGTCACTCGCCGCCCCCGTGCGGGATCAGCGGGGCGAGGTCGCTGAGGTCGATATCGCGGTTGTCGTCGGGGACCACGCCGAGCAGCGGCCCGATCCGCGGGACTACGCGCGCAACCACCGGCGCCGCGTTCCACGCCGCGGTACGCTGGCCCGATGCCGCTGCGGTGCCCTTGGGCTCGTCGAGCATCGCGATCACGACATAGCGCGGGCGGTCCATCGGGAACGCGGCGGCAAACGTCGCGACCACCGCGTTCTTCTTGTAGGCGCCGCCGTTCTCGCCCGGCTTTTCCGCCGATCCGGTCTTGCCACCGATCCGAAAGCCCGGGGCGTTGGCGTTGCGCCCTGTGCCGTAGACCGCGATCATCCGCAGCAGCTGGCGCATCCGCGCGCTGGTCGAGGCCTTGAACACCCGTCGGCCCTTGGGTGCGTGGCCGGGTTCCAGCTTTTGCAGCGTGGACGGACGCCAGATCCCGCCGTTGACCAAAGTGGCATAGGCCGAGGCGAGATGCAGCGGGGTAACCGCGATGCCGTGGCCATAGCTGACCGTCATGTTGGTGATCCGTGCCCACTTCTTGTCGCGCGGGAACAGCGGAAAGCCGCGTCCGGGCAGTTCCAGATAGGGCCGCTCGTTCATCCCCAGCGCGATCATCGTCGCCTTCATCCGCTCCGCGCCGAGCTCGTCGGCGATGTGCGCGGTAACGATATTGGACGAGTGGATCAGCGATTCAGGCGCGTTGAGCGACGCCCCCAGCGGGTGGCTGTCGCGGATCGTGAAGCCCTGGACGTGAAATGGGCTGGCCGAATAGCGCCGGGCGAAGTTGGTGATCGTTCCGGCATCGATCGCGGCCGCCACGGTAATCGGCTTGAAGGTCGAGCCCAGCTCGTAGACCTGATTGGTGACCTTGTTGAACACCAGCCGGTTGACCGCCTGGTCGGGCCGGTTGGGGTTGAACGAGGGCAGCGAGGCAAGTGCAAGAATTTCGCCGGTATCGACATCGAGGATTACTCCCGCGGCGCCGATCGCGTTGGTTTCCAGCATCCCCCGGCCCAGCTCGTCTTCGAGCGCGCCCTGCACGCGCATGTCGATCGAGAGCATCTCGGGCCGCGCGCGCTGCACCGGGTCGGTCAGCTGCTTGTCGAACACTTCCTCCATCCCCACCCGGCCGTGACCGTCGGCGGCGACAAAGCCGAGGATGTGCGCGGCGAGGCTGCCTTGCGGATAGAACCGGTCGGGCTCGCGCGGGAACTCGAGCGCGGGTTCGCCCAGCGCGTGGATGCGGTTGGCCTGCTCGGGCAGGACGCGGCGGTGAAGGTAACCGGGCTTGCCCGCTTTGAGGCGGCGCAGCAGATCCGCCTCGTCGGCATCGGGGAAAACATCCGCCAGAACTCGCGCAACTTCGGCAGGCGACTTGACCAGCGGCGACCCGCTGCCCAGCGCCGCCGGGTTGTACCACAATGCGTAAGCGGGGAATGCGCGGGCCAGCGTCACCCCATTTCGATCGACGATCTCGCCGCGACTGGGCAGCAGCGCCTCGGCCAATGAGGCGGAACGCGGCGCGGGCTCGACGACGCCGAGCACCACGATCCGCAGCAAGCAGGCCGCCGCGGCAAGTGCGATCAGCAGCAAAACCACCAATATGCGGACTTGCGCGATCAGCAGCGAGCGCTGGCGAGCGTTGGCGAGCTGGACGCGGCCACTGGCGAGCGCAGTGGAGTAAGTCAGCGCGTTCATGGCCGCGGCGCGCCCTGGACATTGCCCGGGACAGTCTTGGCGACGGCGAGCTTGGCGGGCCTATCGGCTTTCGCAGGCTTCGCGGCAGGCTCGTCGCGTTCGAACTTGCCCAGCCGGTCGTCGAGCGCGGCGGCGGCTCTGGCCTGATCGACCGGCGCGGCATCGGTAGCCTCGTCTTCGGCGCCGAGCGGCCTGCCGGTCAACGGCGAGACCATCTCCGGCAGCACGGACGGCGCATCGGGCGGTGCGTTCGCCACGCGAATAGGCTCGGGCGCGCCTGGTCCGGCCGGCTTGCCCAGCGCGGCGAGCTGGCGGACGTTGTCGAGATACTGCCCGGCGTTCGGCGCGACATAACCGAAATCGACCGCGTTCCAGGCCGAGAGCTGCTGCTGGTTGGAGCGGGTCTCGTACTCGGTTTCGAGATACATCGTCTCGCGCTTGAGCGCGACGATGCGGTTCTCGGTCTCGCGCACCTCGCTCCTGAGAGCGTTGACCTTGAGGCTGAGCCCGAACAGCGCGGCGCAGCACAGCGCCAGCAACGCCGCCCAGCCGATCCCCCGCAGCGAAGTGCGCGAGGCAATCATGCGGCCCGGCTCCGCGCCGGGGCGGCGGTGCGCGTGGCCGAACGAAGCGTTGCCGAGCGTGCGCGCGGGTTGCGAGCCTCTTCGGCGGCGGAAGGCCGGATCGCGCGGCTGACATGGGTGAAAGTCGGTGCGGCGGCGGGCGCGATCTGCGGCAGATGACGCGAGCCGCCACCCTGCGCGCCGCTGGCCTCGCGCAGGAACTGCTTGACGATGCGGTCTTCGAGGCTGTGAAATGTGACTACCGCCAGCCGACCGCCGGGTGCCAGCACGCGCTCGCCCGCGGCGAGGCCTGCGACCAGCTCGTCGAGCTCGCCGTTTACGTGGATGCGGATCGCCTGGAAGCTGCGCGTCGCCGGATCTTTCGTCGTGCCCGCATGATAGCCCAGAGCCTTGCGCACCACGCGCGCGAGTTCGCCGGTGGTGGTCAGCGGACGCGCCGCGACGATTGCGCGCGCGACGCGGCGCGACTGGCGCTCCTCCGCATAGCGATAGAGCACGTCGGCGATTTCGGCCTCTTCCGCTTCGTTGACGAAGTCCGCCGCGCTCGGTCCCGATCGGCTCATCCGCATGTCGAGCGGCCCGTCGGTCGAAAATGCGAACCCTCGCCCGGGCTGGTCGAGCTGCATCGAGCTGACTCCGATGTCGAACACCACACCCTGGACTTGCGCGATCCCGGCTTCGGCGAGGCCTTCGGCCAGTTCGGAAAAGCGCCGCGGGTGGAGCACCAGTCGCGGCGGAAGCTCGGCGGTTTCTGGCCAGTCCTGCCCGGCGGCGATGGCATCGGGATCGCGATCGAAGGCGTGGACGATAGCCCCGGCGTCGAGCAGGCGGCGGGCATATCCGCCCGCGCCGAAGGTGGCATCGACCAGCACGTCGCCCGGCTGCGGGTTCAGCACGGCGACGACCTCGTCGAGAAGCACGGGAATATGCGGCGCGCTCACGCCCGCTTGCCTTTGGCTTCGCCGGCCAGCGCAGTGCAGGCGGCCTGCATCGCCTCGAAGCCCGCGCCCATCTTTGCCAGCGCGGCGGGGTTCCAGATCGTGAAGAACGGGCCGTTGCCGTTGAAGAACGCGTCGCCATCGAGTTCGGCAAGAGCGGCGAGGTAATCGGGAAACACGAACCGCCCGGATTCGTCGAACGGCACGTCGAGAAAGCCGCTGAGCTGGCCGTAGCGCAAGTCGCGGTCGAAGTCGGCCCCGCGGGCGAGCGCTGCGGCTTCCTCCTTATCGACCTGTTCGGGGATGAATTCGCGGCGGGTGGTGCCAAAGCCGGTCAGGCAGGGCCAGCGCTCGTGCTTGTTGAGGCACAGGATGCGCGACCCGTTCGAGGCTTCCTTGACCAGCTTGCGGAAGGTCGGGGGGAGCACGAAGCGGCCCTTCTCGCCGCGCGACGAGTAGCCCACACCGTAAAAACTGAACGGCCTCTCCGCCACGCGCTCGATTACCCCGCCGCTCGAGAAACGACCCTCCCGGCCCGGCAACGCGCAAGCGCTGCCGGTTCACCCCCCACCGGGTGCTGCTCGGGTCATTCCGATAGAAGAATTCCTTAACCCTACCCGGACGGGGGGAAAAGGGAAAAATGCGGGAAATCACGGGACAAGACGGTAAGATGTTGATTTTACACGATTCAAGTGCGGCCAAGATTGAACTCTCTCTATCGAATTCTTGCTTTGTTCCGATATGAAATTCAACGAGTTAGCGGACGAATCAGCGAAACTCCCCGAATCCGTCCGAGTCCCGCCCGCGATTTCCCCAGTTTGCGGAGAAAGCGCAGCTAGAACGCGCGATCGAGCAGTGAGGCTAGCGCGATGCGCCGCGCGGCCTGACCTGCTTCATCCGGCGCGGACTCGAACAACGCGGCATCGGCAATCGCCAGCACCCGGCCGCGGCCGACCTTGCACTGGGCCAACAGCCCATCTGCACGGAGCTGGCAGGCGCGGTCCGCGCGGCCGCCCGGCACGATCGCGAACCGGCCAGACAGGTTGACCGGAACCGTCGCTCCGTTGCCGAGCTTCACCGCGCGCTCGCCCAGCTCCTGGTCCTCGTCGAACTCCAGCCGCAACCCCCACCGCGCCAGGATGGGCGAGAGCAGCACGATGTCCTGCGGGCGGCGGCGGTCGCCCAGTGCAAAGTCGCTGTCGGAAGTCAGCGCGGGGTCGGCGAACAACAGCAGTCGACCGCCTCCACCGATCCAGGCGTCGAGCGCGACGTTCTCCGCGGGGGCCAGCGGACGCGGCTGAATCATGAGCAGATCGCCATCTCCGCCCAGCGAGCGGGATTCGAGCGCATCGACCGGACGCAGCGCGCGCCGCGCCTCGATCGCCCGCCGGGCCCAGTGCGGTTCGCCGCCGCCCTTGAGCTGTGCCGCGATGTCCGGGGCCTCGGACCAATAGATCGGCAGGCTGGTGAACAGCAGCAGCGGCGCGCGCGGAGCCACTCGCGCATCGCCGTTTTCGCCGCGGCGCTGCCCGAGCCAGGCGCCCGCGGCCAGCAAAAGTGCGAGCAGGATTGCGGCCGCCATCGCCAGGGGCGTGGAACGGGCGCGGAAGATGGGGGCGGCTTTACCCGCCCGGGACGCCTGCGCCGCCCGTTTCTCCCGTCGCGGGAGGGGCCGCGGGCGTCTCGGCTGCGGGCATATCAGGCACCACCCCTATATCGGCGAGGGGATCGTTGGCCGGGCTCTCCGCGCCTTCGGGAGAGACGCTCGCCGCCGAGGCCGCCGCGGCGGACGAGGCATCGCTGGCGTCGTCGCTGATCAGCGCGCGGTCCATGATGATATTGGCCAGCCCGACCAGCAACAGCATACCCGCCAGCCCGAACAGCCCGATCTGAAGCCGGTGGACCGCCTGCGCGCGGCGTTCGCGAAACGAAGGCGGGACGAAGTGCAGCGCCTTTTGCGAGGAATCGGGGAGCGGGGCGTCGTCGGGTACGAACAGGGCCATGGCGCGGTTCTAGTCTATTCCTCGAGCCAGGGGAACACCGGCAGGCCTTTGCCGCGCAGCCACCCGGCATTGTAGAGCGACGAGAGATAGCGGAAACCCGTGTCGCACAGGATCGTCGCGACGCGCGATCCAGGTCCTAGCCGCTTGCCCAGCGCTACCGCCCCGGCAACGTTGATCCCAGTCGAAAGCCCTGTGCACAGACCTTCTTCCTTGAGCAGTCGCCCGACCCATTCGAGGCCCTCCTCGTCCGAGATGCGGAACTGCGCGTCGATCGGCGCGCCCTCGAGGTTGGCGGTGATCCGCCCCTGCCCGATTCCCTCGGCAACCGAATTCCCGTCAGACTTCAGTTCGCCGTGCGCGTAGTAGTTGTAGAGCGCGGCGCCATGGGGGTCGGTCAGCGCGATCGTCACACTTTCGTCAAACGCCTTCAACCCAAGCCCAACTCCGGCCAGCGTCCCGCCGGTGCCGACCGAACACGTGAACCCGTCGATCCGCCCCTCCATCTGCTCCCAGATCTCGGACGCGGTGCTTTCGATGTGGGCGCGGCGGTTGGCGACGTTGTCGAACTGGTTGGCCCAGATGGCGCCGTTCGGCTCGGACTTGGCGAGCGTCTCGGCGAGGCGCGCCGAATATTTCACGTACGTGTTGGGGTTGCGATAGGGCGCCGCCGGCACTTCGACAAGCTGGGCCCCGAGCAGGCGCAGCGCG